>JBGVPG010000035.1:0-40896 GCA_045126855.1 Eubacteriales bacterium | reverse complement strand
ACAGACGGCAGGGAACAGGATCGATCCATCAGGTCAGCAAGAACGTGTGGGAAGGACGTTATTCGCCGATCGTCAACGGCAAACGAATAACACGCAACATCTATGCCGGCAGCATCGAAGAATGCGAAGAAAAACTCGCACGGATGATAGCGGAGATGAAAGAGGAATATGGGATTGGATGAGGCAAGAGAGTCAAGGCGTAAATTGTGTGAAGGCATGGATGCCTTGACTCTCGAAGAAAAAGAAAGGTGCTTATCGTTTGCTGAAGCAATCAATGCGATTGAAGGACTTGCGATAAGCACCGAATTAGAACAGCAGCTTGAAAAATGGAAGAACGGTGAGATAGCTTTTTATCAGGCTTTTGAGGATGCTTTGAAAAATATGGATTTCCAATATGAGATCAAAAAATGATATGCAGTAAACAAAGAATAACAGTTGCGCAGAAAACAAAGCAAAATGTCAAAAAGATTGAACATTTATAAACAAATATATTGACAAGATAAACATTTTAGTTTATAATAGTATTGGAAGGGTGGTGATATTTCGTATGAGAATTGATGAGCAATTGAAAATGCTCTGCTTAAAATCCGATATGTCGTTAGCTGAAATGGCAAGAAGACTTAATAAGACACCTCAAGCTTTTAATCAAAAAATGAAACGCGGAAGTTTTTCTGTAGAAGAATTAAGGGATATTGCACTCGTGGTCGGATGTGAATTGAAATGTGAATTTGTATATCCAAATGGAGATAAGGTAACTATTGATTAATTAGGAGAAATGTTATGATTGAATATATTGAAGGGGATATATTTGAAAGTCCGGCACAAGTTATAGTAAACACAGTAAATACTGTTGGAGTGATGGGAAAAGGGTTGGCACTTTCATTTAAACAGCGTTATCCTCAGATGTTTGAAAAATATAAATTAGCATGTGAAAAGCATCAATTGACAATAGGAAAATTAATGTTATTTTATGAGGCTGATCATTGGTTGTTGATGTTTCCTACAAAAGAGAATTGGCGCAATCCGTCAAAGCTTGAATATATCGAAAAAGGGTTAATGAAATTTGTCCAGACATACGCAGAAAAAAACATCACCTCGATTGCATTTCCTCGCTTGGGATGCGGAAACGGTGAGTTGAATTGGGCAGATGTTAAGCCTATTATGGAGAGATATCTTAAGAAATTGCCAATAGATGTATATATATATCTTGGTACAAATCCGGATATTACTCCGGAGCATAAAGAACCTAAAAAGACAATTGATTGGTTGAAGCAAAATGCAAAGGACATGTCTTTCAACGGAGTAAAAGACGATTTGTCAAATCTTAGTGCTATGCTGCCGTATTCTTTCGAAATTGGAAATCAGCAGTATGAAATGACATATCAGGATCAGACACTTACGATCACATCTGTGTCTGCAAATCAAAAATGGGATGTAGAAGAAAGTCAATTGTACTTGATATGGGATGATGTTCGTGTAAGCTCAGTATTTGCTGAAAAAGATGCTAGTGAAGTGAAGAAGCTTGTCTATGGCTTACTTCATGCAACGGGATATCTTTCTAAAATCAAGATATATGATTCGAAAACTGATTCCATGGTTCCTGGGTATCAGATCAATTCGGGATTGGGTAGAGTCCATGGATTTAAGGAGGGCTAATATGGAGTATATTGATATCATTCGTGATAACTCTGAAAATCATAGCCCTGTTGCTTGGTGGCCCAAATTTGCTTTTCACTACACGGATGTAACGAATGCTGTGAGTATTCTCAGCTCGGGCTTCTTATATAGTCGCGCAGATGCAGCGAATATGAGAGTTATGAAAAATGATAATGCGAGCCGTCAGGTTATTGATATGACAAATTCAGATGTTGTATCTAAGGTGCGATTCTATTTCCGTCCGTTAACTCCAACGCAGTATTACAATGAAGGTTACAAGCACCCTTCATTGCGTTATGATGGTGATGAAAATGCAAATGTTCCGGTACCGATTTTCTTGTTGTTTGATCTTGAAAAGTTGTTAGCTCTTCCAGGTGTAGAATTTTCGGAAACTTCTCAAGCAGGACACGGTGCCAGGGTATATAGCGGCGTTGAAGCGTTTTCAAGATTGAATTTTGATTATATTTATGACAATTCATTTGATAATTTTGAAACCACAAAATTGTATCGACATGCAGAAATCGTTCATCCGAAATCAATGGCGATAGAGTCTTGCATCAGCAATATTTTGTGTAGAAACGATCTTGAACGCACGACACTTCTAAATTTACTCAGAGAAACAAATCAGTTTGCGTTTGCAAAATATCAGAGCATAATAAAGACATATAAGCGTGATACATTTGAAAATAACGGTGTATTTCTTACTGAATGTTCATATCATGCAAACACAATAAACATTTCATTCTCTGATACGTATTACGGTAAACGTTATATTGAGAGAATGATGGAGCGAATTGGACTTGACACACTGAAACCAATCAAGGTTAAGGTGTGGTTAAAATGGTTTAATGCAAGAACAACCGTTTACCAAGAATCAATAGAAGCTCAGGTTGATATTACAAAGCCGGGCGGTGTTCTTACTATTACAGGCCTTCCGGATGTTCCTGCGGCAAAAGATATTGGTATTAAGGTCTATTTTGACGATAAGCTTATGTGTTATGCGATTCAATCGCTTGAATCTTCTGAGGTTTGGAGATAAGTTGAAAACAATGGTCAAAGAACAACTTCAGAGATTTCTGAGTGGATCTTTGACCATTAAATTTTGATATGCAGTAAACAAAGAAAAGACGGCTCGCCGTCAAGTGAGCCGCCTTAAGTCCTATTTGCCGTTTTTGCCGTTGCCATTGCGGCTTTGGTGATAAGCGCTGTTGTTGGGATTCATCTGATTGGAGCGATTGTTGTTATTCGCTCTATTGGCAGAATTGTTCGGGTTGTTCTGATTCGCGTAGTTGTTAAGCTGGCTACGGGAATGAGTATTACCGGATACACCTTTTCCTTTGCTCATGATATAAACCTCCTTGTTAGTAGTGGTTTCATTATAACACAGGACAGTCAAAATCGTCATGAACAGGTGTTCAAAACGAAAAGCACCCTCAACCGAGGATGCTTTCGATAGGAACTTGGAACAGCTGCGAAAGAGCATATAAATGCTTGATGTTGGGAGAGCGCTCACCGTTTGCCCAATAGTAAATCAGGCGATCAGAAGCCTGGATGTCCAAGGCTACAGATTCAATGGAACGCCCGGATTCTACAATCAGTTTGTATGCGTTCTTTGCTGTTCTTATTTCATCATATGGTTTAAGTTCCGTTTGCGCATTCATGATGTCACCTCCAATAGAAGCGGACAGTCACATCAAATGCAGTATTATTATATCACAATTTTTGCGGATAGTCAATGAGGTTCGGAAATGTTCTGAACAGTTGTTCAAAAACGCGGAAAGGAAAGTGAAATGAATCAAGAGATTTTAAAAACTTATTTTCCTGGCTTAATTGTAAAAGATGAGGACAGAGAAAAGTGCGAGAATTATTTGAAATTAAAAGGTATTGAACGTTATTCGTCTTTGTATTTTGCTCTTAAGAATGAAGCTAAAAAGGAAATCGACTATGAGTTTCTTTCTCAGCATTACCGCTATGATGTGAAACTAAGACGAGCTTTACATAAAACTATATCCTTTATTGAAATTGCTATGAGGGCTGCTGTCAATAATGCATACTTTGATCAGCACGTTCAATTAAGCAAGGACAGATGGATGAGTGAGCTTTCTGATCTGTTTGGTGTCGAGTATAAACCTGAACAAATCGTAAAGAGAAAGATTAAAAGACTTTTTGCTGATAGAAATGTTGAAACCATTTCGCTTTTCGAATTATTAGAAAACTGCGATATGCACGTTTTGAATTCAATATTCCTATTGTTAGATTCCGAAAAGCAAAAAGAAGTTTTCGATAACGATTTCGAACACTTGAAAGAGAATTTAGATGCTCTGCGCGAGTTGAGAAACTGTGTTGAACATCATCAACTATTGATAATAAAACCATTGAAGAAAACTTGGTATAATGGAGAATGGCAAACGTCGCTGCAAGCAAATGTTCAAAATGCAATTAATTTGTCCCCAAAGAATGCACGCAAGAATCTTAAAAAGCTTTTGAATAGTTGCTTAGTTATAGAAGAATCTGAAAATAGGAGCAAAGAAAATACATATCAATTGCTACCGGCATTTAAGGTGTATTTTGAGGATGTGGAATGAGCAAGAAAGAAAAGAAACCGTTAAGCAAAGCAGTAGGCGAGTGGGATAACGGGTTTAGTGATAGAGAAAAAATTAGCTATACATATAACGAGATACACAATGCCTTTTTAGCTGATCGTAGGTACAATCAGATGATGAGAGTGAATCAACTCCAATTGATTTTACGCGGTTCTGCATCAAAAAACAGTGCAAATGCCGACTCGGATGATGTTGATATCCATTGCAATTTTAACTGTGATGTAGATTTGTGTGACGAAAAAGATAATGTCGAGGCAGTTTTGATCAATCGCTTTGGCGAGGACTATGTTGAACGCCATATTAAATCAATCGTTGTGTTACCGAAGAAAAAACGCCTCAAGGTAGATTTGATTGTTTGTAGACAAGAGCAGGGATATGTATCTGTTTGGAACGACGATGCCGAAGAGGAAGAAGAGTTTTATCCGACGAAGGATCAATCTGAACTCGGCAAGCGTAACGATGCGACAAATGGTCGATTTCTGAACATGGTAAGAGCCTTTAAGACGGTAAGAAATATGGTGTGTGAAGAGCACGAAGGTGAATATCACATTCCTTCTCATGCAATTGAATGCATGCTGTTCTGGGTCAAAGCAAAGACATATAAAAAGATTCGTGACAACAATGCAGAACAGGATGCTAGAAAATTGTTTCTTGCGGTAGAGCAAAGTGTTAGAGCAAGATTGAAAAATATAGAAGATTTAGATGAAGCGACAGAGATTAACGGTATTAAATCGCTATTCTCTAACTGGAATGAGTATAATATTGTTCTTGAATTCTGGAATGATTTGCACGAATATTTAACAAGCAACTATGATTTTGAAAGATAAATCAAAATTTGATACCCAGTAAGCAAAGAAAATGGAAAACTCAAAAAGAGGCAAATATGTTAACATATACTTACATATCAAAAGGAAAATTCGGCTTGGTTGAGAAGCCAAAGCCGATAATACAGCACGAGAGGGATGCTATCGTCAAGGTGACTTTGGCAAGCATCTGTTCGAGCGATTTACATATTAAGCACGGCAGCGTGCCGAGAGCGGTGGAAGGAATCACGGTCGGTCATGAGATGGTCGGTATCGTGGACACAGTCGGCTCTGCAGTTACACACGTAAAGCCCGGCGACAGAGTCACGGTCAATGTGGAAACATTCTGTGGCGAGTGCTTCTTCTGCAAGAAAGGCTTCGTCAACAACTGTACCGACAAAAACGGCGGTTGGGCTCTCGGTTGCCGAATTGACGGCGGTCAGGCAGAGTACGTTCGCGTGCCGTTCGCGGATCAGGGACTGAACAAAATTCCTGACACCGTGAGCGATAGACAAGCCCTGCTCGTGGGCGATGTTCTTGCCACGGGATATTGGGCGGCGAAGATCTCCGAGATTACAACGGACGATACCGTGCTCATAATCGGAGCAGGCCCCACGGGAATTTGCACACTCCTTTGCGTGATGCTGAAGAATACGAAGCGTATTATCGTGTGCGAGAAAGACGAGAATCGCATCAGGTTTGTGAACGAGCACTATCCCGACGTGCTGACGGTTACGCCCGAAAAATGCCTTGATTTTGTTCGCGAGAACAGCGATCACGGCGGTGCGGATGTGGTACTTGAGGTTGCCGGTGCAGAGAACACCTTCGAGCTTGCATGGCAATGCGCACGCCCGAATGCAATTGTCACGGTGGTGGCGCTTTACGACAAGGCGCAGATACTGCCTCTGCCGGATATGTACGGCAAGAATCTGACATTCAAGACCGGCGGCGTTGACGGCTGCGATTGCGAGGAAACGCTCAAACTCATCGCCGAGGGCAAGCTCGATACTGAGCCGCTGATCACGCATACCTATCCGCTTGCGAAAATCGACGACGCGTACGAACTGTTTGAAAACAAGCGCGACGGAGTAATTAAGGTCGCTATATGCATGTAACAATCGTTATATAAAATCTTTTGTTAAAGAAAATAAGAAAGGTTCATTAATGGAAATTCGAGTTGGAACAATTTTAGAACTTGAATCAAACAATTATGTAATCAAGGAACAGGTTGACGAGGGGGGAAACGGCACTGTGTGGAAAGCCGAAGTGCTAGGCGATTCTCGAGCATATGCTATTAAAGTGTTGAGTGAAGGAGCGAGTAGGAATGCCGAGAAACTTGCTCGATTTGGCCACGAATGCCAGTTCTGTAAAGATACTGAACACAAGCATATTGTAAAAGTTTTAGACTATGTTTCCGAAAAAGGTAATGCATATTGTGTTATGCCATATTATCCGAGAAACCTTAGAACTGTTGTTGAAATCGAAAACGATTCATTTGTTTTGTTAGACTATATTATTCAGTTGTGCGAAGCAATACAATTCATTCACAATCAAGACGGCGGTATAATTCATAGGGACTTGAAGCCCGAAAATATACTTATAGACGATGATAATACGTTGATTTTAACAGATTTTGGTATTGCTCATTTTGAGAACTCGATCGAAACAAGACAAAGAGAATGGTTAGGAAATCGTCGTTATGCCGCTCCCGAACAATTAGCTACTGATGATGTGACCACTGCGTGTGATATATATGCTTTGGGAAGAATCATAAATGAACTCTTTACAAAACAGAACCCTTCGGGCGAGGCGTTTTTGACGATTGCAGACAAAAACCCGCTTTTACTACCCTTGGATGGTATTGTGCAGAAATGTAGAATTCAAAATCCCGAACTCCGTCCGAGTATTGAGGAAATATTGACAGAATTATATTTGCTGGAAGGAGAGATAAAGGATAAACTTGAAGATATAAAAGAAGCACTTTATCCCATAGAGGAAACTGATTATTCTGAGTACGAAGAAGATGCAATTGTTGCACAGGCAACTCAAGATATACTTTTGGCACAATATATTTTTGAGAATCTATCGGATGAAAAGTTGGAAGAGCTCAATAGGTGTTATCATCGTAATATTTTATACGACATGGATGAGTCAATCCAAAATTTGTTATTACAGACGCTAGTGTTAGATGCTTGCATTCGTAAATTTAAATATGAAGCTGCAGCATACAATAACGGACAATCATATCAATCATTGGATCTTGATAATGAAGAAGAGAAAGCATTATACGATGAATTAAATACTATTTTAGACATATACAAAGTTCCATATGCTTGCAGAGATATCACATCTAGAATTAAAAAACTATTTTGTTCTTGTTGCAACTATCATTGTGTTGAATTGTTAGGTGACATAAAGTATATGTGTCGCGAAGAAAGTCATCTTGCTAATGCTCCTATTTTGCACATTGTATTCGTGCTTAGAAGATATTTGGCGAAAGAAGATTTAAAGGAGATAGACTTTTCAAATCATATAAGTATTAATTGGAAATCTGGACCGGATATTGAGTTTGAACAGTCAGAAGTGTATATGGTGTCTTTGGATTACGAAGAAGTGAAGATACTTAATCTCTTTAAAGAAAAATATGATGTTCTTTACGCAAAGGCAGATTTTAAACATTACTTTGTGAGATTCAAAACGATTGATTCTTTTGAAAGTTTTAGAGATTATGCACTTGAATTATCACATCCTTATAATGTTTTTCAGGGGGATGTTGAAAAGATTATTCGAGTAAGGCGCGAATGTCACGGCATTGTTGAGTTGGAACCTCTAGACTCGTTTGATGTTATAAGCACATTGGCAAAGATATTGGGGTTAAGAAGTGATTATTAACATTATAAAAGCTATCGTTTTTCTATAAGAAAAGAAGGTTTAAGTAGGTGAAAAATGTATATTGATACACATACTAGAGAAAGTATGGAAAAATCCACATGCAATCTTTTTGATATGCACCCTTTAGAACTACACGAACAACTGTTGCTATTAGATAGATCCTCAAAAGATGAAGATGATTTTTTGAATAAATTAGATTGGTTTATTTCGAAAAGAGTTACTATATATCCCGATGAGATATTGTTATATCATCTAGCGCGGAGGTTACATGGTGCAGAAGGTGAAATAGAAGGGCGTAATCTTGCAGATTTGCTTTTGTCTGAAAATCAATTCAGCTTGTTTATGAAAGAAAATGGCATTGAGTTTTCAAAAGGCAATCAACATATTGATGTGATATACAAAGGCAAGGTAGTTGATTGGGATAAATGCTGGAATGGCAATTCTAGTTACATGAAAGTACGGCTAGGATACTATAAGGGGCGAGAAGATTTTTGTTTCAATGGCTTTGCATTTAAAGATTTGTTGTATAGAAATAATTATGCGAGAGAGCTATCTGGTGTCCCGGAATTTTTGGGGCAACTAGTAGAATGTCTACAATGTAAATCCGTTGGATGGAAATACATGGAGAATAGCGATTATTATTGTTATGAATATAAATTGCCGTTATCTGTTGTATTGTTTGACGATCACGATCAATATTCTGATTCGCTAAAGAAACGCTATTTGTTACGTTGTATTCTTCAAAGATTGCATCAATATCAAATATCGTCTTTAAAATACATGTATGATCACGATAATCCTGTGTTGCGACTTGCGGATGATTATACAATCCCGTCACAATATTATGTAGGAAGAGAAAAAATCACAGCTGAAATGCTGAGAGATTGGTAAGACGGCAGAATTTTAAAAAGAGATTATAGGACTGAAAACAACCTAAAATTCTCCCTAAGTGGTCAAACATGTGGTCAAAGGCGAAAAACGGGCTTGTTCAACCCTCGAAGCAGGGAAGGACAAGTCCGTTTTATTTGTTGCGAAAACGCGAGATTTCGCGAGGATTTGCGAGAAAACAAAAGAAAAACGAGGGTTCGTTATGAACCCTCTTTTTGGTCTGAGTGACAAGACTTGAACTTGCGGCCTCTACCACCCCAAGGTAGCGCGCTACCAACTGCGCCACACCCAGATATTTGATTTCGGGAGGCTTGGCCTCTCGAAAAGTCTAGTATATTATAGCACTCGGGCGCGGAAAAGTCAAGGGGTTTTTGAATTTTTGTTGAAGAAATTTTTTGTTTTTTGTCGTCGGCGTCCGGGGGTGTGGTCACAAAATGAAAAAACTGCCGAAATGTACCCTTTAGTTTACAAAAACGGCAGTTTTTGTTCGGTTTAGAGATAGCTGCGGAGCTTGCCCTCGAGGAATTCCTCCGAGGCGATGAGACGTTTTGCCATATTTTTCGCCTCGTCGGTGGCGTTCTTGTACTGATTCAGGTAACCCGAGAGAGACTTTATTCCCATATCGCAGCCGTCGGTCATCAGGTCGGCTATGCTTTTGTCGCTTTCCTTCATCATCATGGTGGCGCAGATCTTCATACTGCTCATAGCACGTGCCACGGGATGGGCATCCTTTGGGCTTTTGCCGCCGTCAAGCATCATTTTGTGTATTTCATCGCCGAGGCTGGCGTGGGTATTTTTTGCTACCTCGAGGGCGTGGCGAAGCTCCTTATCCTTTGCGTGGGGAAGGACCTGCTTTATCGCCGCCTCGCCCATTCGGATACCTGCCTGGCACTCGGTGAGTAGATTCATCGTATCGCTGTTCATATTTTCTCCTTTCGTTTTTCTTATTATTCCACCGAAGGAGTAAATTATTATTTCAAAATAAAAATGCTTGACTTTTCCGAAAAAAAGTATTATTATATTATGGAAATCAAAAAATGAGGAAAATTTGATGTTTTTATTGCATGCACACGGTGGCGAGGGGCAGTGGGCGGAGAGTATTCTGCTTGACGGCTTGCTTGACACCTTGAAAATAATCCCCTTCCTCTTTCTGACCTATCTGCTTATGGAGTTTATCGAGCATAAGGCAGGGGAGAGGGCAGAGGGCTTTATGAAACGGGCAGGCGTGTTCGCTCCCGTGGTGGGCGGTGCTCTCGGTGCCGTGCCACAATGTGGCTTCTCGGCTGCGGCGGCAAATCTGTACGCCGGACGAGTGGTTTCGGTTGGAACGCTGATTTCGGTGTTCCTCTCCACCTCCGACGAGATGCTACCTATACTTATCTCGGGCAGGGTAGGCGGCGGCTCTATCGCCTTGGTTGTGCTTTATAAGGCGCTGGCAGGTATTCTGGCAGGACTTGCGGTGGACTTCGTGCTGAAGCTTATGAGACGGGAGAGCGAGCCCATCAACATCGACGCTATCTGCGACGAGGACAACTGCCATTGCGAGAGGGGTATCTGGTACTCCGCACTTCATCACACCCTGACGATCTCGATTTTCGTTCTGCTCATCACCTGGGCGCTGAACGCTCTCATCTTCTTCGTTGGCGAGGAGAATCTCGGGGCGGTGATGTATAACAAGCCTGTTATCGGTCATATTATTGCGGCGATCTTCGGCTTGATCCCCAACTGTGCCGCATCGGTCGCCCTGACCACTCTTTGCACAGAGGGGCTGATCACCGTGGGAACTATGCTCTCGGGTCTGTTCTCGGGCGCAGGAGTGGGCATTCTGGTGCTTTTCAGGGTCAACAAGCGACCAAAGGAAAACCTTGCTATCGTAGGCGTTATTCTTGCCTTTGCGGTGGTCTTTGGACTGCTTGGTGAGATCATATTTCCAACCTTAATATAAAAAAGCGGCTTCGTGCCGCTTTTTTTTGTTTAAAACCTCGTCTGCCTTGCATAATTATTGTATATACGCAAACGAGGTGGCTTATGGAAAAATGGAAAAAACGGACGATGGAGCTGATTGGCTCGCTGGCGTTCGGGGAGGACGGGGATTTCTCGGTGGTGCCATACTATCCCCAGAAGACTGCCGTGGGAGAGGCGGAGCAGAAATTCTTTCGCCGTTCAACGCCCGAAAGACACGGAATATCCTCGGCGAGGATATATAATATGCTCTGCGAGCTGGAGAGGGAAGGACGAGCGAACATTCACAGTCTTATGGTGTTTTCGGGCGGCGAGGTCATCTCCGAATGCTCCGCCCCCGGCTACGACGTGACGGGCTGGCACGTTTCCCACTCTATGGCAAAGACAGTGACCGGTATGATCGTAGGGATATTGGTGGGAGAGGGGCTGATCGATACCGAGATGCGGCTGGTGGACATATTTCCCGAGATACCCACAAGGGATAAGAAATTTCCCGACATAAAGATATGCCACCTGCTCTCTATGACCGCAGGAGTGGAGTTTGCCGAGGCAGGGGTGGTGACCGAAACCGATTGGACCGAGACCTTTTTCAGCTCGGTGGTGCGCTTTGTCCCCGGGAGCAGGTTTGCCTATAACAGTATGAACAGCTATATTCTTGCCAGGGTGTGCGAGAGAGTGAGCGGCAGACCCTTTGGCAGCCTTGCGAGGGAGAAATTCTTTGCGCCCCTTGGAATTCGCAGCTACCTTTGGGAAAAGGGCCCAGAGGGGGTGGAAAAGGGAGGCTGGGGGCTATATATGTCGCCCGAGAGCTGGGGCAGGCTCGGAATTATGATGATGAACGGCGGCGTGTTTATGGGCAGACGTATTCTGCCCGAGGAGTGGGTCCGTGAGTCGACTGTTGAACGGGCGGTGGTCCCCGAGATAAACGGTAATTTCAATTACGGCTACCACCTTTGGGTGTCACGTGAGGGCGGTGAAGTGCTGTTCAACGGAATGCTCGGCCAAAATCTCTGGATATGCCCGAAAAACGGCGTTATGGTGGTGATGACAGGAGGAAATAACGAGCTTTTTCAGGCAAGCGCGGCGCTGGAGATCATCAGGGCATATCTTGGGGGCGAGATAAAGGACGAGGCACACCGAGGCGACCTTGAGCTCCTTCGCCACAAGGAACGCAGCTTCTTTCACTGCAGACGCTGGGTGAAGCCCGACAGAGGGCAAAGAGGGATATTCTCAAGGCTGGGACTTGGCGCCGGCTTCGACTTCAAATGGTACGGTCTTATAGGCGAGTACGCTCTGACGAAAAACCGTGCAGGAATGCTTCCTCTTGTTATGAGAGCGATGCAAAACAACTTTTCGGGCGGTCTTGAGCAGATAAGCGTTAAGCGATTAGGCAGGGAGCTTGCGTTGTCCTACCGCGAGAGTGGAGAGGATTACGTCCTGCGCCTTGGCACACGTGGATATGAAAGAAACACCGTAGAGCTGAGAGGCGAGAAATACCTCGTCTTGGCTATGGGAGAGGCAGGATGGAGTAGGCAGGGGCAGAGGGAGTATAGAATTGAGCTTCTCTTACCCGAGACCGCAAGCGTCAGAAGAATATCCATAAGACGGGGCAGGGGAGAGACAATAATTATGGACATGAGCGAGCTGCCGAACGACAGGCTGATCGAGACTATGATAGAGAGCTATTCTGCCACCTATCCTAAGCTCGGAATAGGGCTTGATATAATAGATAAGCGTATAGGTAAGGGGGCAATAAACGAGGGAATGCGGCGTGTGTTCAGCCCCACAATATTGGGAATCGACACCTCTCTCCCGGGCTATCGGGCGTTCATTGAGAACGAAAACAAAAAGACCGCCGAGGCGAATCGACGGTCAAGACCAATAAAAAATATAATCGACAAGCTTTTTTCGGAACGGGAAAAACCTGAAAAACAGGGAAAAATGTAAACCAAGATTGTCAAAAGAAAGAAAAAACACCGCCCGAAGCGGTGTTTTTTATGTATCCCAATTAGTCGAGGTTAAGTGCGTTGAGCATATCGCGAAGAACCTTCGCCTCAGCTGCGGAAATGGTAACGCCCTTGCCCATCTTCTCGTGGTCGGGAGACCAGGTACGGATATCGTATACGGGCTCTCTCTCGTTCCAGCTGATAAGGTTGAGCTCCTTGTTCCAGCCGTTGTTACCTTCGCTTACGATACCGATTTTGTCTACAACTTCATACTTGATTTCAGGCATTTTCGTATCTCCTTATTTTATTTTAAATAATTTACTTTTATATAATAACATATATTTTGTAAAATGTCAACAAATCTACTAAAAATATACAAAAATTTTTAAAATTTTTAAAATATTTACAGTTTGGACACAATTTGGCAGACCGAAAATGGCTAAAGAAGGTAAAATCGGTTGACATGGGGGTTGAAATCTGCTACAATTATAATGCAAAAATGTGAAAGGAGCTTTCTTATGCAGAGCTTTTCCCGTAAAAACTGGCTTTTGCTTCTTCTGTTCGGCACTATCGGACAGATAGCCTGGTCGGTTGAGAATATGTATTTCAATCTTTTCGTCTACGAGGAGATTGCGCCAAACCTTGACACCGTTACCCTTATGGTACAGCTCAGCGGTATTGCGGCTACCCTCGTGACACTTCTTGCAGGCACACTTTCCGACAAAGTCGGAAACAGACGCTCGTTTATATCCATCGGCTACATCATCTGGGGTATTACCGTTGGTCTTTTCGGCTGCACATCTCCCGACATCGTAGGTGGTATTTTCGGTATACCTGCCGCTCAGGCGATCGGTCTTACCCTGACCCTTGCGGTGGTTGGCGACTGCGTAATGACCCTCTTCGGATCTACTGCGAACGACGCCGCATTCAACGCCTGGGTAACCGATAACACCGAGTCCTCTTACAGAGGCAGGGTAGAGAGCATTCTCTCCATTCTCCCTCTCATAGGCCTGCTCATCGTTGCAGGCGGCTTCGGTATTCTGAAGGATCTTATCGGCTTCCGTAACCTCTTTATCGGTCTCGGTGCAGTGATCACGATCTGCGGTGTGGCAGGACTCTTCCTGTTTAAGGACGCCCCCACACTTGAAAAGGCGGGCGGTCTCCGTGACGTTATCTATGGCTTCAGACCTTCGGTGATCAAGGCAAACGCCACCTTCTACGTAACCCTTCTTTCGGTTGCGATCTTCGGCATCGCCTTCCAGATATTTATGCCCTACCTCATTATCTTCATGAGCCAGTATCTCGGCTTCTCAACTCTTGAATACAGCGCCGTGTTCGCCGTTGCTATCCTTGCAGGAGCAGGCGTTAACATCTACCTAGGCAAGCTCTCGGACAAGATGGAAAAGAGCAAGCTTCTTTACTACGCATCTGCGATCCTTTTCGTGGGTCTGCTTCTGATGTACTTTGCATCTATGATCGAGAACAAGGTAGCTCTCGTGCTTCTCTTCGGTCTCGGCGGATTCATTATGATCTGCGGAAATATCTTCTCGGGCGCACTCAACGGCTCTATTCTCCGTGACCACACCCCAAACGGTGCGGCAGGTAAGATGCAGGGCGTTCGTATGGTGGCAAGCGTTCTTATCCCCATGCTGGTGGGTCCTGCCATCGGAAATGCCATTAACCAATCCCGTGGAATTCTTCTTGAAAATCCCGGTGCTGACGCTATGACTACCGAGTATCTTCCTGCTCCCGAGATCTTCCTCGTTGGAGCTATCGTATCCCTTCTCGTGCTCATCGTTGTTCCCTTTATTCGTAAGGCAGAGGGCAGAGCAAAATAAATTATAAAAATCATATTAAATACTTTACTTTTGCGAAAAATTATGTTATAATACCTAGTTGAGGAAACTCTTTTATTAATAATGTAATAAAAATTTTTTATATGGAGGATAAACCAATGATAGAGAGAAGAAAAATCTCGATGGATGGTAACACATCTGCGGCTCACGTATCCTATGCGTTCACCGAAGTTGCTGCCATCTACCCTATCACCCCTTCCAGCCCTATGGCGGAAGTAACCGACACCTGGTCTGCGTCTGACAAGAACATTTTTGGCGAGCCCGCTAAGAACATTCTCGGCCAGAACGTAAAGGTAGTTGAAATGCAGTCCGAGGCAGGCGCAGCAGGTGCTGTTCACGGCTCTCTCGCTGCAGGTGCTCTCACTACCACTTACACCGCTTCTCAGGGTCTTCTTCTTATGATCCCCAACATGTACAAGATCGCCGGCGAGCTTCTTCCTTGCGTAATTCACGTTTCCGCAAGATGCGTTGCTTCCCACGCTCTTAACATCTTCGGTGATCACTCCGACGTATACGCTTGCCGTCAGACCGGCTTTGCAATGATGGCGGAGACCAATGCTCAGGAAATTATGGACCTCGGCGCAGTTGCTCACCTTGCAACCATCAAGGGCAGAGTTCCTTTCCTTAACTTCTTCGACGGCTTCCGTACCTCTCACGAGATCCAGAAGGTTGCCGCTTGGGATTATGAAGATCTCAAGGAGATGGTTGACATGGACGCCCTCAAGGCATTCCGTGACAGATCTCTCAACCCCGAGATTCCTGCTCTCCGCGGCTCCGCAGAGAACGGCGATATCTTCTTCCAGCACAGAGAGGCGTGCAACCCCTACTATGACGCTCTTCCCGCAATTGTTGAGGAGTACATGGACAAGGTTAACGCTAAGATCGGTACTAACTACAAGCTCTTCAACTACTACGGCGCACCCGACGCTGACCGCGTAATCGTGGCTATGGGTTCTGTTTGTGACGTAGCAGAGGAGGTTATCGATTACCTTAACGCACACGGCGAGAAGGTTGGTCTTATCAAGGTTCGCCTTTACAGACCCTTCGTTGCACAGAAGTTCGTTGAGGCTATTCCCGAGACCTGTAAGGTTCTCTCCATCCTTGACAGAACCAAGGAGCCCGGCTCTCTTGGCGAGCCCCTCTACCTCGACGCTGTTACCGCTCTTAACGAGTGCGGCAGAACCGGTATCAAGGTTCTCGGCGGTAGATACGGTCTCGGCTCTAAGGATACTCCTCCCTCCTCCCTCTTTGCTGTATACGCAAACATGGCAGGCGAGCAGAAGAACCACTTCACCATGGGTATCGTGGACGACCTTACCAATCTCTCTCTTCCTGAGACTACTGCTCCCGATACTGCTCCCGCAGATATGATCCAGTGCAAGTTCTGGGGTCTCGGCGGCGACGGTACCGTTGGTGCGAACAAGAACTCTATCAAGATCATCGGTGACCACACCGACAAGTTCATTCAGGCATACTTCCAGTATGACTCCAAGAAGACCTCCGGTATCACCATTTCTCACCTCAGATTCGGTGACAGCCCCATCAAGTCTTCTTACTATATCAACAAGGCAGACTTCGTTGCTTGCCACAACAACGCTTACCTTAACAAGTATGATATGATCAGCGACGTTAAGCCCGGCGGTACCTTCCTTCTCGACTGTCCCTGGACTGCAGAGGAGCTTGACGCTCATCTTCCTGCATCCGTAAAGACCTACATTGCAAAGAACAACGTTAAGTTCTACACCATCAACGCAACCAAGATCGCTATCGACCTCGGTAACGCTAAGGTTAAGAACACCGTTCTTCAGTCTGCGTTCTTTACCCTTGCAAAGATCCTTCCTGCAGCAGAGGCTATTGAGTACATGAAGAAGGCTGCATACAAGTCCTACATCAAGAAGGGACAGGCTATCGTTGACCTTAACTATGCGGCAATCGACGCAGGTAAGGACGCTCTTACTCTCGTTGACGTTCCCGCAGAGTGGGCAAATGCAGGCGCAACTCCTGCAGCTGCAAAGGCTACCGGTAACCGCGCTGACCTCGTTGACTTCGTTAACGACATCGTTGTTCCTACCAGCGCAATGAAGGGCGACTCCCTCACCGTTGGTGCTTTCGCTAAGTACGCAGACGGTACCTTCCCCCAGGGCTCCGCAGCTTATGAGAAGAGAGGCGTTGCCGTTTCCGTTCCCCAGTGGAACCCCGAGCACTGTATCCAGTGTAACAACTGTGCATTCGTTTGTCCTCACGCTTGTATCCGTCCCTTCGCTATGACCGAGGAGGAGGCTAACAACGCTCCCGAGGTAACCAAGTTCGCAGCTAAGCCTGTTCTTAAGACTAACTACAAGTTCACCATGGCAGTATCTCCCCTTGACTGTATGGGATGTACTCTTTGCGTTAAGGCTTGTCCCGTTAACAACAATCCCAAGATGGGCACTGCAATCGAGATGAAGCCCATCGCAACTCAGCTCGACCAGCAGCCCGCATACGACTATGCAGTTGCTAACGTATCCGAGAAGAGCGAGCTTGTTGGCCTCTCCATTAAGGGTAGCCAGTTCAAGCAGCCCCTTCTTGAGTACTCCGGCTCTTGCGCAGGCTGTGCTGAGACCTCTTACGCTCGTCTTATCACCCAGCTCTTCGGTGAGAGAATGTATATCTCCAATGCAACCGGTTGTTCCTCCATTTGGGGTGGCTCCGCTCCTGCAACTCCTTACACTGTAAACCGTGAGAGCGGCCGTGGTCCTGCTTGGGCTAACTCCCTCTTCGAGGATAATGCTGAGCACGGTCTCGGTATGCACATCGGTCAGAAGGCTATCCGTGAGAAGCTCATCGCAAAGGTTCGCGCACTTGAGACTCCTTGTGAGGAGTGCAAGGCAATTGTTGACAACTACCTTAACACCCTTAACGACGGTAAGGCTAACGAGGCTGCAACCAAGGCTCTCGTTGCTCTCCTCGAGAAGTGGGCAGAGAAGGGCTGCGAGGCTTCTAAGGAAATCCTTGCTGAGAAGCAGTACCTCTCCAAGAAGGCAGTTTGGATCTTCGGTGGTGACGGCTGGGCATACGATATCGGCTTCGGCGGTCTCGACCACGTACTCGCATCCGGCGAGGACGTAAACATCATGGTATTCGATACCGAGGTTTACTCTAACACCGGTGGACAGGCTTCCAAGGCTTCCCAGATCGGTCAGGTTGCTCAGTTCGCAGCAGCAGGTAAGGCAATCGGCAAGAAGAACCTTGCTGAGATCGCAATGTCCTACGGCTACGTTTACGTTGCACAGATCGCTATGGGCGCTGATATGAACCAGACCCTCAAGGCACTTGCTGAGGCTGAGGCATATCCCGGACCCTCTCTCGTAATCGGCTACGCTCCCTGTGAGATGCACTCCATCAAGGGCGGTATGCAGAACTGCCAGGCTGAGATGAAGAAGGCAGTTGAGGCTGGTTACTGGCATATGTTCAGATTCAACCCTGCAGCAGAGAAGAAGTTCACCCTCGACTCTAAGGAGCCTACCGGTGACTACCAGGCATTCATCAACAGCGAGGCTAGATACACTCGTCTTGCACAGCAGTTCCCCGAGAGAGCTAAGGAGCTCTTCGCAAAGGCTGAGGCAACTGCGAAGGCTAAGTACGAGCGTCTCGTAAAATTTGTTGATTTCTATAGCTAATTAGCAATAACTAAATAGTTGGCTCTCCCTCGAGAAATCGGGGGAGAGTTTTTTTGAAATTATATTTACTTTTTTCTTTGACAATGATATAATAAAGTAAGTAAAAGCTATAAGGAGAATTAAAATGAAAAAATTATTATCTTTGCTTTTGATCCTTTCCATGCTGATTCCATGCCTTGCTGCCTGTGGCGTGGGCGGAAAGCTCGAGAAACAGTACAAGGAGGCAATTGGGTTTATTGAGGAAAAGAATTACGAGTCTGCGTACGAGATTTTCCTTGCCCTCGGTGATTACAAGGACACCGAAAGATATCTGTCGAGCTTCCACTTTCTTCCTACCAATAAGGTTGTCAAAGACTTCGTCGGTGAACACGTAACAGAGCTTATGTTTGATGAAGACGGCAGACCTAAAAAAATACTTGAGGATGACTATTGCGTCCTTGAGCTTTCCTACGATTCAAACGGTAATGTTGTCAACAGTGTATATAGAGGAACGAACGCCGAGTACACCTACGATCAGAATGGAAATCTGATTACCGAAACCTACAGCGACAGTGATGGTACCGATTCTTATAAATACGTTTATGATGAGGCGGGCAGGGTTATAGAGGAAATTATCGATTCATTTGACGGATCGACCAATAGTACCGAGACGATCAAGTACACCTACGACAGCAGGGGCGAGCTTGTTAAGAAGGAATGTAGCTCTGACACCGATAAAAAGGTTGTTATACATACTACTGACATAACCTATAACGATAACGACAAGCCTGTGCGCAAAGCCTATAAGCAGGAAACAGATGGCAATATTTCCGACGAATCGCTTACCGAATATTCTTACGATGCCGATGGCAGGTTGATTCAGGAGTCGAAGGAGGAGATACAGTATGCATATCTCTTCCAGGACTATCACCCATTAAGAGTGATCAATACAACGACCGATTATCTGTATGATGATAACGGCAATCTTATAACCATGACGTCTGTCTCCAAGCGTGAGGGCAAGAAAACCAACGAAGTAAAGATCGAGTACACTTATGACGATGCAGGAAATCTTATAAAGGAAAGCAAGCGAGATGAGTGCCCTGGTGGAACATTCGTGGAAATGGGATTTGAATTACAACTGGCATCCTGGCTGTATATCGATGAGACCTATTACGGTGAAAACGGTAATATTACGAGGCGAACCCGATATCGTGATCATGACGGTGTTACAATAGAACAACGCTTTGACGATTATGGCAACATGGTTCACCAGAAGAATGACCACAAAGACAGCGATCTTATGAGGAGTGAGATCGAAATCACCTACGTATTGGTCTATATCCCCGATATGAGCACCGAACTATTTGATGGAATAGAGGAAGAAATGCTCATATATACCTGGGGAATTGAAGAATAATTTTCAGCGAGCCATTAATTTGGCTCGCTTTCTTTTAGATAAAAGATTGTTAAAGTATTGACAAATAGAGTCACATATTATATAATGTATAAAGATATAATAATATATAAGAAAGGAATTTTTCCAATGAACAGATTTGTGCTTAACGAAACATCCTATCACGGTGCAGGCGCTATCAATGCCGTTGCTACCGAGATTCAGGCGAGAGGCTTTAAGAAGGCTCTTGTTGCATCCGACCCCGATCTTATTAAGTTCGGTGTTACAGCGAAGGTTACCGCTGTGCTTGACAATGCAGGCATTGCATACGAGATCTTCTCCGACATCAAGCCTAACCCCACTATCGAGAACGTACAGGCAGGCGTTGCTGCCTTCAAGGCATCGGGTGCTGACTGCATCGTAGCTATCGGCGGCGGCTCTTCCATGGACACTGCAAAGGCTGTTGGTATCATTATCACCAACCCCGAGTTCGCTGACGTTCGCTCTCTTGAGGGCGTTGCTCCCACCAAGAATCCCTGCGTGCCCATTATCGCAGTTCCCACCACCGCAGGTACTGCAGCAGAGGTTACAATCAACTACGTTATCACCGACGTAGAGAAGAACAGAAAGATGGTTTGCGTTGACGTTCACGATATTCCCGTGGTTGCAGTTGTTGACCCCGATATGATGGCTACTATGCCCAAGGGTCTTACCGCAGCAACAGGTATGGACGCTCTTACTCACGCTATCGAGGGCTACATCACCGGCGGTGCATGGACTCTCTCGGATATGTTCCACATTGAGGCTATCAGAATTATTGCAAAGTCTCTTCGTGGCGCTGTAAACGGCGAGGCAGAGGGCAGAGAGGGTATGGCTCTCGGTCAGTACGTTGCAGGTATGGGCTTCTCTAACGTAGGTCTTGGCATCGTTCACTCTATGGCTCACCCCCTCGGTGCGCTTTACGACACTCCCCACGGCGTTGCTAACGCTATCATCCTTCCCACCGTTATGGAGTACAACGCTCCCTACACCGGCGAGAAGTACAGAGAGATCGCACGTGCTATGGGCGTTAAGGGTGTTGACGATATGACCACTGAGGAGTATCGTGCGGCAGCTGTTGCGGCTGTTAAGCAGCTTTCTCTTGACGTTGGAATTCCCGCTGATCTGAAGGAGATTGTAAAGGCAGAGGATATTCCCTTCCTTGCACAGTCTGCCTTTGACGACGCTTGCCGTCCCGGTAACCCCAGACCCACCTCTGTAGAGGAGATCACCGAGCTTTACAAGTCTCTCCTTTAATTTGCAAAAAGCCGCAAAAAGGCCGATTTAGGCCGAAAATGGCAGGAAATTGTGCCTCTTGGGCAGAATTTATCATAAAAACAGCCGCCTCGAGCTCGGGGCGGCTACCTTTGTTTCAGGTTGACTTTGACAATTAATGGAATTTGTGTTACAATATATATACCAAGGGTGAGATACCCTGGTCGGGCAATATTTAAAACGTCGTACCCGAATCAGTATACTTTATATAATATAATAAATGGAGGAAAATTTATGTCATTTGGTATTATTTTCAGCTTTGCATTTCTTGTTGTAATCGCTATCGGTGCGCTTCTCGTGCTGATGACCGCTCGTAAGAGCCGTCCTGCGAAGATCAACGTTCTCGGCGTTATTATCGCTGCCGTAGGTATTCTCGGTATGATCATCGTGCCCTCCAGCTGGCACACCGTTGAGGCAGGTCAGGTTGCCGTTGTAAAGCATCTCGGTGAGGCAAAGAACGTGCGCAACGCAGGTACATACTTCGACTTCTGGCTGACCGAGTCCTACGAGTACTACGACGCCAAGGTGCAGAATATGTCTATCTCCACCCAGGCATACTCCAAGGACGCTCAGACCATGGATATCGCCATGACCGTTCAGTATAAGATCGACGAGTCGAAGGTTATTGATATCGCAAATCAGTACGGTACAATCGATATGCTGGCTAACAGAATCGAGTCTATCGCCACAGAAAAGACCAAGGCAACCCTTTCGTCCTACTCCGCAATGAACATCATTGAGACCCGCTCCACCATATCTCCTCTTGTTGAGCAGACTATCAAATCTGCGGTTGACGAGGAGTACTGCGTTGAGATCGTGGCTGTCGTTCTTACTAACATCGATTTCTCCGAGGCCTTTGAAAAGACCGTCGAGGATAAGATGATCGCCGAGCAGGAGAAGCTGAAGGCTGAGTACGAGAAGGAAACAGCCATCGTAAACGCTGAGAAGGATCGCGAAGTTGCAATACTTCAGGCACAGGCGAAGGTCGAGAGAGCGAAGGCTGACGCCCAGGCCCAGATCGAGGTTTCAAGAGCAGAAGCTGAGTCGGTAAAGCTCAAGTCTATTGAGGTTGCCCGTGCGCTGGGCTTCAAGATCAACGAGACAGAGATCACAGACGAGGAGGGAATCGTTACCGCCATCGAGTATGAAATCGATTTTGAGGGTAAGAGCGACGAGGAGATCAAGCTCATTACCGAGTACTTAAAGTATATCGAGTATCTCGCTAAGTGGGACGGTAAGCTTCCCGAGGTGGTTGCAGGCGACTCTGCAAGCATCATGATTCCCGTTAATCCCGAGAGCTAAAATAACGCAAAAAACGGCGGAGTGATCCGCCGTTTTTTCATGCCTAAAATACATAAAACCTAACAAATAAGTAAATATATGTTGTCAAAAATCGGTATTTTTAGTCCTTTTTGCTGAGATTTCTGATGTAGTGGAATATGTATTGCTGTGCAACTCCTGCGTAGGGACCGAGGGTCTTTGGGTCTAGCTTACCGCCAAAATACTCGTCTATTGCGCGCTTCATCCACACGTCAATGGGAAATGCCTCAAGGTTAGAAAATCCGAAGAGGGCGGCGCAGGATGCCACCTTGTCGCCAACGCCGAGTATACGCTTCAGCTCGGTGAGGGTAATCTCGTAGTCTGCTGCCTCCTCGATTTTTTCAAGGTCAACCTCCCCACGGCTCACCTTCTCTGCGGCGTCCAGCAGATATTTATATCTGAAGCCGGGATGCGAGGGGAGAAGTCCCTCGGGACGAAGGCAGACCTGATCGGGGGTAGGGAAGGAGTAGCATATACCGCAGTCACGGCATTTCTCACAACCGGGGTAGCAGCCCTCGGCGGATATGGGACAATGGGTCAGCCCCTGCCTTACGGCAAGATTCTCACCGTACTCGGCTGAGATATTGCGGATAATTTTGCGAATTCTCGGTATATTGTTGTTCTGGGAGATGATGAAGGAAAAGAGGGTCTCCCAGGGCTCCTGCTTCAGTATGGCAACACCCTTTGCGCACTCGGCAGCCTCTTTAAGCCACTCCGAGTCGGTGCGTGATATGACGTCACGGCGTATTTCTTCAAAGTCGGTGTCAATGGCAAAGTAGCGTCTGACCGCCTCCTCGTACTCCTCGTCCCACTCTCCGTAGAAGATAAGCTCGCCTGCCATTCGCTGACCGACTATGATGATTTTGCCGTAGGCAACCGTCAGATATTCTACGTAATTTTTCTCCTCAAGGAGCTTTTCGTAGCGGAAAGCCTGACCGCACTCCAGGGTGTCGGAAAGCGAGAGATTGCCGAGTCCCCCGATAACTACGACCTCTTTTTCACGGTAAAGCTCAACTTTTTTAGAAAACATACCTTTTTCCTCTTGAAAAATAGCGATTTGTGGTGTATAATAATGCTGATAAACTATATTTTTATATATTTTATCATATTTTCTGCGCATTTGCAAGCGCGTGCGTGTGAATTCTTCAAGAAATTTTAGGAAAGGACAAATCCTATGATAATAGAGAAAATCGTAATCAAGAGCTTCGGCCGTCTGAACGATATGACGCTGGAGTTCTCCGAGCGTGTGAACGTCATCGAGGGTGAGAACGAGTCGGGTAAGAGCACTATTGCCGCCTTTATCAGGTATATGCTCTACGGCTTCACCGATAAGGATGGCGACGAGCTCGGCGAAAGAAAGAAGAGGATCAGCTGGCAAAGCGGTATGGCACAGGGCTCTATGTACGTCAGAGTCGGTGGTAAGAGATACGTCATCAACCGCTCCACAATGCCTGCAGATGATTCCGAGAGACCCACCTACCGTGAGGAATCCTCCATAATCGACGCAGAGACGGGTGCACCCGTGTTCGGCAAGCTCTCCGCAGGCGAGGTGTTCTTCGGTGTTGACGGTGAGCTCTTTGACAACACCGCCTTCATCGGTGCGATCGGTGACCCTGCCATTGACGAGGGCTCTGTTAAGGAGTCTATTGAAAATATTATCTTCTCGGGCAGCGAGAAGATCAACAAGCAGCGTGCGGCTCTCCGCATTACCGACAAGATGTCGGCTCTCCTTCACGAGGGTGGCGCAGGCGGTGCGATCGTTGATCTCGCTCATAGGGAGAACGCCCTGAACGAGCAGCTTGAGGAGTGTAACCGTGATAACAGAATGATCCTTGATAAGGAGGCTGAGCTTTATCGCATCCGTGCGAGAAGGGCAGAGGCGGAGGACAAGCAGACCAGACTCTACGACCTTGATTCCTCTTACAACAACGCCATGCTCATTCAGACCTTCGACCAGCTTCACCTTCTGGAGCAGGAGTGCGAGGAGAAGACCGAGTTTTATAACAAATACATAGAGGAAAATACCCGTGCAGGCTTCTATCCCGATGAGCAGTATCTCACCAACCTTCTGGTGGCGAGAAAGGGTGTAAACGAGGCGTATCACGCCCTCGGCGACGCTCAGGATAACTACTCGGCACAGAGAGCTGCCATCGGTATTACCCACGAGATCGAGAACGCTATCGAGCGTGCAGGCGAGCTTGGCGGTGAGGGTGAGATCACCAGACGTGCCACTACCCTCTGGAAGAGCGGAGTTCGTAACACCGCACTTGCAATTCTCGCAGGTCTGGTTGCCGTCGGCGCAGGAATCTTTGAGATCGTAACCGCATCCACCGACGGTATGCAGTTCGGTAAGGTCATTATGGCGGTGCTCGGCATCGGTGCTCTCGGCGGTCTCGGATATCTTCTCTTCAGCCTCATCAAGAGCAACAATGAGCTCTCCTTCCTTGAAAAGGAATTCGGAACCAACACCTACGAGGATCTGAAGGGCAAGATCGATATTATTGCCGAGGCAAGACACAAGAGAGACGCTATGGCGATGGCAACCGAGAACGCAAGGGTTGCGGTAGTCAGGGCGCGTGACCGCTACGAGGATGCGAAGAAGGAGCTCACCGAGCTTATTCTCCGTTGGGGCGAGGAGCCTCCCGCAAGCGAGCTTGGCGACTTCCTCGACAGACTCGAGGGACGTGTTCGTTTCTTCCTTGAGAAGAAAAACGAGCTTCTCGACGAGAAGACCAATATTGAAATTACAGTAAGAGAAATTCGCCGCAATCTTGCCGATAAGAGCGAGATCGACGTACGTGCCCAGGTTTCTCCCCTTATGAGAAAGGCGCTGACGGGCATTAACCACGATGAGATCATCAACGGTATCGCCGATGCAAAGAGCCGTGTTGCCGAGGAGGACAGACTTGCCTTTGACGTGGAAAACGAGCTTATGCTTCTGAAGAGCCGTGCAGGCGATCCCAGCGAGTATTACTCCAGAATAGATGCGGTTGCCAGCCGCCGTGCGGATATGGTGGAGAGACACAAGGCGTTCTTCGTAGCTCTCAACGCTATCAACGGCGCAATGGACAATCTCCGCAGCGAGATCTCCCCGAGACTCGGCGAGTATGCTACCGGACTTATGGAGATCATGACCGACAAGAAGTATACCGCATTTGACGTCTCCGACGGACTGAAGCTTTCCTTCACCGACGAGGACGGCGAGTCCAAGTCCATCGATTTCCTCTCGGGCGGAACGAGAGATATGGCGTATATCGCCGTTCGTGCCGCACTTATTGATATGCTCTACGGCGAGAAGCCTCCCGTCTGCTTTGACGAGAGCTTTGCTCACCAGGATAACAACCGTGCAAGGGCGATGATGAAGGCGGTCAACCGTCTTGCAGACGAGGGCTGTCAGAGCTTCATCTTCACCTGCCGTGGCAGAGAGGCTGCTCTGGCAAAGGAGATCGTCCTTGGCGCAGGCGTTTACAGACTCTAATTTTGATTAAATAATTTGTCGATTTCGACAGAAGGAGAAATAAATGGAAAAGAAAAGAATTCTTATCGTTGGAAGCTCGAATCTCGACTTCGTAATGAATATGTACAAACTGCCTGAGGCAGGCGAGAGCCTTGTCGATAACGGCGGCGTTGCTTATATTCCCGGCGGCAAGGGTGCGGCTGCAGCCATAGCCTTCAACCGTCTGGGCGCAGAGAGCGTTCTTTGCGCAAAGCTCGGTGCTGATATCCACGGCCAGAAGCTTTACAACTACTACAAGGAGGTTGGTCTTAACACCTCCTACATCAAGGTTGACCACGACAACCCCACAGGCCTTGCGGTTGTTATGAAGGAGGGCGACGGCAAGTCCAGAAGCGTCCTCTTCCCCGGTGCAGGCGCTGAGCTTACCACCGAGATCATTATGGAGGCATTCGAGTGCCAGCCCGACGCTCTTTACCTCGGCTTCGAGATCCCCTTCAATATGGTAGTTGCTGCCGCTAAGGTTGCCGCATCCAAGGGTATTCCCATCTTCATCGACGCTGCAGGCGCATCCAAGGAGCTTGACCTTGAGAAGCTTCCCCCCGTAGAGGTATTCTCTCCCAACGAGCAGGAGGCACTTGAACTTACCGGCATTATGCCCACCAGCATGGAGACCTCTCTCCGTGCGGCTCTTGCTATTGCAAGAAAGTCCAAGGCGAAGAACGTTGTTATCAAGCAGGGCTCGAGAGGTGCTTTCCTTTACGACGGCAAGCGTTACAACACCTTCCCTGCGGTAAGAGCAGACAAGACCGTTGACACCACATCCGCAGGCGACGCATTCACCTGCGCTATGACCCTTCAGTATCTCCGCAACGGCGGTGATATCAAGGACGCTATCAAGTACGGTAACGTTGCAGGCGCAATCACCGTAACCCGTCCCGGTGCGACCTCCTCTATTCCCACTGAGGAAGAGATATATAATTTCCTCTACGGTAACAATCAGTAATTTTCGACATAAAAGGAGAACGGTATGAGCTTTATTCACAGAGACGTAACCTTCCCGTCGAGCGACGGAAAAAATACCATCCACGCTGAGCTGTTTATACCCTCCGATAACAATATTTCTGCCGTGGTTCAGATTTCCCACGGAATGATGGACTACGTCGGCAGATACCGTGGTATGGCAGAGGCATTCTGTGCCAAAGGCATCGCCCTTTGCGGTCACGACCACCTCGGTCACGGTGACAGCGTTAAGACCCCCGATGACTACGGCTTCTTCGCAAGCAAGAACGGCTACAACTACGTCATCGACGACGTAAAGGGTATGAACGATCTTATCCGCAAGGAGTTTCCCGGCGTTCCCGTAGTTCTTCTCGGTCACAGTATGGGCTCCTTTATTGCGAGACTCTATTCGGTAAAGTACGCTGACAGCATTGACGGTCTCATTATTCACGGCACCGCAGGTCCTAACCCTGCCACGGGGGCAGGTCTGCTCCTTGTAAAGATTCTCCGTGCTATCAAGGGTGAGAGACATCGCTCGAAGTTCGTTTGCTCGCTGGCAGACGGCGGATATAACAAGGGCTTTGACCCTGCCGAGGGCGACGGCGCATGGCTCACACGTGACCCCTCTATGGTTGCCGACAGAGTTGGCAATCCCAAGAATGATTTTATCTTCACCCTCGCTGCCTACGAGGATCTTTTCACCTTCCTCGGTAACTGCAACGATTCGCAGTGGTTTCGTGAGTTCCCGAATGGACTTCCCACCCTTATTGTCAGCGGTGAGAGTGACCCCGTCGGCGGATTTGGCAAGGGTGTAAGATACGTATACGATAACCTCAAGAAGAATGGAGCAAACGTTAGTCTGAAGCTCTATCCCGAGGCACGCCACGAGCTGTTTATGGAGACCAACCGTAATGAGGTCTTCGCCGACCTTATCGCTTGGATCGAGGGCGTAGCTAAATGATATTCGCCCTGGCAATCGTCGGCCCGACGGCATCGGGCAAAACCGCCCTGTCACTCTCTCTTGCAGAGGCGCTTTCGGGCGAAATAATCTCCTGCGACTCTATGCAGATATATCAGGGTATGGATATAGGCACGGCAAAGGCTACCCCCGAGGAGCAGAGCAGGGTGAGGCATCACCTGGTTGATTTTCTCTCCCCCTTAGAGAGCTACAGTGCCGAAACATACCGCACGAGCGCAATAGAATGCGCCCGCGATATACGCGCGAGAGGGAAAACACCTATATTCGTCGGTGGAACGGGTCTGTATATTGACTCGGTTACGCGCGGCGCGTCTTTGTCTGCGCCCGAGAGCGACCCCGACTACCGTGATAAGATCCTTGCCGAGATAAAGAGCGACGAGGATATCACCGCCCTTTGGGAAAGGCTCAGAGAGGTTGACCCCGAGAGCGCAGAGAAAATTCACAAAAACAATATCAAGCGTGTAATACGCGCCCTTGAAATATACGACAAAACCGGCAAGCCAAAGTCGCTTTTCGATAAGGAGAGCAAGGAGACTCGGGGAGAGGTGTTCCTCGGTATGATAGTCCTTGATTTCCTTAACAGAGATCTGCTGTACTCCAGGATCGACTGCCGAGTGGATATAATGATGGAGGAGGGGCTGCTTTCGGAGGTCAGGTCGCTTTACGACAGAGGACTTCTCGCAGGACAGACCGCCTCGGCAGCCATAGGCTACAAGGAGCTTGTTGACTATATTGAGGGCAGATGCAGCCTTGATCTGGCTGTGGAAAATATTAAGCTTGCCTCCCGTAGATATGCCAAACGCCAGCTCACCTGGTTCAGGCACGAGGAGGGGGCGAGGACAATTACCGTGGACAAGACTTGCGGTAGTATAAAGAGCTGCGAGGAGCTTCTTTCGGAGGCTCTCGTCATCGCAGACGAATTTAAACAAAAATACATTTCGGAGTGTGAAAATAATGAAGGCAAATGAGCTTATCAGCCTTTTGCGCTCAGGCGGGCTTAGTAAATACGCCGAGCTATACGACGACGTAAATCGCCAGAGCGAGAGATTTATTGCCGCTATTGAGTCCTTTGTCGAGTCATACGGCGATGACCGTGATCTTGCCATACTGTCGGTTCCCGGACGAAGCGAGATAATCGGTAACCACACCGACCACAACAACGGTAAGGTTATGGCAGGCGCAATAAACCGTGATATTATTGCCATTGCGGCAAAAAACGGGCAGGATTATATCAGCTTCTGCTCAGAGGGCTACGCCAAGGATAAGATACATCTTTCTGCCGTGTGCGAGCCTGAAAGATTTAAGAAATTCACATCCCGTGCCTTGATTGCAGGTATGGCTGCCTCCTTCGTGAAGGCAGGTCATCCTATTGGCGGCTTTGACGTTTACTGCTGCACCGAGGTGCTGAAGGGCAGTGGACTTTCCTCCTCTGCGGCATTCGAGGTTATGATCGGTAATATTTTGAATTACCTCTTCTCGGACGGCAGAGTGGATAATCAGGAGATTGCAAAATACGCACAGTATTCGGAGAACGTTTATTTTGGTAAGCCCTGCGGTCTTATGGACCAGATGGCGTGTGCCGTCGGCGGCTTCGTATATATAGATTTTCTTGACAACAAGAATCCCGAGGTGAGATCGGTGGATCTTTCCCTTGCGAGCCACGGCTATTCGCTGTGTATCGTGAATACGGGCGGCAACCACGCAAACCTCAACAACGATTACGCATCGGTGCCCTCCGAGATGAAGGCCGTTGCGGCAGCTCTCGGTCAGCCTGTGCTTCGTGGTCTCACCGAGGCGCAGATCGTTTCTTGCGCAAAGGAGCTTCGCTCCAAGGTTGGTGACAGAGCTCTCCTCCGTGCCCTTCACTTCGTTCGTGAAAACGAGAGGGTAGAGAAAGCACGTGACGCCCTTCTTTCGGACGACCTCGATAGTTTCTTCAAGGTTATTCGTGAGTCGGGTCACTCCTCCTTCGAGTACCTTCAGAACGTTTACACCACCATCAACGTGTCTGAGCAGGGCCTCTCCCTTGCTATTGCTCTGACCGACGGCTTCCTCTCCACACGTGAGGGCGCATTCAGAGTTCACGGCGGTGGATTTGCAGGTACTATTCAGGCATTCGTCAAGACCTCGGATATGCCTGAGTATGTCTCTCTTATGGACTCGGTGTTCGGTAAGGGTGCAGCAATGGCGCTGAATATTCGTCCTCTCGGTGCAACGAGACTTTTCTAAAAAATATCTAAAGGAGAACATATATGGCAAAGGCAAAGAAGACCACCGAGAAGGAGACCCTTCCGGTTAATGATAAAAAAGCCGCACTTGAGACGGTCATGCAGAGAATTGAGAGGGAGTGCGGTAAGGGCTCCATTATGCGCCTTGGCGAGAACAGCTCTATGAACGTTTCCGCTGTCAGCACGGGCTCTCTTTCTCTCGACTTCGCCCTCGGTGTGGGCGGTATTCCCCGTGGCAGAATCACCGAGATCTACGGTCCCGAGTCCTCGGGTAAGACCACCATCGCACTTCACGTAATCGCCGAGGTGCAGAAGCAGGGCGGCGAGGCTGCCTTCATCGATGCGGAGCACGCTCTCGACCCCGTGTATGCGAGAAAGCTTGGCGTTGATATTAACAATCTGCTGGTTTCCCAGCCCGACTGCGGTGAGCAGGCTCTCGAGATCGCAGAGACCCTCGTTAATTCGGGTGCTATCGATATTATCGTTATCGACTCTGTTGCCGCACTCGTACCCCGTCAGGAGATCGAGGGTGATATGGGCGCATCCCACGTAGGCGTGCAGGCACGTCTTATGTCTCAGGCGATGAGAAAGCTCTCGGGCGCTATTGCAAAGTCCAACTGCATCGTTATCTTCACCAACCAGCTTCGTGAGAAGGTTGGCGTTATGTACGGCAACCCCGAGGTTACCACCGGCGGTAAGGCGCTGAAGTTCTACGCCTCCGTGCGTATCGACGTTCGCCGTGTTGAGTCGCTGAAGAACGGCTCTGAGGTTTACGGCTCTCACACCAGATGCAAGGTAGTTAAGAACAAGGTCGCTCCCCCCTTCAAGACTGCTGAGTTTGATATTCTCTACGGCTCGGGTATTTCCAAGTCCTCGGAGATCATCGATATGGCTATTCAGCTTGAGATCATCGACAAGAGCGGCGCGTGGTTCTACTTCGACGGCGAGAGACTCGGTCAGGGTAAGGACAATGTGAGAAAGCTTATTGAGTCTGATAAGGAGCTTGCACAAAAGCTTGAGACCCTCGTAAGAGAAAAGGTTGCGGCTATGGGAAGCGACGACGAGACCAATCAGATGACTGACGACGACTTCGAGATCAAGGATTTCGACGACGAGCTTTAATATGAAAACTCTTAGATTCGTAAGAGAAATAAAGGATTCAAAGCTCCTCTCCCTCAGCATCGGGGGGGAGGAGTCTGTAACTTTTACGGTGACTCTCTCCGCCTTCTCGGATGCAGGCGCACCCTCGGTTGGTGACGAGCTTGACGAGGGGCAGATGCAGATTCTCCGTGAGTGCGACGAATACTGCCGTGCCACCAAAAAGGCGCTGAATATCCTCTCCTACGCCGACAATAACAGGCGTAATCTTTCGGCAAAGCTCTCCCGTGGGGGCTTTAGCCGTGAGGTCTGTCAGAGGGTGGTGTCGGATATGGTCTCCCACGGCTATATTGACGAGAAACGCCAGCTTGAGAGGATAATCCTTGTTGAGGCAAATAGCAAGCTTCGTGGGCCGATGAAGATCATTCCTGCCCTTGTGGCAAAGGGATATTCCTCCTCCGACGTAAGGGGCGTTATGACAAGCCTCGTGGAGTCGGGCGAGATCGATTTCAAGGCAAACGCCAAGGCTCTCTTAAATAAAAAGCTCCCCCACGGCGAGGCTGAGGAGAGAAGACAATTTCTTTATAAAAACGGATACAAAATATGATTAAAAGATTTATAAAATACTATAAGCCACATATCCCCCTCTTTACGCTGGATATGATCTGCGCCCTGGTGGTGTCGCTCTGCAACCTGGTTTACCCCAGGGTTGCCAGCTCTATCGTGGGCGGATTTGAGACGGGGGAAATGAACCGTGACAGGCTGATCCTTTCGGCGACGATTCTCTTCGGCGTGTACGTTCTGAAGGCGATATGCCAATACGTGGTAGGCTACTACGGACACCTGGTGGGCGTGCGCATGCAGGCGGATATGAGGCGTGACCTCTTTGATAAATACGAGAGGCTCCCCTTCTCCTATTTTGACGACCACAAGACGGGCGACCTGCTGTCCAGACTTACCACCGACCTTTGGGACGTCTCGGAGCTTGCTCACCACGGCCCCGAAAACCTTTTCCTGGCGGTATTGATGTTCATCGGCGCATTCTCGATCCTCGCAAGCATAAACCTTACTCTGACGCTTATTATGTTTGCGGTCATACCCTTCATCATACTCTTTACGGTGCTTTCGAGACGAAAGATGAGCCGTGCGATGAAGAATTCGAGGAAGCAGATGTCCGAGATAAACTCAACCCTCGAAAACTCGGTGGGCGGTATCAGAGAGACCAAGGCTTATGCAGCCGAGGAATACGAGAGATGTAAATTCCGTGGTATCAATTCTCTCTTTGAGAGATACCGCAGTGACGCTATGAAGTCTCTCGGCTCATTCGACTCGATCATGACCTTCCTTCAGGACATTCTCTATCTCACCATAGTTTTGGTGGGTGGTCTGTTCCTCTATAACGGAAAGCTTACTGCGGCGGAATTCACCGCATTCCTGCTTTATATCTCAATGTTCCTAAACCCCATTCAGCGCTTCGTATCGCTCTTCCAGCAGCTGCAGGAGGGCATGAGCGGATTCTCTCGCTTCTGCGAGATCATGGACGCTGATGAGGAGGTTGACGAGGGCAAGACCGAAATTTCCGATATTCGTGGCGAGCTTGTCTTTGACAAGGTTTCCTTCGGCTATTCTGCCGAGGACGAGGGCCACAAGGTCATCTCCGATCTGTCGCTTCGTGTGGAGGCAGGCAGAACGCTTGCGCTGGTTGGCCCCTCGGGCGGCGGCAAGAGCACGCTCTGTCACCTGATCCCGAGATTTTATAACGTCACCGAGGGCAAAATAACCCTTGACGGCGTGGATACTATGGATATCACCCTGAACAGCCTGAGAAGAAATATCGGCATTGTCTCCCAGACGGTATTCCTCTTTGACGGTACGGTACGCGACAATATTGCCTACGGCTCGGAGGGTGCTACAGACGATGAGATCATCGAGGCGGCGAAGAAGGCGAATATTCACGATTATATTGCCACCCTTGACGATGGCTACGATACCAGGGTAGGCGAGAGGGGCGTTAAGCTCTCGGGCGGACAAAGGCAGAGAATCGCCATCGCCCGTGTGTTCTTAAAGAACCCCAAGCTGCTTATTCTCGACGAGGCGACGAGCGCCCTTGACAACGCCACCGAGATGCAGATCCAGGCGGCTCTCGAGGAGCTTTCCCGTGGCAGAACGGTTATCGTGGTTGCCCACAGGCTCTCCACCGTAAAGAATGCCGACGAGATCGTCGTGCTGGATAAGGACGGAATTGTGGAGCGTGGTACACACGAGGAGCTGCTCGCCCTCGGCGGAGAGTACAAGAAGCTCTACGAGTATCAGTTTAAAGAGAAAATGTAATAAAACAAAGAAAAAATGCTTGTTAGTGTTACCTAACAAGCATTTTTTAATGATGATTGCCTTGCGGCAAAATGATGTTCTCTGAAATGATGATTACCTTCGGTAAAATGATGTTGCCTGTCGGCAAATAAGTATCATTGGCGTAGCCTCATCATTGACGAAGTCTCATTATTGGCGAAGCCACATCATTAGCGTTAGCTACATCATTTCTCACTCCTGCGGAGGGATAAGATTCTCAAGGTCGTCGGGGTTGATCTCCTCACCGTTTAAGTAGCTCTGGTAGATGTCGATAACCTCGAAGATAAGCTCGTTGAACTCCTCGTCGGTAAGCTCGCCGATCTGCTCGGAGAAGTTCTCGTCGACGTAGTCGGCGATCTCGTCTGCAGTCTCTTCTTCAAGCTCAACACCGATGGTGTCGTTGATGGTATCGCTGATGGTATTGGAGAGAACCTCGCGGTACTCCTCCTCGGTTTCGTAGTTTTCCTTCTTTACGGAGACGATGTTGTTAAGACCCTCCTTAACGTCGGTGATGCTGATCTCGGGAAGGGGCTGCTGATCGGGAGAGGCAGACTCGTCTCCGCCCTCGGGCGAGTTACTGCTTCCGCCGCTGCCGCCGGAGAATGCCGCCTTAAGCACCATATTGTAAAGGCCGTCTACGATACCCTTGGTACGGGGGTTGCCCGAAAGGGCGTTTACCATACCGAGAATATGTCTCTCACCTCTGTAATCATCGCTTACGAACTGCATAATATCCTCGCCGTCGGAGATGGCGGTGAGCAGACCGCTGTTGCAGAATCCGAAGTAGAAGTCCTCGAGAGTGCCGAGGTCATCGCCAAGTGTCTCACGGCTGACGTCGGAGAGGAAGGACATAAAGCTTTCGATGATCTCAGCGTAATCCTCGCCGAAATCAAGGGGAATCATACCGCTCTCGTAAACGGTGGGAACGGTGTTCATAAGGCTCACGAGAATTCTCGACATAAAGGGAGATCTTGCGAGGGTGTCTGTAATAGAGCTGACTGCCGCCTGTTGATCGGGGTTAAGTGCGGTGAAGTCTGCACCCTGAAGAGCTCCGACGTCAACGATGATTGCGTGGGAAACCGAGAGAACCTCGTCTCTCATATTGGTCTTTTCACCGTTAACCTTGACGGTTGCAATACCGTTGGACATAGCGTTTGCGCCAACCGTCTCAATAAAATTGAGGGCAGGATTCTTGGTGAAGGGTACAAAGTAATCGTCGTAGGTCTGCACAAGAGCCGCCTGCTCGTCGCCCGTGGAATTTTCCATAGCCTCGGTGTATGCTGCGTCGACGAGAGTGACGATACCCGTAATGGGGAAGAGAACCATGGTGACCCAGATGATGAACTCGACTGCCGCAAGGAGCGCACCGCCGAGACGCTGGGTGTTGTTCTTCGCCTTCTTGAAGTGCAGTATCTTGATGATAATAGCACGAATGATCTTGAAGATAAGGTTAATAACCAGGAAGCATACCGTGGTTACAAGGGGAATTATGAAAATTGTAGCAGGGAGAAGGAGCATATACTCGATCATCTCTGTGTCAATACTGCCAAGCGCCTCACGGATAACGTCGCCTGCCTCGGGAACGTAGCCCTCGATCTCAAGAATAAGACCCTCAAGGTTTTCCACTTTAAGCGAGCCGATGATTCCATTGCTGAAAATTACGCCAACAATGAAGGATGCAACTGCAGCCGCAAGGGTTGCCGCCGTGCGCACAAGCTGACGCCAGGTACCTCGGCGCATACCGCCAAGCATCTTGAATACGATGAGAAGGAGGAAGAGAACAAGGAGTCCCGCACCAACGTAGCCAAGGATACCGTCCATCTCTTTCATTCTCGTGACAAAGTCAAAGAGATTCATTTTTCCACTCCTATATTTTAAAATTATACACTAAAATTTTACTACAATTTCTAGTATTTGTCAATAGATTTTTAACAAATATAAAAAATACGCCGCAAATGTCAAGCAAAGTTGACATTTGCGGCTAAAACTAAAGATTATCAGCGGAAAAGATCTGCTATCCAGGTTAAAACATCGGAGATCAAAACGAATATCACGAGCAGTAAGGTTCCAAGTGCGTTAAGAATAAAGTTTAGACCTCTGATAATAATATTCGGATGGGGCTCAGTACTCGGTACATTTCCTTTTAGGGTGAAGTTGAGGTCGAGGAAATCCTCGCCATCCTTAGGCAGACCCTCTCTTACGAGACGGTAGCCATCATCTGTCTTCTCAAAACCTTCAAGGTTGCTTTCCACCATTTCGTATTCTGTGTTGATGATTACTTCAAGATTGCCAAAGCTTGCAAAATCGCTGGCAGGTGAGAGAAGGTAGTTGTAGAAGAATTTGCCCGAGCTTGTATCAATGGCCGGATAGAGGGGAGCTGTAACGCTGTTGGTTATAGTCTCACCGGGCTCGAGGGTGATTTCATACTCGTACCAGCGGAGAAGAATTCCGTTTCCTTGTACCCAATAGCGAAGGTCGGAGTTGTCATATGAGCCAAGCCTAACCACGATTGAGTTGAACCAGTCGACTGTGGAAATACCGCTATCCTCTTTATAAATTGAATTTGCAAAGGCCTCAAGCGTTGTAGATTCGTAAGATATCTCGCAATCACAGTCAATAGGAGTCGTGACGTTTCCGCTGTGTGATGCCTCAAAGAAAACGACGCTGTATGATGTCAAATTTGGATCAGACTCTCCAATTACGAAGAAGGAGAAGGTCTGCTCGCTTGATTTGATCCAGGACTTGAAATCTCCTGATATTTCATGTCCCTCGGAGGTGAATCTTTTTGTTGCCGCCATATTGGCTTCGGTATTGTAGTGATAATCTGTCTTGACTGTAAGAGAAGGATATTTTTGCGGATATTTATCAAATTCAGACTGCTCGATGTAGCTTTCGTCAATGCCGCTTACCTTCACAGTATATTTTGTAACCATTGTCTCAGGGCCAAAATCTCCGATGGTCATCATCTCGTCCGAGATTTTTTGAATCTCTGCATCGGTGTCAAATTCTCCCCTGTAACTATTTATAGCGGAGTGACGTACTGTCTTTTCAACAGGAAGACCGTTTACGGTTATCTGATATTTTTCAAGCTCTCTTTCGGCAAGACTTTCACCATCACCATTGGTAAGCCTGCTGTATTCGGGAAGTCTGCCGTAGGGGAAGAGCATCTTTGCAGTTACGGTCATATCGGTGGGGTTGTGGAAGGTGTATTCCGCAGTAACCTTGCTGTCGTATGCAAGGAAGGAGTCTGCGCTTCTGTATTTGGTGTAGGGGAGGGTGGGAATATCAAAGGTAAGCTTTTCGCTAACCACCTCAATGGGAATATTCTTTGTGCCGCTAACGGCACCCGAGCTATTCGTTCCGTACCAGTAGGGTGATCTTGAATTCGCCGAGGCAGGTACCATCATAAAGGGCAGCATAACCATCAGGGTGAGTGCCGCTATCAATGCTTTCATTTTTGTTTTCATAGGTTTGCCTCCTTGTTATTTTATTTAAACTGTTCTATTATCCAACTAATTCCGCTTCCGATTGCTTCAAAAACGTTGCCGATTGCTTCAAAAATACCGCCTACAAAATCGACCACAGCTGATATTCCTGCAATTATGAAAATAAAGGGAAGTAATATTATCATTCCGTTATTGCAGAAGCTTTTGGTGCTTTCGATCCTCTCGGCAGACTCTGAGGAGCAGAGAGTGAAGTAAAGCTCGGTATAGGTCCCCGATAAGTATTCGTCTATCTCCACGTGCAGACTGTCGATGTGGGCGGTGTAGCCCTCATCGGTTCTTTCGGTGCTGATATGGTCGGAGTTTAGCATATAGTAGTCGGTTTTTACGGTGATATCGGTGCTGCCATAGCCTGCCCACTGATGATAGGGCGAGAATATGTAGCGATATTCATGAGTTTCGGGCTCGTACGCATAGTTACCCGTTGGTAATATGGGGGTGGTCAGGGAAAGCTTCGCTCTCTCACCGGGCTCAAGGATAACGCTGTAAATGTACCAGGAAATATAGGGCGTGCCGTTCTCAATATTTTCGCCTATATCAACCAAGACATCGATCTTTGGGTCTAGGGGCTGGGTTAAGTAAGCTCGCTCTGCCAAATACTTGGTCTCGCACTCGACTGCCTCACCGTTCAGCTTAAAATCAACGAGCGATGAATCGGTTTTTCCGTATCCCGCGCGCATACTCGCAGGGAACGCAACGGTCACGGTCGCAGAGTCTGAGGTGGGATTTAACAAAGTGTATTCGGTAACCACGTTAGAGCGGTAGCTTGTAATGGTGTCAAGATCGTTTCTATCGTACTCGGGGTAATCGATAATGTTAAAGGTTATATCCTGATGTTCAATCACAACAGGACTGTCCTCGGTGATATTTGATATACCCACTGCGTTGTCTCCGCGGTAGTACCAGGACTTGTCGGCCGCAGGGGTTGCCGAGGCAGGGATCATCATGAATGGTAACATAAGGGTCATGGTGAGTGCCGCTATAAGTGCTTTCATTTTTGTCTTCATAGATTTGCCTCCTTTTATTTTGTGAATATATCTTTTATTCCGTTAACTATTATTTCTACAACGTCCACAATTCCCTCCCACAGGGCAACGAAGGGCATTATTATGAGCATCAGAAGTATGAGAAGGCCGATGCCGGAGTTATCCGGCTCGTTTCTTTCGGGATCTTCGACGCTTGAAAGAGAGAAATTGACTGATCGCTCTATAGAGACGTTTCCGTCAAGCTTGTTTTTAAGATCGCCGATATGTAAGGTGTATCCGCCATCGTATTTTGTGAATCGGTTGTATTCGGCGTCAAGCATATGGTAGTCGGTGTCGATAATGACGTCAACGCTTCCGTACTCTGCCCACAGCTCGTATGTGGAGAAGTAGTAGGAATATTTATAGCTCTCGGGCTCGTATTCCTGGCTGACGTGGGGGTATACGGGGGTGTTTAGGACAACGCTCATCTTTTCGCCCGGATCGATCTCCACTTCATATACGTAGCAGGAAAGATAGCTGTATTTGTTGTCGTCATTAATGTCCTCGGGATCAATGAACAGATCCACGGTGGGATTAAAGCCGAGGTCGTAACCGGGGTTACTACTAGCATATTTCGCTTCGCCATCGATCCTTTCACCGTTTACGAAAAGCTCAAATCGGGTTGGATCGTTTGCACCATAGTCGGGGGACATATGGGTTGGAACCGTCAAGATCAGTGACTCGGTTTCTTCTGTTGGGTTGAAGAGAGTGTATTCGCTTGTAACGGTTGCACGGTAATCCTTAAACTCATCGGGATTTTCGTATTCAAACTTGGGGTAATCCACAAGATTAAACCTAACTGTCTGGCTCTCCAAAACCACGGAGCTGTCGGGTGTGGAGTTGAGTATACCAATGGAGGGAGATCCTTGTCTTATAGGAGGAAAATAATCAATGAATGCGTGAGAGGGCGTTGCCGTGAAGGGCAGCATAACCATCAGGGTGAGTGCCGCTATCAATGCTTTCGTTTTAGTCTTCATAGATTTGCCTCCTTTTGTTTTTTTGAATGTGTTTATATCCAGCGGATCTTTCTCTTTACAATATTGCCGTCAACAGAAATATAGCTGTGGGTCTGCCTCTCCATACCTGCACAGATTCTGTGGCCGTCCACCCATGCGGAAAGCTCGTGGGGCAATTCCATGGTTGCCACGTACTCGGCGTAGACGTTGCCGTTGATAACAAGCTCGTTTGTCGTTTTAACACGACGGTAGATGATGTGGTAATTGTAAATCTCGGTGTCGAGGAGAACTCTCGCCCTTACCTCGGTATCCATAGGACGGAGAATGGGAGAATCCACGGGTGTGCCGTCCTCGTTAAGGGCGGTGAACTCTGCCTCGATAGGCTCATCGGGGAGCTCCTGGAGCTTCTTGTGTGCCTTAATGCCCATAACGAGGATAACAATTACCCAAACGTGGAAGGCAAGGTCAATGATTGCGGAAAGACCGCCGTTGAGCAGGAGAATACCCGTGTCAATGCAGAAGAGAACGAGGGCTGCCTTCAGGGGCTTTACGTTGTTGTTTCTGGAGAGGAACCAGCAGAGGGCGTATACTCCAAGGATGATGATCGAGATAACGATCATTGCCCAGAAGAGCGATTGCTTGGCAAAGAGCATTCCTTCAAACTCGCCTGTATAATATTCATCAGGGTATCGTCCACAGAAGAACATACCGATATCGGTAAGCAGGTAGGGCACGGATGCGGAGAAAAGGAAATATGTACCGCTGTTCGTTGCCAGCATAAGCATATTGAACAGCGAGAAGATTACCATACCGAGAAGATTAATTCTCGCGGCGGAATAGCGGCTCTGAAGCATCTGCTTTTCCATTCTGGGGTCGACGGCATTGCCGTTAAAAAGATTAGACATAATATATTCTCCTTTACTAATTTGCGTTCGTGTTGAGAACAGGCAGCTCCAGCTTGTTTTTGCCGAAGTCGCTTATCCTGATGTATACCGTTTCGGTGATCATACCGAAATACTGTTGAATAAATATTTTTCCCGAGCAGTTCAGCTGACCGAATGCCACGGTGGTGGATATATCGTGAATATCGTTTGGATGAAGATTATCTTGGAGCTTGAATTCGCCAATGTTAAAGAGCTTCATCTGGTAGTTTTCCTTGTCGAGTATGGTTTCAAGAAGGCTGGAATCCACACCGCCCGTTGTGCTGTTTGAGGATAGCTTTCTTCTCGCCCATTTTCCGTTTTCATATACGTAGTACTCGTAGATATCCTCGCCAACGGTTTCATAGTATCTGTCGTTATAGTACATAACATTGCCGTCTACCTGCATGGCTACCGATTTTGTGCCTACGGTCATGGTAACGGTGTAATTCTTCATCAACGCCATTTTGAGCAAAATTCTGTCCAGCGGGTGGGTGTTTGCATAGAATGCAACGACAAATTGTAATAGAAATCCGAGAATTATGAAGATGAGCAGCACTCCTGCAGGCAGGGGACCACGTTTTTTCTTTTCGCTTATCTCCTCGGCCATTTCAGTTTCGGGAGACTTTTCGCCTCTTAGTATTCGTAAAGCTTCAAGTTCGTCCATATACACTTCTCCTTTTACCATTATTTTTACCATTATTTTACCACAGCATATATGTATTGTCAATAAAAATAATATTAAACATTATTAAATTCTTGGTCAAATAAACGAAAAAACGGCACTTTACAAATTTTTGAAATTTTTTTCAAAAAAGTACTTGACAAATGAGGGTGCCTTTGATATAATATTAAAGCACGCAACGGAAGGTTAGCTCAGTTGGGAGAGCATCTGCCTTACAAGCAGAGGGTCACAGGTTCGAGCCCTGTACTTTCCACCATTTCCCCTCGCTATGCGAGGGGAAATTATCCACCATAAGGTGTTATATCATCACCGCAAGGTGCATAAAACGGTTCGGCTTGGTAGCTCAGTTGGTTAGAGCGCTAGCCTGTCACGCTAGAGGTCGTGGGTTCGAGCCCCATCCGAGTCGCCACCGATATGCCTCTG
>JBGVPG010000034.1:0-33265 GCA_045126855.1 Eubacteriales bacterium | reverse complement strand
GGAAGTTGGAAAGAAGTACTTCGAGGAGCTCATCGATAAGATGAAGGAAGAAAAGGGCGTTAAGCTTGACGTTGAGCTTAACGCTGACGATCTCAAGGAGCTTGCTAACCAGTTCAAGGCTGAGTACAAGGCTAAGATCGGCGCTGACTTCCCCACCGATCCCAAGGAGCAGCTTATCGGCGCAGTTAAGGCCGTATTCCGTTCTTGGGACAACCCCCGTGCAAACGTTTACCGTCGTGACAACGACATTCCCTACAGCTGGGGTACTGCAGTAAACGTACAGGCAATGGCATTCGGTAACATGGGCGAGAACTGTGGTACCGGTGTTGCTTTCACTCGTGACCCCTCCACCGGTGAGAAGAAGCTCTTGGGTGAGTTCCTTACCAACGCACAGGGTGAGGACGTTGTTGCAGGTGTTCGTACTCCCATGCCTATCCAGGAGATGGCTAACAAGTTCCCTGCAGCTTATGCTGAGTTCGTAAAGGTTTGCGAGATCCTCGAGAACCACTACCACGATATGCAGGACATGGAGTTCACCGTTGAGAACGAGAAGCTCTACATGCTCCAGACCAGAAACGGTAAGAGAACTGCTCCCGCAGCTCTTCAGATCGCAGTTGACCTCGTTGCAGAGGGCCACAAGACCAAGGAAGAGGCCGTTCTTATGATCGACCCCAGAAACCTTGACACTCTCCTTCACCCCCAGTTCGACGCTAAGGCGCTCAAGGCTGCTACTCCTATGGGTCGTGGTCTCGGTGCATCTCCCGGAGCTGCTTGCGGTCAGATCGTATTCTCCGCTGAGGATGCTGAGACTTGGCACGAGGCAGGCAAGAAGGTTGTTCTTGTAAGACTTGAGACCTCTCCCGAGGATATCACCGGTATGAAGTCTTCTCAGGGTATCCTCACCGTACGTGGCGGTATGACCTCTCACGCAGCAGTTGTTGCTCGTGGTATGGGTAAGTGCTGCGTTTCCGGCTGTGGCGACATCGCTATGGACGAGGAGAACAAGAAGTTCACTCTTAACGGTAAGACCTACCACGAGGGCGACTACATCTCCATCGACGGTTCTACCGGTAACATCTACGACGGTCTTATTCCTACCGTTGACGCTGAGATCTCCGGCAACTTCGGCACCATCATGGGCTGGGCTGACGAGTTCAGAACTCTCAAGGTAAGAACCAACGCTGATACTCCCGCTGACGCTAAGAAGGCAAGAGAGCTTGGCGCTGAGGGTATCGGCCTTTGCCGTACCGAGCACATGTTCTTCGAGGCAGACAGAATTGCAGCATTCCGTGAGATGATCTGCTCTGACACTGCTGAGGAGAGAGAAGTTGCTCTTCAGAAGATCCTTCCCTACCAGCAGGGCGACTTCGAGAAGCTTTACGAGGCTCTTGAGGGCAATCCTGTTTGTATCAGATTCCTTGATCCCCCTCTCCACGAGTTCGTTCCCACCACCGAGGAGGACATCGCTCTCCTTGCTAAGGCACAGAACAAGACCGTTGAGGAGATCAAGACCATTATCGCATCTCTCCACGAGTTCAACCCCATGATGGGTCACCGTGGCTGCCGTCTCGCTGTAACCTACCCCGAGATCGCAAAGATGCAGACCGCTGCAGTTATCCGTGCTGCTATCAACGTACAGGCTAAGCATCCCGAGTGGACTCTCGTTCCCGAGATCATGATTCCCCTTGTTGGCGACGTTAAGGAGCTCAAGTACGTTAAAAGCGTAGTTGTTGAGACCGCAAACGCTGAGATCGCTGCTGCAGGCTCCGACCTCAAGTACGAGGTTGGTACCATGATCGAGATCCCCAGAGCATGCCTTACCGCTGATGAGATCGCTAAGAACGCAGACTTCTTCTGCTTCGGTACTAACGACCTTACTCAGATGACCTACGGCTTCTCTCGTGACGACGCCGGTAAGTTCCTTGGCGCTTACTACGACGCAAAGATCTTCGAGAACGATCCCTTCGCAAGACTTGACACCACCGGTGTTGGTAAGCTTATGAATATGGCTGTTACCCTTGGCAGACCCGCAAACGAGCACCTCCACGTAGGTATCTGCGGTGAGCACGGCGGTGACCCCACATCCGTAGAGTTCTGCCACCAGATCGGCCTTGACTACGTATCCTGCTCTCCCTTCAGAGTTCCGATCGCACGTCTTGCTGCTGCTCAGGCAGCCCTCAAGAACTAATTCTGGGCGTTTTCGCTTGCGAAAAGGCAATGGCGATCCCACGAGCCGTTCTCTTTTGAACAGATTTTACGGATCGCCTGCTCAGGCAGCTCTTAAGAACTAATTATAATTTAGTTTATATAAAGAAAACGCACTCCGTATGGGGTGCGTTTTTTTACAGAAAAACCACCACGGTGTTACCCGTGGTGGTCAAGTTTGCTAAAGAACCTATTAACTCTTATACTTTTCAATCAACTCATTGAATTGCTTTTCGTCGCATTTCAACCACGATATGATAGCAACTAAATTTTTATCAGAAGAACTATTGCTAGGCTCTTCCCAAATCAAATTCATTGGTTCCCACCACGAAATAATATCATATTCTCCATTTTGATATTTAACTACGAAACACATTCCCCACGTAGTATGTAAATTCCAACCATATTTTTTGTATTCCAGATCTTCTATATCATCAAGAAGCTCATCTCTTTTTTCCAAAGGAATTTCTGTTATTATTTCATAATTATACGGATCCTCTGCCTCAACAACATAAAGACTAACTATTTCGGAACGGTCTTGACCAAATTCCCAATAATACTTTTGATTATCGCAACCAACAAGAAACAAAATACAGAATAAACATATTACAAAAATCGTTTTCTTCATATCATTCACCTCTTATTATCTTTAATACCCAAATATGTAATACAGTGGTATCACAACAGGTCCCAATGTATTTTCAAGAATAGCCCATTCCATAGAATATTGCTTGTATCCGCAATCTCTGTTAACTCCGCCGAACAAATCAGCGTGCCACCGCATTTGGTGGTGAGTAAGTGCGCATTTCCTGATAGTTTTTTAGTTATATGCTGTCTTCGACAGCGTGATATTTTTGCTGCCGCAAAAGTGATATTGCTCTGCATGCAGAGCAGTGATATTCTATTCGCCCCCAAAACTCGCGTAGCGAATACCACTCGGCGTAAGTCGAATATCACTACGAAGTAATATCACTCACCGAGAGGCGAATAGAGTTGGCGTTGTGTCCTTAGGAACACAACGCCTATGGGGTGCGTTTTTTTATTGATCGTTATTATCCTTCGGCGAGAGCTCGTCCTCGGTGTGGAAGTACTCCCAGGGAGCTTTGCCGCCTGTGAAGGGGTCGGTGAGAGCCTCGGCAAGATCGATATACCTTAGGGCGGCGTATCCGCTGTTATCGGGAAATGCACCGGTGGTTATGCCGATGACCCTGCCTCGGTCGTCGGTCAGAGCTCCGCCACTGCTGCCGTGGTCGGTCTCGGCGGTATTTGAGTAATAATGGCGCTTGCCATCCTTGACGTCGGTGTTAGTGATGACTCCCGAGGTGGTCTTAAGGACGTCGCCCCTGCCGGGATATCCGATAGCGTAGACGGTGTCACCCACCTCTGCTTTATCCGAAAATTCAACGGCCACCGAGGTGCGTGTTTTTGCGCGGCAAATGGCGTAATCGGATGAAATATAGCTATATGAATACATAATATCCACGTCATAGATCTCACCTGTGGAGGTCTCTATCTTAATGAAAAAGCAATTTTTCACAACGTGGGAATTGGTAATGAAAAGGCCGTTTGTATCAATGAAAAATCCCGAGCCGCGTGTGGTCTTGGTCTTGCCGTCCTTATCGTAGCAAATAACCTTTATGACCGAGGGCGAGAGCTTTGCCGTGATCTCATCCTCGCTAAGGGGCAGACGATCGATAGTCTCGGTGTCAAGAGCCTTGCCGCAAAGCGAGCAGACCAAGCTTTGTTGTCCGTAAGTTGATTTGGTGGGCTCGGTGTCCACGCGCCAGGCGGTCTCGCCGTGTGGGCAGGCCTCGTCGGGACTATTGCCAATGGCGGAAAGAAGGACGAAAATCACAAGCATCGCCAAAACCGCTAGCAAAAGCAAAATTCCACTTATGCGGCCACGAAATAATCTATTCATCTCTCCACCTCTCTTCAAGATAATATAATTATATCAAAAGAAAGGCGGTCTGTCAAGAAATAAGATAGTCTATTGTAAAGTCGTTCATATTTTATCTATTGACATCTTGCGAAAATATATATATAATGTAAGTAATGAAAGAATTTTGGCGGATTTTATATGAAACGAAATAAAATACTGCAAAGCGTACTATATATGATACAGGGCGCGATCGTTGGCGTCGGCGCAATACTGCCCGGTGTGAGCGGCGGAGTGCTTTGCGTTGCCTTCGGCATCTACGAGCCCATGATGGAGCTGCTTACCAACCCTAAGGACACCATCAAAAAGAGCTACAAGATGTTTATCCCCTTCATAATCGGCTGGGTGGTTGGATTCATCCTTTTGGCGAGGGCGATTGAAATATTGTTTGCGACCTCGGCTGCGGTGGCGCTGATGCTCTTCTTCGGTCTCATCTGCGGAACACTTCCCGAGCTGTTCAAGGCGTCCGAGCGAGCCGACTCCCAAAAGAGCTGGACTCCCTTCGTCATCTCCCTCTCGGCGGCGTATCTGCTCTTCCACATTCTGGAGACGCAGGTGGGCGTGGTAATTCCCCCATCCTTCCCAAGCTTTCTGCTCTGCGGAATACTCTGGGGACTCAGCCTTATAGTGCCTGGTCTCAGCTCCTCGTCAATACTGATTTATCTCGGTCTGTACGAGCCCATGACAAGCGGTATTGCGGCACTTGACCTCGGTGTGCTTATTCCCATGGGAATCGGCATAATCCTGACGGCACTTGCCCTTGCAAGGCTTGTGAATATGCTTTTCAAAAAGCATTACGCCGTGACTAGCCGTGCGGTGCTTGGCTTTGTGGTGGCGTCCTCGCTGAAGGCGATACCCACCGACTTCAAGGACGGCGGAACTCTCGTGATATCAATAATCTGCTTTGCCGTCGGCTTTGTGGTGGCACGTGCCATGGATAAAGCTGAGCAAAAACAAAGAAACGACTCCCGAAAGGAAACAATATGAAATTCATAGGCTACTATAATTACACCGTAATTCTGACCTACATAAGCCTTTTCTCAGGAATGCTCGGTATAGGCTGTGCGGCAAACGGAAAAACGGGTCTTGCCATTCTCTGCCTGATGTTTTCGGGCTTTTGCGATATGTTTGACGGTGCGGTTGCCCGTACCAAGAAGGACAGAACCGAGGACGAAAAGAACTTCGGTATTCAGCTGGACTCGCTGTGTGACGTGATCTGCTTCGGCGTTCTGCCTGCAGTTATCCTCTATTTCAGCGGTGTTAAGACGGTTATCGGCATTATCATCCTCCTCTGCTACGTGCTTTGCGGTCTGATCCGCCTGGCATTCTTCAACGTGCTCGAAACCAAGCGACAGATGACCGAGGACGGCTGTGCCAAGGGCTACCGCGGTCTGCCCATAACTATGGCATCGGCGATCTACCCTCTGTTCTACCTTATCGGTCTCGCCCTTCCCCACTCGGTCATGGTTATAATCTACCACATTCTGCCTGTCATCCTGGCATTTCTCTTTATCGCCGACATACATATTCCCAAGATCGATATCACTAAAATCTTCAAGAAGAAGTAAAAAAACGCCCTCCGAGGAGGGCGTTTTTCTTATGCCTTGCGCTTTTTGAAAAGCTTGCTTATCAGTACGAAGAACATTATTACTGCAAAGATATCCCATACGATAAGGATAAGCTTGTAGTATGCGAAGCCACGGACGTATTCAACGCCGTGAACGAAGCCGTTCATTCCTGCCGAGTTTACAACCGTATAGAGGATATGGTGAGCAGCGTCACGGGCGTACTCGTAATATGCCTCGTTCTTTGTGATATCATAACCGAAGAGGGCGTCCATACCAACGGTTTTAAGCTTACCGTCGCCGCCTGCGGCAAGGCTTTGGTTAGTGTCCATATAAGAGCCCTTGCCACTGCCCACCTCGTAGTCGGTGAGCACGAAGCCGTTGAAGCCCCACTCCTCACGGAGAATGCCCGTAATAAGGTTATAATGTCCGCCTGCCCAGGTGGTGCCGATACGGTTAAAGGAGGTCATAACTGCGGTTGCCGCAGGGACGGTGGCGGTCTTTTTAACGTAGCTTTCGATATTGCCGTCGCTGTCCTTCACAGCCTCGTTATACCATATCTCGACGTTGTTATCAATAATGGTAAGCTCGAAGGGCTTGAGATAGATCTCTCTTATAGCCTGCTCGTCTACGAAGGTGGCAAGGCCACGCTCGTCACGGTGGGTCTCCTGGTCGTTTACGGCAAAGTGCTTAACAAAGGCGTACATACCCTTGGTTGCGGCACCGTAAACCTCTGCCTTACCGAGAATACCCGAGATGAAGGGATCCTCGGAATAATACTCAAAGTTACGTCCTGCGAAGGGTGTGCGATGGATATTCATACCCGGGCCGTACCAACCGCAGGTGTCGGAATAAAGTCCGTCCTCGGCAATACCTCTGCCCATTTCCTCGGCAAGCTCCACGTTCCAGGAGCAGGCAAGCATATACTGTGTGGGCCAGGTCATTGCACGGTAGCCGTCGCCAATGGGCATTGAGCCGTGGGCGATAATGTCGTTAAGACCTGCAGGGCCGTCAAGGTCGTTTACCTTAGGCTTGTTCACACTGTCAACGGCAGGCGAGCAATAGCCGCACTCGTCGATAAGCTTGGAGAGCTCGTCGGGGTTGATCTGATCAAGAAGCTGATCCCAGAGGGGATCGTCGTAGGCAAGACCGCGAAGATCAATAAGGTCGATCTCACCGCCGTTACCGTTTACGAGCTTCACGAGGCTCTTTCCCTCCTCGGGATTAAGCGAGAAGAAGGATTTGAGCTCTTCCTTCATTTTATCGGTGGGTGTTGCACAGAACTGCTTACCACCGATCTCTGCACGGCTGTCCTCGTCCGAGACGTCACCGTAGCGAAGGCCGTTATTTTCCATAACCGACCAATCCGAACGGGAGAGATAGACCGCATCCGAAAGGGTGGAGTCGCTGAACTGATTTTCAATATCGGCGTTGTCACCGATCCTCGAGTAGGTCTTGGAATCAAGAGTCGCCTGATTATGAACGCCGACCATATTGCCAACGGCCTCAGAGCTGTCAGCCTTTGACGGAACAAGGGTTGCATCAGGCTTTTTCACAGAAATAATAGAGTTGATCGCCTCGTGAACGTTTGAGGCGGCGGTGATATAATAATCACCTGCATCAAGGACGTAGCCACCCTTACCGCCGTTGGCATTTTTGTCGTAGGAGGTGAGGTCCTTCAGGCTTACGGTAATATTAACCACCTGGGATTCATCGGGAGCGAGGTTCTCGGTCTTGGCAAAGCCGATAAGAACGACCGAGGATTTCTCCGCACCGCCCTTGGTATAGGGAGCCTGACCGTATATCTGAACAACGTCCTTGCCGTATCTGTCACCTGTGTTGGTGACCTTCAGGGTAACGGTAATATTGCCGTCCTTATCTGCCTCGGACATTTTAAAGTCAGACCACTCAAAATTAGTGTAGGAGAGGCCGTAGCCGAAGGGATAAATTACGGTTTCCTCGTATTTATAGTCGCCGGCATTTCCCTGCCCGAGGACTGCGTCCTCATAGCGAGTCTCGTAGTATCTGTAGCCTACGTAAATGCCCTCACTGTAATTTACGTAATAGTAGTTTGTTCCGCTGAAGCGGAAGTCTCCCATATTCTGCATTGCAGGAGAGGAGAAGTTATCATACACCCAGGTGTCAACGAGGTGACCCGAGGCGGATATTTCCTTGCCGTCGGCATCAAGTCCCCTCATCATATATCCGAGACCGAAGGTACCCGTTCTGCCTGCACCGGGGAAATTGATAACTGCGCTGATATTCTCGTAATCCTCTATCCAGCCAAGCTCAATTGAGTTGTTGCAGTTAACGAGAATGATAACGTCGTCGAAATTGTCGTTAAGATAGGAGATGATCTCAAGCTCGGTCTTATCGGGCTCGAGGTAATGCTGACCGCTCTCGCCTCCGAAGGCAGCCATATCTCTTGCCTCGTCGCCACCCTCACCGCCTGTACGGGAGAGGACGAACATTGCCACGGTGTTATCAAAGGAGCTGACCAGCGCCGCATCAGACGTAATAACGCTGAGGGGACACTCGTTAATAGACCAATCAAGGTCTGCACCGTAGTTGACAACGCCTATGCCTCTCTTATAGGAAGAGCCCTTGCCGCTCTTGTAGAAATCCCAGAGAGCCTCGTTGACGTAAAGGCCTGCGCCCTCAAGACCGCTTTTCAGATCGCTGGTAAGCTCAAATGAGCCCGATCCCGAGCCAGAGCCACCGCTGACCAGGTCAACGGATGAATGGCTGAAGATAGAAAGCTTCGTTCCCTTTTCAAGGGGGAGAATGCCGTTATTTTCAAAGAGGGTGATTCCCTCCTCTGCTATTTCGGCAACCTTCTTCTCCTCATAAGCGTAAAGCTCGGCAGGACTGTCGAAGTCGCTCTTGTAATACTCCACGTCTGCACCGTAGGTCTCACCACGGACGCCTGCAGGACGGGAGCCGAAGAATTTTTCAAAGATATTGTCGAATTTTGTAAGCGAGAGGTAATTTAGTGCAAAGGTGAATGCCAAAAGCACCACGAGACCTATTGCAATACCTCTTAGTCCTTTATTTTTATTATTCATAAAAACTCCTTAGTAGGATAACGCAAGGCGGCTGTCGTTGACAGCCGCTTTGCTTATGGATTACTGATTACTGGAAGCTAACGCCGGAGATTACTACGGTACCCGACTGAGCCTCGGTAATGGTGCCACCGCTCCATCCCGTATCAATGAAGAAATAAAGCATCTTTGCGCCGGCGCCGTAAGCCTCGGAAAGGTTCAGGGTTTCGCCTGCAGCGATCTCGACGGTCTTTTCAAACTTAACGTCGCTCTGACCGCCCTCGCCCTCAAGCTTAACAGTGATAGTAACGGTCTTATCGCTCTCATTCTTTATGGACATGAGCATAGTGGACTTACCTGCAGCCTTATCAAGAACGTAGGTGTTAACGTTCAGGTAGGTGTCTCTGTAAGCTGCGGTATAAGAAACGGTGAGCGTGTTTACGTACTGATCGGGTGTTGCGCTGAGAACGTAGCAATCGTTTGCGTTATAAGAAAGATACTCGCCCTCTGCGGGAGGAGTAACGGGGTTGCCGCTCTCAACTGCGGTGAAGGTAAGACCGGAAACAGAGATGGTATTTGCAGCGATGGTACCGCACTGAAGATCGAAGGATGCATCAATAGCGGTTTCAACATAGGTTATGTCAATGCTGTTTTCACCTGCTACAAGCGATACTGTCTGTCCGTTGATTGTAATGTCGCCTGCAACCTCAGAAGTGATAATGCAGGTCATTTTATAGTTCTTTCCGGCTACGTTTGCAGAATTCTTATAGAAGATCTGCATACCGAAGGTGCAAGAACCTTCAAGAGAGTAGGTAAATGTTGCTTTATCAGATTCCAAGTCATAGTGCGCACCGCTTACGGTTACGTTAGAGCCGCACCACCACTGGTCGTTCCAGAAGTGCCATACGCCGGGGTCAGCTACGGTGTTCTTCTCGTCTGCGAAAACGATAGTGTAGGAATCGGAAGGAGGAGTTACGGGGTCGTTGCCCTCGCCACCCTCGTTACCGCCTTCCACTGCGGTGAAGGTAAGGTCACAGATGGAGAAGGTGTTTTCAGCGATAACGCTGCTTGCTGCTGCGTTACCGCACTGAAGGGTGAAGGATGCGCCTGCGCCCTCGGTAACGGTAAGCTCAATGCTGTTCTCTCCTGCTACGAGGGTTACAACTTGACCGTTAATGGTGATGTCGCCTGCAGCCTCAGAGATAATGGTGCAGGTGAGAGTATAGGTCTTGCCAAGCTCGTTTGCAGTATTCTTGTAGAATACCTGATAGCCGAACCAGCAAGCAGGGGTAGCGCCGGAGTAGGTGAAGGTCGCCTTGCCGGCTACGTCGTCATAGCGCGCGCCGCTTGCGGTTACGTTAGAGCCGCACCAGTTCTGATCGTTCCAGAAGTGCCACTTGTCGGGATTGCCGACTGCTACGGTCTCTTCTCCGAATGCGATGTCATAGGAATTATCCTCTACGGGAGGAGTAGCCTCACCGGAGAATGCCATGCCGGAAAGAGTGATGTCGGAGTTATAGGTTTCGCCGTCGCCACGACCGGAGTCAACGAATACAACGAGGTTTGCAACCTCACCGCGATCGGTGTAGATGTCGTAGGTAATAACGAGAGTTACGCTTGCGCCGGCCTCAACGGTAACGGTAGAGCCGCCCCATTCAGCATCGGTCCAAACGTCGCCACCGGTAGCGCCGGTGTTAAGAACGGAGTGATTACCAACCTGATTTTCACCCTGAATGTCGATACGAACTCTGGAAGTTGCGGTGCCGTTGTTGGTAATGGTTACGGTAAAGGTGTTCTTGCCTGCTGCGTGAGCAACGATGTCAGCGGAACCTGCACAGCTGTAGCTGTTACCTGCGCCGTTGTACTTGATGTTGTTGCCGTTTACGGTATAGTCGCTGCTGGAGGTCCAGAAGTTAAGCTGAAGACCATCGTCAACAGGGGGATTTGCGGGAGGTTCGTTGGGATCTTCGGGAGGATCGTTGGGATCTTCGGGAATCTCGATCTCGCCAACTGTGGCAAACTTAATCTCGGAAATTGTAATGTTACCTGCGTTTACGCTGGAATCATTCTTAGAGGAGTCGGGCATAAGCTGAAGCTTCTCAACCTCGCCCTTGAATACGATAACGATCTCGTAGGTCTCGCCTGCCGCAAGATCGAAGAAGGAGCCGCCCCACTCGTGGTCGGTCCATGCGCTATTGCCGTTTACGGTCGCGGAATCGTTGGTGGACATATTCTGCGCGCCTGCGTCAACAAGTGCCATGTCAACAACGTTCACTCTGAAGCGAACGGGATTCTCACCGTTGTTGGTAACAACGAGGTGGAGATAATTCTTACCTGCGGAAGCCTCGGTAATATCCATCTCAACGTTCTTATAGCAGCTACCGCCAACCTCGGTGTAAGTGATGTTTGCGGAAGTGCCCTCGGTGGTAACGGTGTAAAGCTCGGTGGTCTCAAAGGTAGGAGTGATAGCATCGATCTTGGACCAATCAAGTCCCTCTACCTCATCGTCAGGCTTCTCAGGGGGATTAAGGGGTGCGCCCTGTGCGCTGGTTGCCATCCACTGGTACTCGGTACCCTGATCCTTGGTATTGCCTGTGTAAAGACCCATCCAACCAACAGCTCTATCGTTGCCGCACCAATAGTTGGTGAGCATTCTACCGGGAGTCTGGGGAATCTTCTCAACGATTCTGAGGTTAGCAGCCTCCTCTACGGAGGTGTCGGTGGTTACCTTATATACGGGCTCGCCGTCAACGAACCAGGTAATAGAGGTCTCGGTCCAGCGGTAGCCGTAGGTGTGGAAGTCCTCGGAGGCATCGAAGCCAAGCTCGTGCATATACTCGTTTCCGCCCTTGCCATCAACGAAGAAGTTGAACTGTACGTGGGTGGTATCCTTGCCGAGGAACTCGATGTCGATCTCGTCGTGGGGGTTAGCCACGGTAATGCGCTGACCGTTCTCATCAAGATGATACTCGCCGTTCTCGTCAAGAACGAACTTGGTGTCGTAGGGACCCGTGCAGGTGAAGAAGGTGCTGGCAGTACCGGGATTAGCGGAGGGCTTCATGGAAACCTCGTAATCACCGTAGTGATAGTAATTCTGAGTACGTGCCTCACCTGCGGTGTAGCTGTACTCTACCTCGGCGTCATCGATCCAGGCGGTAGCCTTCTCCTCGGTGATACCAAGTCTCATAATGCCGTCGCCGTAGAAGACGTTATGCTTCTTCCAAACAACGTTGAAGACGTCACCGTTAGACCATCCGTCGGACTCAAAGAGCACGTCGGGGTTTGCTCCGTTAGCAAAGTCGATGATCTTCTCTGCCTCAAGGGGTGCATCGGTAAGCTCAATCTTGGGGTTGATAATGTCCTGAACAAAATCAACAACGCCGATGATGAGCCTGCAGCTGCTAAGCGACAATACAGTCACAAGAAGCAGTGCAATTACGACTAAAAGTTTTGTTTTCATAAGTTCCTCCTATATGTAAATTATTTTATTAATATCACGTGCTAGTCTGCACTTTGATAACCGAACCATAAATACTCGGCTGATACGGGAAGGCTGTCGGGATTAAATTTGCCTGCCCAATCCGCCGACTCATCTGCCACGTTCCAGATATTGACCATTATCTGTCCTGCGGTTGTAGGGATATTTTTCGTTGCACGGTAGACGGCACGTCCGTCTACGTACCAGGTAATAGAGTCCTGCTGCCAATCGAAGGCGTACTCGTGGAAGTCCTCCGACGCATCAAAGCCAAGGTCGTAAATGTATTCGTGGTGACCAACGCCTCGGGTGTAATAGTTGAACTGTACCCTGGTGGTATCGTCGCCCAGAAATTCAATATCGATCTCATCCCAAGGGCGACCGGTGTAGGTGAAGAAGGAGGAGATTATTCCGTCTCCCCTCGCCGCCTTCATCTTCACGGAGTAAAAGCCATAGGAATATTTTTCACGGCTCCTGTATTCAGCACCGACGAAGCTGCCGTTCTTCTCTGTCAGAGACATGGTAAGCCTGCCGTCGGCAATAACGGCGTTGCTATTTGCAAAGATGCAGTTAAAGGGATGACCGTTGCCACGGTCGTTCCTCGCCCAGAAGCCCTCTACCTCACCGTCAAAAACGGCGATCTTACCCTCGTCAGGGGTGAGACGCTTCGGCTCTCCGCCAAGAGAGATATTCCCTCCCCCACCGCCACTCTGTGGTACGTCGCAGGAGGTAAGAAGCAAAAGAGCAACGAGCAGTAATGCCATCAACCGATTTCTCGTCTTGTTTTTTTTTTCCAACAAATTGTCCTCTTTGTTTTTTAATAATTATATAACAAAATGTGGCATTTTGTAAAGACGGCAAAATGCGCAAAGGTCGGTTTACTCGGAACAATCGAAAAATAATTTACAAAAAAATAAAATACGATCATTATTATTTGTTGAATATGCACAAGAGGGGCTGCCTCGTTTAATAGCCCGAGGCAGCCCCTTTACATTGGTTTTGCTGATTTATTTATTGACGGAAGAAACGGCGTCGGAGATACTTCTGTCCCCTGCCTCCTTGCCGTATTTTTCGACCTCTGCCTTGTTCTTCTCACCGTGGGTAAGACAGCTGGAGCCGCCGATGCATCCGCCGATGCACGCCATACCCTCGATGAAGTTGCCGTCCAGAAGTCCCTTGCTCATTTTCAGCAGGGCGATACGGCATGCCTCGATGCCGTCACAGACGACAGGCTTAATTTCAAAGTCGATATTCTGCTCCTTCATCGCCTGCTCAGCCGCTGCGGTCAGACCGCCGCTTCTGGCAAAAATTCTGCCGAAGTAGGAGGCGTTGTCAAGGGGAGATTCATCAAGAGTGGAGATGAAGATATCACGGCTGTCAAAGAGCGCCTGAAGCTCCTCAAAGGTAAGAACAGCGTCAACGTATTCCTTGACCTCATCAAGATTTGCCTCTGCCTTTTTCGCCGTGCAGGGGGAGATGAAGATAACCTTTGCGCCCTTATCCTGCTCCTTGATATACTTGGCAAGGGTCGCCATGGGTGACATATTGTGAGATATATGCTCCACGAGCGTGGGGAAATTGGTCTTTATATATCTGACGAATGCAGGACAGCAGGAGCTGATAAGCTTTTCCTTCTCGGAGAGCTCACGTGCCTCGGAAAGGGCAACCATATCTGCGCCCAGAGCCGCCTCAATAACCTCGTGGAAGCCGAGAAGCTTCAGTCCCGAGACGATCTGCCCAAGCTTAGCGTATGTAAACTGGCTGGCAATAGAAGGAGCAACTACGGCATATACCCTGCTCTCGTCAGATGCATTTTTCAGCATTTCAACCGCACTTACGATATAGGATTTATCGGTGATCGCACCGAAGGGACAGAGATACACGCAAGCACCGCACTGGATACACTTGTTGTTGTCGATCTTTGCCGAGAAGTCCTCGTTCATAGAGATAGCCTTGACCTTGCAGGCAGACTGGCAGGGACGGGTTCGGCTGACGATTGCAGTAAAGGGGCATGCCTTGGCACAAGCGCCGCACTCCTTACACTTGGTCTTATCAATATGTGCAACGTGGTCCTGGTCGAAGCTGATAGCTCCAAACTTACAAACGTCCTCACAGCGGTTGGCAAGACATCCACGGCAGGCGTTGGTTACCTCGTATCCGCAGACGGGACATTCGTCGCAGGCGATATCGATGACCTCGATAATGTTGGGGTTGCTCTTATCACCGCCCAGGGCGATCTTCACTCTCTCACCGAGAATTGCCCTCTCCTTATACACGCAGCAACGCATGGAGGGCTTGTTACCGGGAACAATCTGCTTAGGAATATCTAAGAGATTTTCATATAAAGTGTCATTCCAGGCGAGGCGTGCCACCTCACGAAGAACCTTGTATTTAAGGTGCTGAACCTTAGTGTCGAATTTACGCATTTACTTTCTCCTAATAGATTTATGGTTATCGTCAACCGAGAGAAGAAATATATTCCTCTGCCTTATGAGCGCAGACAGCACCGTCCGAGGCGGCAGTCACCACCTGGCGAAGCTCCTTGGTACGTACGTCACCTGCAGCGTACACACCGGGAATTCCTGTCTCGCAGCTCTCGTCGGCAATGATATATCCTGCCTTATCAAGGGTGAGTGTGCCTACAAGAAACTCGGTTGCAGGCTGTCTGCCAACCGATACGAAAAGTCCGTCGCATTCAAGGGTAGTGGTCTCATCGGTCTTCACATTTTTCACCTTCAGGGCGGAAACTCTCGCATCGGCAATTATCTCCTCTACTACGCTGTCAAGGACGAGCTCGATATTTTCGGTGTTATACAGCGGCTCGTGGTATACCCTGGACGCACGGAAGGAGTCACGGCGGTGAATAAGGTAGACCTTCTTGCAGAGTCTTGCGAGGTAGAGGGCATCACCTACGGCAGAGTTGCCTCCGCCAACGACCGCAACAATCTTATCCTTATAAAATCTGCCGTCACAATGAGCGCAGTAATGGACTCCCAGGCCCAAGAGGCTCTCCTCACCGCTCACGCCGAGATGTCTCGGATTTGCACCCGTGGCGATAATAACCGTCTTGGCGCAATAGTCGCCCGAGGTGGTATGAACGGTCTTGGTCTCGCCCTCGGGGGATATCCCCGTCACATCGGCATACTCGGTTTTTGCACCGAATTTCTCAGCACCGGCTTGCATTTTCATTCCCAGGGTGAAGCCGTCTATTCCCTCGTCAAAGCCGGGGTAATTCTCAATATCACCCGTCAGAGCCATCTGTCCCCCGGGTGCCATTCTCTCTATGATCAGGGTGTCAAGCCCTGCTCTTGCGGCATAGAGGGCTGCGGTGTATCCCGCAGGGCCTCCGCCGATTATTATCGTGTCATAAATGTTTTTCATAAAAACCTCTTTTATCTGTGTAAAGCCTCAAGCTCCTTCAGAGCATCTGTCACGTAGTTAGGAAGCTTGGTAGCGAATGCCGCATTTTTCTTATCATTACTTCCCTGCACACGTGTAAGGATGGCCGAGCGAAGCTCAGCCTCGGGCTCGTTTTCCATCGCTACATAATTTTTGATCTCAACCGTTACGGGCTCCGTGCCGACGCTGACCTTGATCTCGTCATGGATAATATCACGGAACAAAAGATACATCTCACGGCTTTCGGGAAGGAGTCCGTGGCTATCCTCGGGAGGAGTGATAGTGAGGCGGATGTTCTCTCCGTCATCAGTAAGGTCGAAGGAGGTGATAGCAAATCTGCCATCTCTGTACGCCTTCGTTTCACCGTCATCCTCGTATAGCTCGTAATGTCCGTCGCCACGCCACATATGGATCTCAAGAGGCTGGGAGAGCGACAGATCATTAGTTCTGTCATTTCTGTACATAGGAACGATTGCGCCTGCAGGGGCGAGAACGGGGATAGAATCGATGTCACGATACATTTTTACCCATTTTCCACCGTCATAAACCCTTCCGTTGAATATATCCGTCCAGCGACCGTCAGGGAGAGTCACCCGTGCAGAGGCGAGATTAAGCCTCTTATCAGCAGGAGTGGTTATAGGGCAAACAAGCAGACTGCCGCAGAATAAGTACTGATTTTTCGCATTGTAGGCGTTTGGATTATCATATTTGTAGTACCAAGGCATACATATAGGCTCGCCATATTTATGGGTGCGATAGTTAGCCGTATAAAGGAATGGGATCATCTTATGGCGCAGGCGGAGGAAGTCCTCAGAAACACGCTCGACAGCATAGCTCCTCTTCCAGGGCTCCTTGCCCATAAAGTCGGAGTTTGACGAATGGAGACGGTTTATGGGGCTGAACACGCCATACTGAAGCCAGCGGAGATAAAGCTCGTCGTCCTGAACGCCGTGCATGTGTCCCCCGATGTCGTGGCTCCACCAGGTATATCCCGAGTTGGCAGCCGAGTTTGTGAAATAGGGCTGGAAATCAAGGCTCTTCCAGGTGCAGTGGGTGTCACCCGAGAAGCCGAGGGGATAGCGGTGACTGCCAAGACCTGCGTAGCGGGAGAGGATGAGCGGTCTCTTATCTCCTCTGTCGGCGTCGGCTGTGTGATAATGATTCAGCGCCCAAAGGGGATCAAGACCGGGAATATCTGTCTTTGTTCCCTGCTGCCAATCTATCCACCAGAAGTCAACGCCCTCGTCCTCAAGGGGATGGTGAACGTCCTTAAAATATGCCTCGGTGAATTTTTTGTCAGTAATGTTAAAGTAGACGGTTTCACGGGACGCAGGGTCTCTGCCAAGTCGTTTACAAACCGCCTCGTAGCAATCCTCGAAGAAGCGCACGCCCTGGGATGGATGAATGTTAAGGGTGACCTTGAAGCCCTTGTCGTGCAACCAGGAGAGAAGCTCCTTGTGGTCGGGGAAAAGCTCGGTGTTCCAGCTGTAACCCGTCCAACCGGGAAGTGCCATATTATAAATCACCTCGGCAGGGGTCAGAGGTCTGCCCGGCTTCGCCTCATTACCGAATCTTTCGATAACGTCGGTCCAATGCCAATCCATATCAATGGTGGCAACGGTAATTGGAATATCCTTGTTCAGAAATTTTTGCATCAGGGCGCGATATTCCTCCTGGGTGTATGCACGGTATCTGCTCCACCAGTTTCCAAGAGCGAATTTAGGAATAAGAGGCACCTCACCCGTCAGCTTAAAGAAATCACGGAGCTGACCGAGGTAGTCGTGGCCGTAGGCGAAGTAATATTTATCAGAGCAGGCATCTCTCGGAAGAATTGCACCATTCTCATCAATCAACAAGGACTTGCTGTCATCCATAACAGCAGTGCCGTATCTACCCATAATACTTGGCTCAAGCTTACAAGCGCCATCAACGGTGTCAAGCGTTCTTGCAGTACCGGGCAGAGGTTTGTAACCGAATCGCGTAGTATAGCAATGAGGGGGCAATGTGGCATACACCACCTTTCCGTCAGAAAGCCTGATTCTCACGGACATAGCATTGGTAGATACCTCAACAAATTTATCATTCTGCTCTATTTTATATTCGGGATTCTCAAAATCTCGGTTTACGACCGTCTGAGTTTTAAGGTCGGTGAAGCCTCCCTTTTCCACCCTCAGAAGTCGGGAGGTAATAAGAGAGATTCTAATATCGCCTTTTTCAAAAATAACCATAGGACACCCCCATATATTTTCTACCTACATTGTACCATATATCAGAATAAATGTCAAATAAAAAATGCGGCCTTGCGACCGCATTAAGTTAAATTAGGAAAAACCAGATTACCTTTGATACGATATGGCAGCCTGCGTGGGCGAGCATAGCATACTCAATTCCACGCTTGCGGTAGAGCCGTCCGAATACCAGACCGAATCCACCGTTAAGCAGAAGGCATCTTGCAACTATCATAGGTGTGATGCCAATCGTCATAGCCGTTGCAGGCAGATGCGCAAGAGCAAAGATAAGTGCGGAGATAATATTTGCCCATATGAGCTGAGACTCTGAGGCCTCTTTCCTTCCGGAAAGGAGCTTCAAAAGAAAAGCTATTCCCGACATAAAGAAGAGACGGAGCATCAGCTCCTCAACCACACCGCCGTAGGTAATAGAAGCGATAAAATAATCGAGAGTAGGCTTTACAAAATAGCTTTCACGAATGGCGGGAACGTAATTTCCAAAGATGAATAGGTCGGGCAAAATAAGGCAGGCACCGCCTAAAAGCGAAACCGTAATTACGGCAACAATACCCTTAATTTCTAAAGCCGGCTTGTGCCAAAGTCCGATTTTCTTTGCAAAGAATTTACCGACCAAGCCGCAGAAGAGGGCGTATCCCACCGTCTGCGCAATATAGACGGGGATGAAGAGATCAAGGCTGCCAAGCTGGTCGATGAGTGTGGCCTTTGTTGCCTCGTCAAGCATCTGTAATTGATATAGTGCCGTAAAGTAACCGCCAATAAGACCGAAGAAAAGGAGGAAGAGAATGTATTTAAGATTCTTTTTCATTAGCTCTCTCCTTTCTGTACACAAGGTATGCATAAACGGTCAGAAAAAGAATATTCAGCGTAACAACAGCCATAAAGGCAATCATGGCAGACGTACCGGAGAGAATAAGACCCGAAAGGGCGATTACAACACCGGATACCATCATTGAAATACCGCCCACACGGTTGCACTTATACCAGGTGACGTCATTATACATCGTCCACGGCAGACGGAATCCTACGTTCGGGTTGTTCCTGGATTTAGGCATAATATTGCCGAGAAATACAAAGGAAATTCCCATTACAACGGCGATCCATTTCAAAATATCAATCTCACGGACGTCGCTTCCCTCGATCTGCGAGATAGAGCTGTAGAAGGTGAAGAACGACACCGCCACGAAGATAAAGCTTGTGGCAATCGAGGTGATGTTAATAACCCTGCGGTTGGCAATTGCCTCCGCCCTCACCTTTTCATCCTCCGAGGAAATAAGCTTGTCGTATGACTTATCAACCTTGAGCCAGAAGAACCACATGATGAACATAATAGCCGGAGAAAGAAGCAACGTCCACTTTGAGCCCCATTGGTCGGCAACGCCGTGAATGTCAAAATGGGTGGGGACGATATCCGGCAACGGTATAATCACGATAATAGAAATAACAAGCACAACAAGTGCTGTTACAAGGTTAAAAATCTTTGTTTTCACTCTTCTTTACCTCCAAACTGCTTTACCCACAGGATCAATTCCTCAAATACGGTGATGTTGATCTCGTAGTAAATAAAATTCTTTTGCTTATACTCTATAACAAGCTCTGCCTGCTTTAGCAGCTTCAGGTGATATGAAAGCGCCGCAGGAGTTAGGCCCATTTTCTCGGCAATCTCACCTGCTGAGAGACGCCCGTTTTTCAGCAGAACGAGTATTTCCCGTCTCTGGCTGTCGGACAGCACCTTAAAGATAGACAGATCTCCCATTCGATCCTCCTATTTCAAATTTTCTTTAAATAGATTATAACACAGTGTATGCAGGTTGTCAAGGGGTATTTAAAAAATTTTTGAAATAGTTGAAATGGGAGAAATATTATGATATAATGTAGACAAATCACATTTTGGAGGCTGAAATGAAAAAGATAATTTCGCTTTTGATAATTTTATCGGTCCTTATCTCCCTTGTATCCTGCAACCTGTTCGGCGGAGCGGTTCCCACGGTCAACGGAGTGAAGCTCAGTGACTACACCATAGTTTACGACAAGGATTCCCTCGACTACAACCATCGTGCGGCTGAGTACATCAAGGAGCAGGCGAAGGAGAGGTTCGGTGCGAAGCTTGATATTATTGACGACGATGAAGCGAAGCGTGAGAACGAGATAGTCGTTGGCGAGACAAGCCGTGACATCTCCAAGGAGCTGAACGCCGAGTACGACGGAATGCAGTTTGCCATTATGGCAAAGGAGGGCTCTATCGCCCTTGAGGCAGATTATTTCATCATTGCGGCGGCGGCATACTTCTTCGTTGACAGCTATATGCCCGAGGGCGGCGGCGACTTCCTTATTGACGAGGAGGTGGTGGTTCGCAACCCTATCGTGAAGAAGGCAAAGAACTATATTATGCTTATCGGAGACGGTATGGGCTTCTACCACACCAAGTCCTTTGAGTACATTGAAAACAATATAGAATACGGCGACGGCGAGGACTTCTTCTACGGCTACTACCTCCCCACCCTCGGTGAATCGAGAACCAACTCCCTCTCGGGAACTACCGACAGTGCCGCAGGCGGAACAGCCCTCTCCTCGGGCCAAAAGACTCTTAACGGAAACATCGGTCTTAACAAAAACGATGAGGAGATCAAGCTCCTCACCGAGCTGGCATACGAAAAGGGTATGTCGGCAGGCGTAATGTCCACCGAAAGCGATACGGGTGCTACCCCTGCATCCTTCTCTGCCCACGCAGTTGACCGTGGCGAGACCGCGAACATTATTCTCAGCCAGGCGAACTCCAGAATGACCTACGGCACTATTATCGACTGTGGCTACGACTACTACACACCAAGGTATATGACGGTTATTGAAAAGCATATTACCGACACCCTTGACAAGCTTGACAACAATGAAAACGGATTCTTCCTTATGTACGAGGAGGCGCACATTGACAAGCACAGCCACAATAACGAGATCGATAAAATGTTCCAGGCAATGGTGAGATTTAACCAGGCTATTGCAAGATTTATGGAATACGCATTCTATAACCCCGAGACCTTCATTCTCATCACCGCCGACCACGAGACAGGCGACCTTTACCCCAACGCACAGGGTCAGCTCGAGTACCACTCGGAGGATCACACCTCAAAGAACGTACTTGTATTCGCATGGGGCGACGGCTCGCAGTACTTTGACGGACAGACCGTCGAGAATATTCAGATCGCCCACACTATCGCTTCCTTCATGGGTGAGGATAACTTCGGCGATCAGAGAAACTTTAAGAGATTAAACATTGATAAATAAAAAGAGAGAGCAGAGGCGATCGCCTCTGCTCTTTTATTCTAGTATCTTAATAATCTCGTCACCGAACATTCTGCCGAGTGTAAGCTCGCTCATAGCGTCGTAGTGGCCGAGATCGGGGTTGCCGTATGGCTCGTTCATTGTGGTGAGCCCTGCCTCTATGGTAGGAAAATATACGTTCAGCTCGCTCTCGTGGGAGAAGGACTCCTTCGCCTGATTGATCTCCCCGTAGGACGGGAGGCAGTAGGGACTGTCGGATATGCCTGCATCGATGAAGTATATTTCACCGTCTGTGGAATAAGAGCCAAGGTCCTCCCTGAGGAAGGAGACCAGCCTTTCGGTGTTGTAAAAATATCTCTCCGACTTAAACTCGGTGGTATCCGACTCGCCCTGCATCCAGCAGATCGCCTCAAGCTCCGCCCGATAGCCAAGGTCAAGAAGCTGATTTATGTAGGTGGTCGCAAAGATCAAAAAGGAGTTGTAGATCGACGCGCGCTCACCGTCGTAGAGCCAATGATAATTCAGGCTGTAGCCGGACATAGAAAACTTCAGAATAACGAACCTCTCGTCGGGTAGCTCCTCTGAGAGCCTCTCTGCCATTCCGACCTCGGGTCCGAAGTATCCCTCTCCTGCGGCGCAGGTAAGGTCCACGAGGACAAAATCACCACCCGAGAAGTACTTTCCATTATCGAGGCAGTAGTTGATCAGAACACTATCATAGCCCCTCTCAAACTCAGAATATTTTTCCTCACCGACGCCATCTTTAAGATATGAGGTAAGCGAGCAGCCTGTACAGTTGCTCTGCCCTATGAGAATAATCACTCGCAGAGGCTCTCCGTCGGAGGGCGGCAGGCTGTCGGTTGTGTGATAATTCTCTATCATATCTATAGCGTAATAGTCGTAGCCCATATTCTCGCCCTCGGGCACACCGTCCCCTTCCTCGGGAATAAGTGAGCAGGAGGACAGTACTATGGCGATAACGAGAATAAGCGCAGTTAATATAGTTCTTTTTTTCATTTCCTTCCCTCCTTTTTATTTATATTCTACACCCAAAGGAAGGGTTTGTCAAGAAGGAAAAACCTCGGCAAAAGCCGAGGTTTTTCCTATATTTATAGGTAATTAATAAGCAACTGTGATCGCATTGAGGTAATCGTTACCTACGCAAGTGATAGTGCAAACGCCGTCTGCAATTGCAACGGTGAAGTTGTCTGCGCTTGTGTATGCGGAAACGGAAACGGTTGCGCCCTCAAGAACGTTAAGCTTGATTACGGTGCCCTGGTTTACCTGTACACAACTGCTGCCGTTGTCTGCGAACTTACCTGTTGTAGCGTCGATCTCAAGACCCTCGTAGATACCTGTTGTGCCCTGAATGTTAGCACCGGTCTTGGAGAGGTCGATGGTGGTGTTCTCATCGAAAACTACGGGATAAACGATGGAGATAGAGTAGAAGTAGTTGTTACCCGTTGTGTGGGAAATGGTGATCACACAGTCATTCCATGCCGTATAGGTGAAGAACTCGTCGGTAATACCCTCATATACGAGATCCCCGTCACCAAGGTTATAGGAGGTGTAGCCGGGATAGCCGTGAACCTTAACGATCGCGCCCTCTCTTACTGCGAAGGAGAAGGAGCCGTTCTTGATCTGAGAGTTGTTGCCGCCGTTGTCGCCGATGGTGATGCCGGAGAAATCAACTGCAGAATCCTTGTAATTACCGTTAGTGCCGAAGGTGATCTCGGTGTTCTCCTCAATATATACGGGAAGGTCCACCTCGATATATGTGATATAGGACTTATTCCAAGCAGGTGCTTCCTCTGTACCAACGTTCTTTGCCTCAATAATTACGGTTGCGGCATAAGGACAGGTGAATACGTACTGAGCCTTATCGTTCATTTCTACAGCCACGCCGTCAACGAGGACGGTAAGCTGACCGTAGCTGGTATCAAAGCCCTGAATGGTAACGGTTGCAAGAGCGGGAGCGATGAAGATGATCTGAGAATCAGCACCAAGCTGTGCACCGCCGCTGTGAGTCTTGCAGGTACCGGTGATAGACATACCGGGGATCGACTCAAGAATACCTGTTACGTCGCCCTCCATATCCTTACCGCCGAATACGTACTTACCCTCGCCGAGGGGGCACTCGATGATGATCTGGCAGAGGTAGTTGTTATCAAGGCCCTCGTAAACAACCGTACAATCCTCGAAGAACATCATGGACTGCATTTCGTTGTAAACGGTATCGGTGGTTTCGCCCTCTGCGTAAAGCTTAAAGGAAGCATACTGGGTGTTTGCGTAAGGAATTACGGTAACAACAGTTCCTGCCTTAACCTGGAAGGAGATAGTACCCTTGATCTGGATCTCAGCGCCGTTGTGTCTTACGGAGCCTGTGATAGTAACCTTAGGATTGTTCTGAACCTCCTCGAGACCTGCGGGTGTGGTGAAGTCAAGGATGGTGTCCTTTGAGATTTCGGGACCTGCGTTAGGATCCTCGTAGGTAACCTTAACGGTAACAGTCTTGCCGCCGTAGGTAATGGTTACAAGGTAATCGCCTGCTGCGTTTACGTTAACTGCAGAGGAGTCAACAGTGTAATCGGTAACTGCAACAACCGAGTTGTCGGAGTAGATAGCCTTAACAACGAGACCCTCGAGAGAGATCGCATCGCCTACAACGTAGTTAACGTTCATGCCGGAAGCCTTGATCTCGGAGAGAGTGGGAGCTGCGGGAGCCTCCTCACCGGGATTGATGATGATGGAGTAGAGGTAGAGGTCGCCTGTGGAAAGAAGGATAACCTCGGTGTCCTCAGCATAGTACTGGGAGAGCATATTTGCGCTTGCGGTGCCTACGCCGTTAAGAGTGAAGTAATTGTAGTTAGGATAGGTCTCAACGGTAACGGTAGTGCCTGCCTTAACGTTGAACTTAATGAATGCGCCTGCCTTCATATTGAGAGCGTTGGCGTTCTGGTTCCAGGCAACCTTGCCGTTCTCTGCGCTGATGAGAAGGCCGTCCCACTCAAGGGTAGAGCCCTTTGCAATGGTGGTAGTGGTATCGAAGGTGTGGGAAACGCCTGTGGTGCTGGATGCGCCGTTGAAGTAGTAGTAATCTCTATCGTCAACGACGATCTCGGTGATCTCGGGGTTCCAGGAATCAAGGAAGGATACCTTACCGTTATTAGTGCCGAATACAACAGCGAAATCAACGTACTTCGCAGCTTCCTCAGCAGTAAGGAATCTCATACCTGCAACAGCCTCGGTGATAGCACCTGCGCCTGTGTTGTTATACTCAACGAACTGAACGGTCTCGTCGGTGGGATGGATGCCGTTCATAGAGATGTATCTCTTATTCTTGTTGTTTGCCTTATCGTAGCCTTCTACGGAGATGTGCTCGCCAAGCTCGGACTCGATAACTGCAACTGCTGCGTATGCGCCCCAGGTACGGCCGATTGCGGTCTTGCCTGCCATAACGCCCTCGTCAGCGGTGAACTTACACTGATAGAAGATTGCGCCGTAAACGATAGCGTCGCCTGCGCCCTTGTTGGAGCCCTTGAAGGCGGTGAGGTAACCTGCTGTGCCGGAATCATCCTTCACGGTATCGATTACGTGAATGGTACAGCCCTTGAAGATAGTTGCGTTGTTAGTTCCGAAGATGAAGTCGGTGTAGCCCGAGATAAATACGTTCTCGAAGTACTGACGACCTGTGAAGAGCTCGAGGGTATCCTGAATACCAAGGAGTCTGGAGTTCTTCATAGTGAAGCGGTCAGCCTGAACAAGGAGTGCAAGGCCACGCTCGATTGCGAGCTCTGCCGCATCCATTCTATCCTGGCTGTTCCAGTAGTTGGAGATGGTAACGTTCTTAATGGTTACGTTGTATGCGCTCTCTCTGATCGCAACGGTCTGAGTAGAGTCGGTGGTGTGAGTGAAGCCGCCTGCGTCAACGAGGCCGTAGAGAGAATCCCACTCGATAACAACGTCCTCAGGGTTCTCGCAAGAGCCCTCGATGGTAAGGTTGGGAATGGTGATCTCAAGCTTCTCACGGTAGTAGCCGGGAGCTATGTAAATAGCCTTGGGAGTATTTGCATCAGCCTTCGCAAGGAAGTCGAGTGCCTGCTGAATGGTATTGAATACGTGATAGGGACCGCTGAGATCGCCGATAATACCGAGGTATGCGGGATCAACGAGAGCCTTGATCTCGCCACTGTCGGGATCAACGGTGGGCTGAATTTCAACAACGTCGATTCTTACGTTTGCGGATACGTTTGCATAAGTAACGGTGAGAATCTTCTCGCCTGCGGTAGAAAGATCTACGTCGCTGAGAGTGTAGTCCTTACCAACGTTGAACTCCTTGGTAGCTTCGCCAAGCTTACCCTTTACGATTACCGAAAGACCGGTAAGGTCGAGAGTTTCGTCTACGAAGTAAACCTCCTTGAAGCTGTGGTTATAATAAACGCCGTTGCCTGCAGAGGTGTTCTGTGCCAGCTTCTCAATAGCGTCGAAGTGGAGAATAACCTCCTCGGGAAGATAAACGTTGATGTTAACGGTGATGGGAGTATATTCCTTATAGGAAATAGTGATAGCGTATGTACCGGAAACTGCAAGATTAACTGCAGAGGTATCAACGGTAACGTCCTCGATCGCAAGAGGCTCGGTCTTACCGTTTGCGAAGGTTGCGTTAAGTCTGATAGCAGAGAGATCAAGTGTCTGACCGCAGAGATAATCTACCTTACCCTCGGAAACAAGCTCAAAGCCGTTTTCCTCGGACTTCTCAACAACACAGCTGAGGTCAAGATAGAAGATATCCTGAGTACCGCCGTTCTTACCACGGCTGATGATCCACTCACCCTCGGTAACCTCGAGCTCGATCTTAACAACAGGGCTACCCTCGTCGGTACCTGCAAACTCAATGTCATGTACGGTGCCGTCGGGAGCGGTTACGGTTACGAACTGGGTCGCAGCACCGCTGGAGCCGTTCTGAATGAGGAAGTAAAGCTTACCGTCACCGGGAACCTCAACCTTGATCTTGGTTGTGGAGTTACCGATCTTAACGGACTTGTTGTACTCAACGCCCTCGTAGCTCTTGGTTCTGTTTCTGATCTCAGAACCCGAAACGATAGTGAACTTGCCGTTGATCTCGTCAGCGGTACGGGTACCTACCTCAAGATCGCTGATATTAAGGGAGTACTTTACAATCTCCATATTCTCGGGAAGGAGACTTTCGCCGCAAACGTCACAAGCGTAGTCACCGTCCTCGTCTGCGCACTCGGAGAGCACCTTGCCGCAAACGCCGCAAGCGTGAGAGCCCTCGGCAGCAGCACACTCGGAAATTGTCTTACCGCAGATAGCGCACTCGTGAGACTTATCTTCAGCCTCACACTCGGTAAGAGGCTCCTGACAATAATCACAGAGGTGATCCTTGGTGGTGTCAATGCACTTGGAGGTAACGTTGGAGCAGATGTCACAGAAGTGATTTCCGTCAGCATCTACACACACGCTGTACTCCGCACCGCAGAGATCACAAAGGTGATCCTTGTTATGGTTTACGTGAACGCATGTAGTAGGGGGGGGGTCTTTTGCTTCAAGCTCCGCCTCACAGATATCACAGATAAGGTCTGCATTTCTGTCGACGTGCTGGCATTTCGGGTCTTCCTGAGGTCCGATGGGAAGCAGATCGCAGGATGCGAACGCAAACACGGACAGAAGAAGAAGTGCCACTAAAAACAAAGCTGTTTTTTTCATACGATTTCTCCTTTATATAATTTTAAGTATGAACAAATTTTATGCGCCCTGAGACTCGCCTGTGATCTCAAAGCTTACGTCGGTGTACTCAACCACGGTGCCGCGGTTTGCAAACATACCAACGTACATATAACCGTTGTCAACCGCAACGAAGTCGAAGTCGACGTAGGTCTTAGTATAGGTCTGACCCTTGTAGGTCACGGAAACGGTAACAGACTGACCGACACGCTCGATAGTAGCGGTGAAGGTGTCGTCTGCTGCGTGGAGCTCGGTAGCGATCTCGCTACCCTTATCAAGAGTGCTGTTCTCACGGTAGAAGTTAACGTTAAGGCCGGTCTTAGTGGTAAGGAAGCCTGCGGTAACGTAGTTTGTGGCTACAGAAACTCTGTTGGGAAGGTATGCGTCGTCACGAAGCATAAGACCAAAGCCTGCCTGGTCCTTTCCTGCGCTCATCTCAAGGATCTTACCCGTTACGGTAAGCTTAAAGTTCTTGGAAACCTCAACCTGTCTGAATAGAAAGGCAAAGCCGTCGGCAGAGGAGGAGAACTTACCCTTGTTCTTGGAGGAAAGGTTACCTACCTTGAATACGCCCTCGGCAGTCTCCTGTGCGAAGTAGCCGTTGCTTTCAGAGGTGGGATCTCCGCCGACGTCACCGAATGCGGTACCGTACCAGCCCTCGGTAAGAGTAGCAAGATGCTCTTGTGCACCGAACTGGCTGAGATCGGGAGCGGTGTAGCTCGACCACTTGTAGTCGGGATTGGGAACGAGGTCTGCCTCGGTGGGTGCTGCTATATCCGACTTAACGTAATCGCCGATACCTACAATGCTCTGGAGCTCGGTTGCAAGGCTGTACGCCACGAACTTTGCGCCATAGATATTAAGGTGGGTCTTGTCGATTGAATCCCAGTTGGGAAGGACGGTAACGCCCTCGTCGGAGGAAGTACCTGCGGTAACTGCGTGATAGAGCTTTGCGCCCTCGTAGCCCTTGGACTCATACTCTGCCTTGGTAATGGCGGTGAGGTCTGCAACAGCAACGCCAAGCTCTGTGCCAAGGTCACGGATATACTGTGCATAGTCGCCCGTTTCGGTAACGTGACCCTCGTTGCCCGAGTAGTCGTCGCTGGTCTTTGCTCTCACGATAGGAGTGCAAAGCACGGGGGTTGCGCCTGCATCAAGGGCAAGCTTGATATAATAGTTATAGAGATAGTAGCCGAAGGAGGTCTCGTCGGTATAGGGCTTGGTTGCGTCGGTAAATCTTGCCGCATCGTCGCTCTTTTCATCATTATGACCGAAGCCGATAATGAGATAATCGCCTGCCTTCAGACCGTTTTTAAGTGTCTCGTAATTTGCCTCGGTGATAAAGCTCTTGGAGCTTCTGCCCGAGAGAGCAAGGTTGATCACGGTAGCCTTCTCGTCAAGGTAATTTCCGAGCTGGGTGCCGTAGCCGTATCTGGGATAGTAGTAGCCGTCGGTGAAGGAGCAAACGGTGGAGTCACCTACGAGATAGATTGTTATGGGGTCAAGCACCTCGGGTACCTCCGGTTCGGGTTTATAGTCGGGGTCGATCTCACCGCACTCACACTTACCTTCTACGAAGGAATGCTCATGGGGAGGCTTGTAGTTCGGATCGGTCTCACCGCACTCACACTTGCCTTCCACGAAGGAATGCTGGTGGGGAGGCTTGTAGTTCGGGTCGGTCTCACCGCACTCACACTTGCCTTCAACGAAGTTGTGCTCGTGGGGATCCGGATTTTCACCGCCCTGCTCCGGTGGATTCTCGGGTGTCGGGATAAGACCGCAGGCGGTCATACCCAGCATTGCGAAAACAAGAATCAATGCGATAAAAGCAAGTCTTTTTTTCATATTGAATCTCCTATCATCTGCAAAAATTTGATTTACACTATAATTATAACACGTTATACAAAAGATTTCAATATATAATATCATTTTCGTAAACTGTGCACAATTTAGAAAGCTTGTTTTTTTCAATATACACAAAACGGTCATTTTTACAGCCTTTTACATATCAAAAAATTGATAACATTGATAGGAAAATATCAAAATAATGTAAAAAAAACGGCAGCCCTGACGGACTGCCGCTTGAAGCAAATTTTATGCAAAATTAGGAAGCACTACGAACTGAAGCACGCAGTATGCAGCGTAGAGACAAAGGAGGCTGACGCCCTGCCATCTCTGAAGTCTGCCCTTGATGATAGTGGGAATGGTCATAATGCCCATTACGAGGAATACGAGGGGAATGTCGAAGATGAGAGATGCGTTGTTGCCAAGGAAGGTTGCCTCTGCAGGAACGTCGAAGGGGTTAATGGTGATAGCTGCGCCCGAAACGAGAACAAGGTTAAAGATGTTAGCACCGATGATGTTACCGAGGGAGAGCGCGCCGTGGCCCTTCATAAGAGCGGTTACAGCGGTTACAAGCTCGGGAAGGCTTGTACCGAGAGCAACGATGGTAAGAGAAATAATGGTCTCGGGAACGCCAAGGTCGTGTGCAACCTTAGTAGCACCCTCAACGAGAAGCTTTGCACCTATGGCGATAACTGCCGCAGAAACAACGAGCATAACGATGTCCTTAACAAGGCCGCCCTTGCCGGACTCCACGCCCTCGGAGATCTCAACCTCCTCGTGCTCCTCCTCTGCAGGATTCTTCTTCATATTGATTACGTTCATAACCATATATACAACGAAGCCGAGAAGAAGAACGATACCCATCCAAAGGTTGAATCTGCCGAATACGTATGCGTTGAAGGCATAGAAGATTGCCGTGCCGAAGAAGAAGCATACAGGGAAAATAAGAGCCTTCTTATCCGCCTTGGCAGGCTTGATTGCGATTGTGAGAGCCGCAATAAGAGATGTGTTACAGATAATAGAGCCGATTGCGTTACCGTAAGCTACTGCGCTGCTGCCGCTTGCCGCACCGATTGCGGAGGTCATAACCTCAGGCAGGGTCGTTCCGATAGAAACTACGGTAGCACCGATAAGAAGCTCGGGAAGGTGGAAGCGCTTTGCAATTCCGGTTGCTGCGTCAACGAACCAGTCGCCGCCCTTGATGAGAAAAACGAAGCCGATGGCAACGAAAACGTAAGCCAAAAACGAATACTGATTAAGAATGTTTGCGATCATTTTTTGTCTCCTTGTATTTTACATTATTTAAATAAACGAGGTAATGAAGATCTCCAGGCCGATGAAGATAAGAATCACGCCGCCGAAGATAGAGGATTTGCCTGCCAGAGCTGTGCCAAATCTCCTGCCGAGAAGCACGCCTGCAAGGCAGATTACGAAGGTTACGAAGGCAATAAGCAGAGCGCAAACCACCGCCTGAAGTGCGTTATAATCCGAGATAGTGAAGCCAACCGAAAGGGCATCTATTGAGGTAGCAACTCCCTGCACCAAAAGAGCGGAAAGACCAAGCTTTTCGGGAACGGGACATTCCTCACCGCCGCCGCAGGATCTGCACTTATATTCCTTTATTCCCTCGTAAAGCATCTTGCCGCCTATGTAACCGAGAAGGGCGAGAGCGATCCAGGGAATGAATTTTTCAAAAACGGAAAACGCCGAGGCGATAGAATGGACGCAAAACCAACCGATAAGGGGCATAAGTCCCTGGAAAACGCCGAACACACCGCTGACGCCCAGGATCTTTTTCCTTGACATATCGGGCTCGTTAAGTCCGTTTGCCAGCGACACCGAGAAGGCGTCCATAGCAAGTCCAACGCCTATAAGCAGGCTATTGAAAAAAAAGATAAATCCAAACATATTTAACTCCAATAAAAAAAGATATGACGCGCGGCCATACCCCATGAAAAAAAGAGGGCATCCATGTAAGCTTGCGCAATACATGAGTCTCGCGATTTGATTCAAGCCAGACCGAGAAAAGGTCAGGATGTTGACTTGACACGCAACAGCGCTCGCTACTCCCTCATACGGGTGGTATTATAACACATAAAAAGCCATTTGTCAAGTACTTTCTACATATTAATAAAAGGGCGGAATAATCCGCCCTAAAATTACTTTATAAACATCGCATCTCCAAAGGAGAAGAATCTGTACTTTTCCTTCACGGCAACGTCATATGCGTTCATCACGTTTTCCTTACCGCAAAGGGCGCTGACAAGCATTATCAAGGTGCTCTCGGGCAGGTGGAAGTTGGTTATCAGGGCGTCTATCGCCTTGAACTTATAGCCGGGATAGATGAAGATCGCCGTCTCGGCATTCATGGGATGAAGCTTGCCGTCGGGAGTGGATGCGCTCTCAAGAACACGGCAGGACGTAGTACCGACGGCGATGATACGACCGCCGTTTGCACGTCTGCGGTTGATCTCCTCGGCAACCTCCTCGGAAATGTGGAAATACTCACCGTGCATCTCGTGCTCCTCGATCTTATCCACCTTTACGGGGCGGAAGGTGCCGAGACCCACGTGGAGAGTGACCTCACCGTAGCCAACCCCCTTTGCCTTTATGCGCTCAAGAAGCTCGTCGGTAAAGTGCAGACCTGCGGTGGGCGCTGCGGCAGAGCCCTCCTCCTTGGCGTAGACGGTCTGGTAATCCTCTTTATTTTCAAGCTTTTTGGTGATGTAGGGCGGCAGGGGCATATTGCCGATGGCGTCGAGAACCTCGTAAATATTCTTATATTTTCCGCTGTCGTACTCAAATTTTACGGTGCGGTTGCCACCCTCAACGATAGAGGTGACCGTAGCACGGAGAATTCCGCCGAAATCGAAGGATGCGCCAACCTTGGCACGCTTGCCGGGGCGAACAAGGGTCTCCCACTCGCCGTTTTCCAGCATACGAAGAAGCAGAAGCTCCATATCTGAGCCTGTTTTCTCGGTCTTGCCAAGAAGTCTTGCGGGAATTACCTTAGAAGAGTTCACCACAAGCATATCCTCGGGGTTAAGGTAATCTATTATATCACGGAAGATCTTATGCTCAATATTGCCCTCGTGGTCGAGAACCATAAGGCGGCAGCCGTCACGCTCGTCGCTGGGGCTCTGTGCAATAAGCTCCTCGGGAAGGTCGTAATAAAAATCGCTGGTTGCAAGGTCTGTCGCAACTCGCTCGTTCAAAATTTTATTGTCCATGTAAAACGCTCTTTCATATAATGATTTCAGAGATATTATACACGATAAAGGTTTATAAATCAAGTATAAGTGAGAAAATATGGTGAAAAAAGAGATTTTCCGCGGTACGGCAACCGCACTTATCACTCCATTCCGTGAGGGTGAGATAGATTACGACTGCCTCGGCAGGCTTATTGATATGCAAATTGATGCAAAAATCGACTGTCTTGTTATTGGCGGCACTACCGCCGAGGCGGCAACTCTCAGCAACGAGGAGAGATACTCGCTATTTGAATTCTGCAAGGAGAGAATATCGGGTCGCACAAGGCTTATTTTCGGCACGGGAACAAACGACACGAGGGTTGCTATTGCCCACTCACGTTTTGCCGAGAAGATCGGCTGTGACGGTCTGCTATTAGTGACACCCTATTACAACAAGGGTACGGAGGCAGGCGTGGAAAAGCACTATCTTTCCATAGCCGAAAGCGTTGATTTGCCAACTTTACTTTACAATGTGCCTTCCAGAACGGGTGTAAACCTTGGAATTAAGCTTCTTGAGAGGCTATCGGATCATCCGAATATTGTAGGTATAAAAGAAGCCTCCGACTCCACAGACAGACTTGTGGCACTTGCTTCAATGAGTGAGAGGCTGGCACTCTATTCGGGTAACGACAGCCAGATATTCCCTACCCTGGCCCTTGGCGGTCTTGGAGTTATTTCGGTGGTTTCAAACCTTCGTCCAAGAGAGACCAAGGAGCTCACCGACGCCTTTTTTGGCGGTGATACGGAACGGGCACGAAAAGTACAGTTCGACCTTCTCCCCCTTATCTCATCGCTGTTCCTTGAGACCAACCCTGCACCCGTAAAATACGCTATGAGCCGTCTCGGTCTTATCTCGGGCGAGCTTCGTCTGCCTCTTTCAGAGGTGAGAGACAGCACCAAGGCTGAGATTGACAGAATACTAAGCAAGTAAAAAATCCCCGAAAATCGGGGATTTTCTTAATATTGATATTTTTTTCGCTTGGCTATAAGGAAGACGGTTGTAAGAGCCGCCGAGAGCAGCTCTGCAACGATAATTGAGAACCACACGCCGTCGAGAGCGAATATCTCGGGCAGGATCAATACGGCAATTACCTGGAACACCAGTGTTCGCATAAAGGATATAATAGCCGAGATGCCGCCGTTATTAAGTGCGGTGAAGAAGGAGGAGCCGAAGATATTGAAGCCCGTCACAAGGTAAGAAAAGCTGAAGAAAATAAAGCCACGAAGGGTTATTTCATAAAGCTTTTGGTCGTAGCCTACGAAGATACGGCACAG
>JBGVPG010000033.1:0-25274 GCA_045126855.1 Eubacteriales bacterium | reverse complement strand
AACTGTTGTCTTGAATAACTCAACAGAAGCAAGTTCGCACATTTCCTTGAGCTTCGTTTCCAATTTATTCGGTTTTTAATGGGCATTTAAATATGCTAGAAGAAATAGATGGAGTCACGCAATAGCGTGGCTTTTTGTTTTGTACGGGGGAGTGATGCCTCGGATAAATAAAAAATGCTCTATATCTTTCCTAGTGCAAGCACTGAGAAATCTATAGGGCATTTTTTATGTTGCTTCGCAACTGAAAATCCGAGGTCATCAGGCGGAGCATTACTGTACTTTTTTGTAGGTGTTTCGCCTTTTGCTTATACCGAAGCCGTAGTTTCGCGCAAAAGGCGAATAAACTGCGCTGTGGCGCTTTCTCCGAAAGCCGTGGCTTTGCCACTTCAAAATGCTATCCGCATTTTCCACAGCTTGTTTGAATCACAGTAACGAGTTCAGCTGGAAAGCTAGTTGACGAAAAAAACGTGGCTTTGCCACTTCAAAATGCTATTCGCATTTTCCCCAGCTTGTTTGAATCACAGTAATTCGAGTACGATGAGGCAACGTGCAGAGTAAGGATAACCAATCAAATACTTGACATTTAGTTTTCAGTGTGATAAGATAAAATAAAAAAGGAAAAAAAGATGGAGTTTATTAAAATACTAGAGGAATTAAAGAAAGAATATAAGAATGATTCTTTAATACGAGAAAATGGAACGATTTTATTAAAACCGGGAACTATTCCTCGTGCTTGTCATATGTTATTTAAGCCGCTTGATGATAAATTGATAGATGAATTTTTAATTTCTCAGTACGTTTATAAATTTCCGAAAGAGTATATTGAGTTTCTTAAATATTCAAACGGTGCCAATCTTTGCACGGTAAAGATGTGGCATACCATAAAAAAGAAAAGAATTCCTACCGCAAGCGGTTTGTTCACCATATACGGACTCCCATGTACGCAACCCTTCGGACGCCCTACGGATATGGAGGAACCCTTTGATATGAGAATCGAGGATTTAAGACGTCACGACGATATCCCAAAGACTTGGTTGCATTGTGGTAACTATATACGAAACTATGATTTTCATACAAATCTTGACATTTTCATCGATGCGGAAACTGAGAAAATATACTCTTGTGTAAGAAATACCACTCAAATTGTGGATTCTTGGAACACCCTTGATGATTGTTTTTGCAGTATTTATCATTCATTCGGTGATAGAGAAGAAGAATATGAATTTCATGTTTAAATGTAATAAAAAGGAAGATTCGTTCGATATAAAGAAAGCCATTGTTATCGGTTGTCCCGGCTCAGGGAAGACCACCTTTGCTGAAAAGCTACATAAAAAGACAGGTCTGCCATTGTATTATCTCGATGCTATCTGGCACAGGTCCGATAGAACGCATATATCAAGAGAGAATTTTGATGCTCGAATAAAGGAGATTTTTGCTGAGGATGAGTGGATAATTGATGGCAATTATTCCAGGACAATCGAGATGCGTCTTGAAGCGTGCGACACGGTTTTTCTCTTTGATCTTCCTACCGAGGTTTGCCTTCAGGGGGCAATCGATAGACTTGGAAAAGAGCGATATGACGTACCTTGGGTTGATAGAGAACTTAACCCGAAATTCCGTGAAGAGATAGAACGTTTCGCAAATAATAAACTGCCAGAAATATATAATCTCCTAGAAAAACACGGGCAGAATAAGAATATCGTTGTTTTTAAGACTAGAGAAGAGGCCGACAAATTTATCGATGCAACATAAACCCCGACGATTTTGGCGTCGGGGTTTGTTCTTCTTATTCTAAATCCTTCCTCATATATCTCGGTGAGTATTCGACGTAGCCATGCTTTGGGTAGAAGCTATATGATTCAAACCACTGTTCCTTAGGCTCGCCGAGGTGGACGAGAGAGGCGGTAATACCGTTCTCCTTCATAGCGCTTTCTGCCGTTTTAAGCAGGGATGTGCCGATTCCTTGATGTTTCAGCGTTGCTTTAACATAAAGGCGATGGAGAAAGGCTTCGTTTGGTCTTTTAGTCCTTGAATATCCTATACAACCTATAACCCTATCACTATCGTCAAGCGCGATCCAAAACATATCTCCCTTGTCAAGATAGTTTTTCTTTACGTCAAGAAGATCTTCATTAATGGTCGGTTTCCTGCCCAATGCGTCCTTTGCCGACAGCACCATGAAGATCATGTCATCTCTGTATTTATCTTCATATGGAATAATTTTCATAACATTACCTCGGAATAGTTATCAATTTATCATACCATATCAATAAAGAGTTGTCAATAGGCGCACTAAAGGGCAGAGTAAAACTCTGCCCTTTAGTGTTTAGTTATGATGCTAGTTCAAGCAAAATCCAAAGAACAAGAAATGCGCCGCCGATAATACCAAGGGTAGCGAGCATAGGGAGGAACATGGTTTTCACGGTGTTCCAATAGGTCTTTGCCCAATCCTTCGGAGTGTGGCCGGGGCGATAATTACCGAAATAGGGGTTACCTTTATACTTCGGCTCGCCGCCGTCCTCCTCATCGGCCTTTTTGATGCCGTAGATGTTAGACATATCAGCAATTGTTCTGCCGTCGTCGTAATAGACGACTTTTTTCTTTTTCTTCTTATCAGCCATTTGACTGTTCCTCGTCGAGCAGGTGGCAGGCCGCAAAGTGACCGGGCTCGTGCTCGCGGTAGGTGGGAGCTATATACTTACACTTTTCGGTTGCATGGGGGCAGCGTGTGTGGAAGCGACAGCCCGAGGGGGGATTTGCGGGGGAGGGAATATCGCCGTTCAGAGCAATTCTGTTCATCTTAACGTCGGGGTTAGGATTAGGAATCGCAGAGAAGAGTGCCTTCGTATAAGGATGAATGGGATTTGCGAAGATATCCTTCTTATTACCAAACTCAACCATAGAACCAAGATACATAACGCCGATCTTATCCGAAATGAACTTAACAACCGAGAGATCGTGAGAAATGAAGATATATGTCAGGTTCATGGAGCGCTGAAGCTCCTTGAGAAGGTTAATGATCTGCGCCTGAATAGACACGTCAAGTGCCGAAACAGGCTCGTCACAAATAACAAGCTTGGGGTTTACCGAAAGGGCTCTTGCGATACAAATTCTCTGACGCTGGCCACCCGAAAACTCGTGGGGGTAACGCTCAAAGTAATAGTCTCTCAGACCGCACTTGTCCATCAGCTTCAAGACGTAATTCTTAACCTCATCCTTAGGCACGATGTTATGTACCATAACAGGCTCGGAGAGAATATCTCCAACCGTGCTTCTGGGAGGAAGGGAGGAGTAGGGATCCTGGAAGATGATCTGCATCTCGGTGCGGTTTTTACGCATCTGCTTGGTGTTGAACTTCGTAACGTCCTCACCGTTGAAGATGATCTGACCGCCCGTAGGCTGGTGAAGCTTCAGAATGGCTCTTCCGAGCGTAGTCTTACCACAGCCCGACTCACCAACGATACCGAGGGTCTCGCCTGTGTGGAGCTTGAAGGAAACGTCGTCAACCGCTACCAGCTCACGCTGTACCTTTCCGAGAAGGTTCTTCTGAAGGGGGAAGGTCTTGCGCATATGTCTGACCTCGAGAATGCACTCGGGATCATAAGGCTGCTTGAAGTCCTCTTCGCGCTGCGCCGCAAGGTCTGCCTTGTTTTTTCTATCAATTTCGATATATTCAGCAATTTTGGGATCGAGGATCTCGGGCTCTGTTACCTGGTTATTCTTCTTAGCCATTTGCTTTCTCCTCTCCGTACAGATGGCATGCCACGTAGTGAGTGGGGCTCACCTGCACCATACAGGGATAGTCGCCTGAGCACTTGCCAACGCACTTGGAGCATCTCTCCTTGAAGTAGCAATGCTTGGGCATATTAACGGGGTTAGGCACGTTACCGGGGATATTGAAGAGGGTGTCGCTATCAGAGTCCATAGTAGGCTTGGACTTCTGAAGACCGATGGTGTAGGGGTGCAGGGGATTATGGAAGATCTCCTGAACGGTACCTCTCTCAATAATTCTGCCCGCATACATTACAACAACGTAATCAGCCATTTCGGCAATAATACCCAGGTCGTGGGTGATCAGCATAATAGAGCCGTCGATACGTGTTTTAAGGTCACGGAGCAGGTCGAGGATCTGCGCCTGAATAGTTACGTCAAGAGCCGTTGTAGGCTCGTCTGCAATAATAAGTCTGGGGTCGCAGGCGAGAGCCATGGAGATCATAACTCTCTGTCTCATACCACCCGAGAGCTCGTGGGGATAGGAGTTGTAAACGCGCTCGGGAGCAGCGATACCAACAAGCTCAAGCATCTCAAGAGAGCGTGCCTTCGCCATTTCCTTGGTTGCACCGGGGGTGTGAATGAACACAACCTCGTCAAGCTGGTTACCGATAGTGAATACGGGGTTAAGGGATGTCATGGGCTCCTGGAAGATCATAGAGATCTGGCGTCCTCTGAGTCTGTGAATCTCGCTCATAGGCATCTCGGCGATATCATAAACCTTTTCCTCCATCTCATAGAGGGGAACGCCCTTTTCGTCGGTTGCCTGCAGGGGAATACGGACGGGATTGCCATCCTTACCGATGATTTCGTTGCCGTTTTTATCCTTCTCGTTTACGAAAAGAATCTTTCCGTTTTCCTTTCTGCGCCAGATCGGAATAGGATTGCCGTGCTCGTCGCACTTGTAGTCGAGGGACTTGAAGCGGATGGAGCCGGAGTAAATCTGACCTGTGGGACCCTGGAGAAGTCGCATAATGGACATACTGGTTACCGACTTTCCACATCCCGACTCACCAACGATGCCTACGGTAGATCCCTTGGGTATATTGAAGGATACGCCGTTAACCGCCTTAACGATACCTTGGTCGGTGAAGAAGTAGGTGTGAAGATCCTCAATCTCAAGAATATTTCTGTCGTCGTCCATTTTGCTGACGAATTCGCTCTCATCAGCTTTTCTGTACTTCTTTTTCTCAAGCTCCTTCATAACCTTGGCGTTTGCCTTGGCTATTTCGCGAATTTCCTTAGAGGAGAGATAATGTCTGTCTGCGCTTGTTGTGTGCTTGTGATCTCTTTCAAATCTGCTCATAATTACCTCCTCATCTTGGGGTCAAGGGCGTCACGGAGACCGTCGCCGATGAAGTTGAAGCCAAGCACCGCGATGATAATGCATACACCGGGAGGGCCCCAAACGTTGAAGTAGTTTGCAAGGATATCGGGATCCTTTGCAGCGTTAATCATGGTACCCCATGCAGCGTACTGCTCGGGCGCACCGAGGCCGAGGTAGGAAAGGGATGCCTCGTAAAGGATCATACTACCAAGGCTTAAAGTCATAGAAACGATAAGCTGGGGCATTACGTTGGGAACGAGGTGCTTGAAGATCTTTCTCGAGGTAGAGTAGCCCATTGCCTCTGCCGCAACCATATACTCCTGCTCACGGAGCGAGAGTATCTGACCACGGACGAGACGTGCTGTACCCGACCAGGAAATAAGGGTGAGGAAGCCCATCAGCCAATAGATCTTGTACTGATAGTCGAACATTGTCATGCCGCCCTCACGGAGACCGTCGATGATCGTTCCAACGATAAGCAGGATAGGGAAGCCGGGCAGACACATAAGAATATCGCATATTCTCATGATAATGTTGTCAACAGCGCCGCCAAAGTAGCCTGCAATACCGCCGAAGATAATGCCGAGGAAGGTTACGATAAATACCGCAAGGAAGCTTATGCCAAGGGAGATCTTACCGCCGTTCATAAGTCTTGCGAGGACGTCCTTACCGGTCTTGTCTGTGCCGAGGGGATGGGTCTTGGAGGGCTTGGAGAGCATATTATCAGTGAGATTTGTCTCGATAACCTGCCAATAACCCTGGGTAACGCCGTTTTCGTCGACGTATTCAACCCATTTTTCGGTGTACTCAACCTTACCGCTCTTATCGATTTCGGTGGGAGAGACGGTGTAGAAGAGAGGACCTACCCAGCAGAAGAGGAAGAGCGAAACTACCATTACAAGTCCGATAATGGAGAGCTTGGAGCGGAAGAATCGTCTGATTACCATCTGCATGGGGGACATCAGCTTGAGAGTTTGCTCGTGAGTTACGGTTTCTTCGGTAGAAACTTCTGTTTCGTTAAGATTTTTCTTTTCGTTTTCCATACCGCACCTCCTTAACCAAGCTTAACTCTCGGGTCTACCACAGCGTACATAAGGTCGGCGAGAAGAACGCCGATAACGCTGAGCAGTGCGAGGAACATATTGTATCCCATTATGAAGGGAATGTCAGCAACAAGCATCGCATCGAACGCCACGTTACCGATACCGGGAAGACCGAAGACCTGCTCGGTGATGATCGCACCCGAGAACAGACCGGGAAGCAGTCCTGCGAGGGAGGTAACGAGGGGGATCATAGTGTTTCTGAATGCGTGCTTATAAATTACGACCTTTTCCTTGAGACCCTTTGCACGGGCGGTACGGATGTAGTCGGAATTAAGTACCTCCAGCATATTGGTTCTGGTCATTCTCATACGACCACCGATAGAAAGAATAACTACGGTGAGGATAGGAATGAATAAATGCCACATCTGGTCCATCAGCAGAGCAAATCCGCTGAGATCCTTCGAGGCGTCGATAAGACCCGAGGCAGGGAACCACTCAAGCTGGATGGCAAAGATGTTCTTCAGCATCTGACCGAAGAAGAAGGAGGGGAGCGAGATACCGATCATTACGAGAACCGTAACGACGTAGTCGCGGATAGAATACTGATGTGTTGCGGCGGTAACGCCGAGGGGAATTGCGATAAGGAACTCAAAGATCGTTGCGATTGCAGCAACTGCAAAGGAAACGCCCATATGGTCCTTGATAACCTCGATTACGGGAATGCCGTACTTGAAGCTGTTACCGAAATCGAGCTTGAGAAGCTTGCCAAGCCAGGAAACGTAGCCCTCGAAAATGTTGGTGTCAAGGCCGTACTGCTTGAGCATGGCGTCGATAAGCTCCTGGGAGGTCTCTGCACCGGTCGTTGTAATAGAAGAAAGCTTCTGTGTTACGAAGTCAACCGGCATGCATCTGATAAGAGCGTAGATTATCAGAGAAACACCCAGCAGTATAAGAATCGACTGCAGAAGTCTTTTAATTATATACTTTAGCATGCTTTTCCTCCAATCTTACTTTCTCTTAATAAATTTGTTGTAGGCGTCCATATCCTCTTCGTCAATTTCGCCTGCGGGAATAACGTAGGGAACCTTCTTCTTGCCGAAGATCTTTTCGTGAAGCTCCTTGGGAAGCACGAAGTAGGAAACCGTAACGATAACCGCTACCGCTGCAAGGATGCAACCGATAACAAGACCTGCGTTACCGCTTCCGCCGCCCGACGTTACACGGTCGGTGAACTTGATCTCCCAGATTCTGTCAAGGGGAGAGGAGTAGGGGTTGATGTCCTCGGGGAAGGAGGAGGAATCGATGATGTTTGCGTTGTAAGCGTAAAGCTGCTGTCTCTGGTATACGGGAAGCTCAACCGCAAGGTCGAGAACGTAGCCCATTGCTTTCTCATAAAGAGAGGTACGTATAGCTTGGTCGTCGGTCTCACGGGCATCGTCAATGATCTCACTCATCTCGTCGAGAATGCCCTGTTCCATCCAGTAGCTGTCGTTTGCGAGGATAGCGTTGTAGCCCCACGCCTTTACGCTGGAGGCGTTGGAGTTCTTGTGATATACCTGATACATATCGGGGTCAACCGTCGTACCCCAGGCAGCTGCCCAGACCTCAAGAGAGCCTGTGGAAAGCTTGGTAAGTGCCTGCGAGTCTGCAATAACCTCAACGTCCCAGCCACATTCGTTAAGCAGCTTTGCCGCCGTCTGGAATACCTGATAGGTGGGATGGTCGGTAAGGTTAGAGCCTGCGATAGTGAAGGTCACCTTAAGGTCAGCGTCGGTGTAGCCCATGGTGTGGCTGTATGCGCTTTCCATAAGAGAGAGAATGTTCTCCTTTGCCTTCTCCTCGGTAAAGTTGAGGTAGGGATACATGTGACCGTTATAGGTCTCGTTGTTTCCGCTGTCATCCTTGGGATAAGCCCAGCTTACGGTGGACATGGGCCAGAAGATCTGCTCGGCAGTACCTGCGTCGTAGTACTGAAGGGCAAGGCTGGTGTCCATTGCCGCCATAATGGCACGGCGGAGATAAATGTTGGGAATGTAGGATGCGTTGATGCCTATGTAACCGTAACCGAGCTGGCTTACCGAGATCTTCTCAAAGCCCTTGGATGCAAGAGAATTAAGGGTACTCATGTTATCCTTGGTAAGCTGGGGAGTTACGTAGTGAACTGTGCCCGACTGAAGCATTGTGATAGCGTCTGTTGCGGGAACTATCTGGTAACGAACCTTGTCAATGTTAACGTGGTAGTCGATCTCCGAGCCCTCGGGAAGGCTTGCTTCCATGCTCTCCTCAAAGTGAGGGTTGGACTTGAAATAAACTACGTTGTTGGAGTAGAAGTCGTTGCCGTCGGGATTGTCCTCGCCCTGATTGTTGGTTGCCATGTATGCGCCCGCACCCATAGGAACGGTTACGTTTCTCTGGGACTGGATAACGCCTGTCATGTAATCAAAGGAGGCGTAGTCAACGCCGAAACGGTTGTTAGGAATATCAACCTCGTAGCCCTCTGCATAGTAGTGCTGGGGTGCAACGGCGAAGGAGAAGTTCCATACCGCCTTGGGGTCGATACCGTTGATCTTGATCTGAAGCACGTCGTACTCGTCGGGATTCATAGGAGTTCCGTCGGGGTTGTGGTCGTGCGCTACGGTGTAGGTGTTCTCGCCGATGGTAACGCTGTCAATATCGGTGGAGTGACCGAGAGACACGATACCCGAGATATTGGGGTAGAGAAGCTCGCCGTCCTGCATATTCTCCTTCAGGATAACCTCCTTGGCCTGCGCCATATAGAGGGTCTGAAGCTCCTGAGCGGTTGCCCAGGCGGAGAGAATAATATGAAGCTCGCTGTTGATCTTGGAGTCGTAAACGTACTGAACAGCCTTTTCCTTGCTGTCAATGGTAGAGGGGTAGTCACGGCTTACCGACAGAATTACAGACTTATCTGCATTTGCCTTGCCGTCCTTTTCACCGAACTCAACGTCAACGTAGCCCTCCATGTACATGAAGGAGGTGATCTCGTCAAATCCGTGGGACTTGTAGGGCTCGTCGGTGTAGGCTTCCTTTGCCGCCTCGTAGTCGGATTCAAGCTCCTTCTTGAAGAGCTCAAGGGTCTTTTCGTAGTCCTTCATGAGCTGCTCATTGGTAACAGAGCCTGCATCTGCGGAAACCGCCTCCTTGTATCCGATGCTGAGTTGCCATCTGTTAATAGCGTCTCTCATCTTCTCCTCGGTGGTGGAGTAACCTCCGGAGGGAGTTCTTGCGGTGTCACGGAAAAGGTTAATAAGCTCGGTAATACGGCTCATCGCCTTTGTTCTGGCCTGCTCGGTCAGCTGCTCGTCGGCGTTAACACCACCCGAGAGATTCTGCTGAATTCTGTACTGAGAGAGACCCTGAATATCTGTGGAATACATGGTGGAGGAGCCTGTGTATACGGGGTCGAGGTAAACGTAGAGATTAAAAAGCACGTCCTCGATCGTAAGGGGCTGACCGTCCGAGAATTTAAGTCCGTTTTTGATAACGAAGGTGTAGGTTGTTGCACCCTCCTTATCGGGGTTTTCGCTCTTATCGTTAATGTCGTAGACCGATTGGTAGTCAAGAACGACTACTGCGTAATCCGCACCGTAGGCGACTTTAGCGTCGCCCTTTTCGTCGGTGTCGGAGGTAAGCATACCGATCTGCGTCATAGAAACTATTGTGCCGTCAGATGCGCTGGTAGAGAAGAACGGGTTAAAAAGACCGTCCAGGGTATCCGTCATAATAACGAACGCCTGATCTCCGCTACCTCCGCATCCGGAAAGCACCGTCATGATGCCGAGCATCATAGAGATGCACAGCAGCATGGAAATAATTTTATTTTTCATTGTATGCCTTCTTTCTTCCTAGATTAGTCGCCCTTGGTGATAGATACGTTGCCGTCGCCCTCTACGTTGATGTTGAATGTCTTTGTTGCAGGGTTAGCCTTTTCAACGGTGATGCTTGCATCGATTCCGTCGGCATTTCCGCCTACAAAGAGGGTATTGATGGTGTAATCGCTGCTGCCTGCGAGGGATGCACAGCTGTCACCGATGAGAAGCTTACCGCTGATCTTAACGTTCTTAAAGCCTGCGCTCTCGGCTGCCGAGCCTGCAAGGAGGCCGTAGGTAGCACCGGGTGCAACGCTCATAAGATCGATCTTGTGGGTAACGTTTTCAAACTCGAGGTTTTCGATGTAGGCGTTCTCACCGAGAGAGGAGAACAGACCGTTTGAAATACGGCTTCTCGAGGTGCTCTCGATGCCTGCACCGATGATCTTGTGGCCGTTACCGAAGATTTTGCCGTTGAACTTACCGTTTGCGAATACGCTGGGCCACTCGGTCTCGCTGAAATCGAGGTCGGAGTAGATCTCATAGTATCCGTCAAGGTCTGCGCTCTTACGGAGATCGTCGGTGGTGTAGATCCTGTATCTTTCACCCTCCACCCAGGTGGTGAAGAGCTTAATGGTAGGTGTAAGGGAGGTTGCGGTTGCCTCATCCCACTGACCGCTGATGTACTTCTTTCCGCTCTCGCTGACGGTCACGTCAAGCTCGGTCATACCGTCAAGGTAGTATACCTTGTCAAGAGTGTAGCCCTCACGGGTGGGGAAGTTGTCCATTTCAAGGTTAACTGCTCCCTCGGTCCATTCGGGAATGGTGAGGTTAAGTGCAGATGCGGTGGAGATGAGAACTGTCTCGCCGTTTTCGTCCTCGGCGTAGATCTCAAAGCTGTAGTAGGGAACCCATGCTGCGTAGAGAGTAAGTGCGCTCTCCTCGGGGGTGTAGGTCTTGTTGGGATCGAGTACTACTCGGTCGTTTTCAAAGTCCCACTTGCCGGAGTATACGTAGCCGAGCTCGGGGTTAGATTCGTCGATAGGAGTTCTCTCGGTGTACCAGCCTGCAAGGAAGTATCCTGCCTTGGTAACGGTGAGAGCGTTGTTCTTATCACGTCTTTCGTCGTCGGGAGCAAGGAGCTTGAGACCCTCGCTGCCTGCGTTTTCGGGGTTGTAAAGGTCGATTACAGAGGAATCAGAGCCCTTGAAGGTACCGCCGTTGGAATCGAAGGTAATGCTTACGGTGTAGCCGTCCTTTGCATAATCGTCAAAGTAGCTTGCTCTGCCTGCGAATACTGCAATAAGCACGATACCTGCAATAATCAGAGCACCGAGACCGATAAGCACGCCGAGAAGGATCTTAGGCTTGCTTGCGCTCTCAGCCTTCTGTCTTTCGATACGCTCCTCAATGGGGGTGTACTCGGGCTTCTGAAGCTTGTCAACCTCAGCTGCCTTGTGAATAATAGGCTCAACGTACTCGTAGCCGTAGGGAAGGTTGTTAGCCTTAGGCTTTTCCTTCTTCTCAGGCTTAATAAGATCGTAGCCGCCCTTCTTCAGCATCATGATGAAGATGATGAGAACGACAACAAATGCGATTACAACGAGAGAGAATACGATACCGATTACGATGTTGAGAATAAGGAAGGTATTTACCTTATCGTCAACGATAGGAGTATCGCCGCCCTCGTCCTTGCCAAGGAACTCAAGGTCTGCGATTCTCTGCTCGGCGTTGGTGAGGATCTCAATAACGTCGGTGGGAACCAGCGCACGCTGCTCAAAGCTTACGATCTTGTCGTAGGCAGCTCTTGCAGCCTGAACCTGTGCCTTGTTTGCAAGGGTGATCTCCTTAGTGTTGGTGGGCAGGGACTTGATAGCCTCAATAGCCGCGAGAGTGATATCGTCGGCAGCGGCCGCACCGTCGATCTTCAGATCGAAGTACTGGGAGAGAATGAAGGAATCGTAATATTTTCCGTTGGTGGGGCGGATCATGGTGATCTTGTTCTCCACGTAACCAACGTAGTCAACGAAGTTTGCTCCGAAGAAGAAGTTACAGGGCAGAGAGGTTACGTTCCACATGAAGTAGGGAATGGTGCCTGATCCCGAATAGATTATAGGATTGCCGTAGTAGTCCTGGAAGTCATAGTCACCGATCGCAGGGATATGCTCCATAGACTCGTAGTAGTAGGTGTCGTACTCTTCCTCAAGAATTGGGGACTCATAGCTTGCGAAGGAAACGAACTGAAGCTTGTCACAGCCGAAGAATGCCTTGTGGCCGATGGCTGCAACGGTGTAGGGAAGAACAACCTGCTTAACGGGGCTGCCTGCGAATGCCATGGCGCTGATTCTGACGGTATTGTCAGCAACGACAGCGTGGTTGCTACCCATCCAGCAGATAAGCTCAAGACCGTTGGGAACGACTCTGTAGATCGAGCCGTCGATAACCTTGATGCTGTCGCTGATATCAAAGGTGAAGGTCTCCTCAACGTACTCCTGGTCAAGGAAGCTGTCGCTCTTGGTAGAGGAGAGGGGAGCTATAATGCAGTTTGCGAAGGGGTTGTCTCCAATGTCCGAAAGCTCGCTGCCGATAACAGCCTCAAAGTCGGTCACGCTCTCTTTGTAGAAGGCGTGTGTTCCGATATACTGAGCCTTGGTAAGATCAACCGACGTAAGTGCGGTGTATGCGAATGAATAGTCGCCGATGTAGGGAGAATTTTCCTCGCCCTGAAGGTCAATAAGAGCCTCACAGTAGGAGAATGCGCCCTCGCCGATATGAACTCCGCCGTCAGAGAGGATAACCTTGGTAAGCTCCTCATTATAGCAGAATGCATATTCGCCGATAGAGTCAACGCCCGAGAGATCAAGCTCGCCGAGAGCGTCCTCTGCAAATGCGTAGTCACCGATAACGGTTACGTGGTCGAGGTTAACCTTGGAAAGCTTGTCGCAGTTCTGGAATGCACCGTAGGCTACGTCCGTAAGCTTCTCGCCAAGGGTCACCTTCTCAAGGTTCTTACAGAGAGCAAATGCTGTCTTGCCGATCTCGGTAAGAGATGAGAGGTCAACCTCGGTAAAGATGGGAGCGTAGTAACGGTAGGTGTACTCGCCCTTTTCGTTGATGTCAACAGAGGTGTAGTTCTCGGAGGTGTACTCATAGTGAACGTCACCCGAGAATGCAGACTCACCGATGGTGAGTACCTTGCTAAGGTCGATGTCGGTAAGAGAAGCGCAGTTGTAGAAGGCTCTGTCACCGATGTATGTGCCATCACCGAGAGTCACAGACTCAAGGCTTGCAGCGCCGTAGAATGCACCGTCGAGAAGGGTTACGTTGTCACCGATAGTAAGAGATGTGAGAGGGCTGTCCATTACGATGTAATAGATCGCAAACTCCTTGTCCTTCTGTGTCTTGGTGGCAGGGTCGTATACCTTACGTACTACACGGTAGCTTTCTGCGTGGTACTGGTCGTTATAGAATGCAAACTCGCCAACGGTTACGTTGTCACCGATAACGACGGTGGCAAGCTCGGTACAGTTGGAGAATACTCCACGGGGAACGGTAAGACCGTCGCCGATAACGATGGTGCGAACCTTACTGCGAGAGAATGCATATTCGCCGATCGTAATATCTCCATCGAACTCAAAGCTGTCAAGGGCGGTGTTCTCAAAGGCATATGCACCGATCTCGGTAAGATCACCGAGCTCTACGGTATGGAGTCTCTCGCACTCGGAGAAGGCATAGTTGCCAACTCTGGTAACAGAGGGAATATGTACCGATTCGAGGAATGCACAGCCGGAGAATGCGCCAAGGCCAACCGACTTGATCTTGGAGTCGTTTACGGTGAGCTCTCTGGTGGCAGGAGCAACAAGCATGATCTCGTCACCCTGAAGATTGGTAAGGTACTTACCACCGTCGCAGGACTTGAGGTAGCCGTTTCCGTCTGCAAGAGTAAAGCTCTCGACTCTGGTATTTCTGAATGCATATTCGCCGATAACCGATACGTCGGGACCGAAGGTCACATTGGTAAGGGCGTTGCATTCGTTGAATGCGCCTGCAGGGATAACCGCAGCGTTGATAGAGATAGACTTGAGAGAGGTACAGTTGGAGAATGCGTACTGACCGAGCTTGATCTTCTCGGCAGCGATCTCAACGCTCTCGAGAGCGGAGTTAAGACCGAATGCATAAGATCCAACCGACTGAAGAGTTGCAGGAAGCTTAACCGACTTGATAGCCGCATTCTGAGAGAAAGCAAAGTCTGCAATCGCAACTACGTTGTCAAGGTTAAGAGTGCCTGTGATCGCACAGCCCTCAAAGGCGGCACGGTTGATGAACTTAACGTTCTCAATACCCTCGACGGTGGTGAGCTTGGTACATCCCATAAACGCACCGTAGTCTATAGTTTCAAGTGTGGAGGGGAGTGTAACCTTTTCAAGTGCGGTCAGGCTTGCAAATGCATAGGGACCGATTCTGGTTACGCCCTCGGGAATGGTAACCTGCTTAATGGTGTTGTCGCCGAGGAACCACATCTTCATGGACTCGGGCGCTTCATCGCTGATCTCGTCGTTCTCATCCTTCGCTACGTAGTCGTAGTTGGAGAATGCAAACTGTCCGATTTCTGTAATTGCGAGGGTGGAGGGGAAGGTAACGTGGTTTGCATCGTCACCTGCACCGTAGTAGTGAGAGAGGGAGGGACCTGAGGTTACGAAGGGCTCCTTAACGTTGACTGTAACGGTTGCGGAGTAAAGGGTGGTCTTGCCGTCCATCATAACCTTTGCGGTAATGGATGCCAGACCCTCGCTTACTGCGGTAACAGTACCGTTTTTGTCAACCTTAACGATGCTGTCGTTACCCGAGGTAAACTCGACGGTGGTATTGTCGGGGAAGTAGGGACGCAGATCGTAGCGGAGAGTAACCGACTCGGAGGGGAACATTGATAATCCGTAGGCACCGCCGTGGAATTTCATCTCATTGCCGGTGCTTCCTATATCTCGCTCGGAGTTATCAAGCATATAGAATGCTTTGTTTACGTAATATCCACTAAGGCTGAAGCTTTCAGCAACGGGCTTGGAATATTCCTTATATCCCTCGTCGCCTTCCTTGAGTACAGAAACGTAAAGACGTACCTGCTTTCCGTCGGGAGTAGTTGCGGTAATGGTAGCACCGCCGCTCTTGAGAGCAACGAGCTGGTTGCCAACTACGTTTACTACTCTGGAGTTGTTGGACTTGTAGGTGATAAGCTCACCCCACTCGCTTGCAGGGTATACGATGGGAGAAAGGTTGTAAACCTCGTTGGGGGAGAGGGTGATCTCGGTCTCTTCAAAGTAGAATGCCTTGAAATCGTCGGGAAGGGCAATCTCGTAGGTTGCCGAGTTCATTGCGTAGTCGTAGGTCGCAATGGTAAAGGTATTCTTGTTGAAGGATCCCGATACAATTTCGTCGATATAATCGGTGAGCTCGTACTCAACGTAGGTGATGGAGTTATACTCTGAGTACACGGGAGTTGCATACTTGTCGAAGGAGTAGAACATAGGTGAGCCCTCGGCATCGGTACCAACGTATCCTGCCTGAAGAGCCATTGCGTAATGGTTATCATAGATAGCCATTCTTGCAAACAGACGGTTCTGCTTTGTAGATCTGTCGTACTCGGTATAGAATTCACAGTCGCTGAGCACGGGGGCAGAGAAGTCTGTTGTAATGGGGAAGGTAAAGGTGTTCTTTAGGTTTGTATCAAGTCCACCGTCGCCGTAGTCGAGATAACCCGTCATAGTAACGGTGTACTTTGTGTTATTTTTGAGATTGTTTTCTATTGCGCTGAATTCAACGTCGATGTTCGCAGGTCTGATAGGACCGCCGTCACCGTAGGACTTACGAACGTCGGTGTCGGTAGATTGGAATACGATCTCGCCCGTAGAATCCTCGGTGATCACAATTTCAATTCTCTCTGCGTTTCTCAGCATACCTGCCCAAACGAAGCGGAGGGAGTTGATCTCGTTGTTTGCCGTCTGGTTGGAGAGGGAGATGTACTTTCTGTCAGCGGCGATGATCTTGTTCTGGGGATTCTGCTCGAAGTAGTAAGAGCCGAGATAGCTTACGTAGTCGCCGGTAGAACCGCCGATAGGACGTGTAGCGTATGCGTCAGGAAGATTTTTGTCGAGCATATCGATGGAGTCATCAAGCTCGTCTCTGTTTGTCTCGAAGTAGTCGAGGTCGAAGAGGGGAGCCTTTGTCCAATCACCGTAGAATGCAAGGTAGGGGATATTGAGGTCCTGAGTGTCCTGGTCGTTGTTAAGGACAATATAGCCCTCAACGTACATACCGTTCTCGAAATTATCGTTCAGGTACTTCTTGTTCTCCTCGGTAAGGGTGATCCTTACGCTGACTGTGGTGGTAGCACCTGCGGCTACGGTCACTGTCTGACCGTTCTGCTCGCCGCCTGTTACTGCGAGAATGTCGAACTTTGCACCCGCAAGCTGGTATGCGGTCTCGGTAACGGTGGTTTCACCCTGTGCGGTCTTGGTTTCGCTGACGCCCTCGGTCAGAACGTATGCCGAGAGATCGTATGAGAGACTTGTATTGCCAAAGTTTACGATGGAGAAGGTCATGGAATAAACGCCGCTCTTCGTGGGATCGTCGCCAAGCTCAAGCTTGGGCTTGTTCATTACAGAGCCATCCTTTTCGTAGGTCAGTATATAAGCGTTAGTTGCAGCGGAGTCAGTAAGGTTAGCAAGTCCTGCGCCCTGCTTTCTGACGGAGTAGGGCAGTCCGTTTTTACCGATAATAATATCGGCGGTAGACATCATAAGTCTGTTTACAGTCTCGGTAATAAGCACCCCCTGGCTGTCAGGATCGTAACCGAACTTGTTGATTACGAACTCACGAAGGAGCGCGGTAACACCCGAGATGTTGGGGGTCGCCATAGAGGTACCCGAAATTCTGTCGTAGCTCTCGCCGGGAACCGAGGAGAGGATCGCACCGCCGTGTGCGGTGATCTCGGGCTTAATCTTCAGGTCGGGAGTAGGACCCCAGGAGGAGAAGTCGGAGATGAAGGGACCGGATACCTGGTTGGTGCTGATAACGATCTTGCCGCTACCTGCCTTTGCCAGAAGCTCACCGTCGTTCTGAGAAATTGAACAAACGGGGATCTTGGTCTCGCCAACGTTCATCTTAATGTCACCCGAGACGTTGTTATAAATAATAACGCCGGCAGCACCCATTTCCTCCGCGAGTGCAACCTTTTCCTCGAATGTGTTGTATCCACGCTTGATGAGCGCGATCTTGCCTGTTACGTCAATGCCTGTGTAGTCGGCAGCGGTACGGCCTGCTCCGGCAACAAGCACGTATTCCATCTCAAGTCTGTCGCCCTTGCCGTCAAGAAGCTCCTGTACGAAGTGCTTCTCGTTGGAGAATCGGTCGTTGGACTCGATGAAATACATTATGGTATCATTATAAGTAAGGTAGGGGGTCTTTGCACCCTCGATAGATGCTACGGAAAGAGCACCGAGATATGTGGAGGGCGAGCCTACGGTAGAACTGTCGGGGTTGGATGTAAGGGGAAGGTTACCGTTCTTATCGGAGGAGTATGCAGAGTTAAAGCTGTTGGAAGCCGCAACGACGAGGGAAATACCCTGCTCGCGGATCTTTTCATATACACCTGCAATGATCTCCTTGTCGGACTCACGGCTGAAACCGCAGGCAGTACCGATAGACATGTTGATAACGTCAACGCCAATGGTTACGCAGTCCTCGAGAGCCGCAAGGATCCAGGAGGTGTGGGCAGACGCCTCAACGTCGGAGAATATCTTCATTACGGCAACCTGTGCTCCGGGAGCAACGCCTACGAACTCACCCGAATAATCCTCGCTCTCAATGTGGGGAAGGTAGTTACCTGCAATAACGCCGGCAACGTGAGTTCCGTGGTTAGAGAGAAGGGGGAATACGTCGGAGTCACTGTCGGCGTAGTCGAAGCCGAAGGGAACCTTGTCGCTTATGTAAACGTCCTCGGCGGTAAGACCGTCCTGTCTGGACTCTGCCGCCATATCGTTGTTAGCCATGATAGCCGCTACCTGGTCGAAGGTAAGGCCAAGCTTGGAACGGTCAGCGGTGAAGTTCTTGTCAAGGAATGCCGAGTGGTAGTAGTCAAGACCTGTATCAAGGACTGCAACTACGATACCCGTACCGTCGTAGCCATACTGGTCCTTGAAGCTCTCGCTGCTGAAAATACCCGTGTCGTATACGTTGACACTGTTTTCAACCAGCTTGGTCTCGCTGGGATTGTATTTTTCGCCAACGATCACGTTTGCCTTGCCACGAACAGCCTTGCAAACGTCTGCGAAATCGCCTGCCTTGATAACAAGCTCAAAGCCGGACATTACTACGTTATAGCTTTCACCGAGCGTGTAGTCGATGCCGCCGAGCTTCTCACGCAGAGCCAGGGCAGAATCCCTGATATCCTCTCTTACCGCATCCGCCTCGGAGGTGAGGACGTAGTCGGTGAAGGAAAGGGAGCTGCCGGATGCGTTGTAAGCATCGAGCAGGGAAGTGTTCTTCATCTGTACGATGACAGAAATATCGTCGCTCTCCTTAACGCTGTCGGGAAGCTTGTACATCACCGTTTCGTTAAAGAGGTTTTCCGTTCCGAGATCAACAGATCCCGTAACGTCGCTTATTGACGGGGACGAGCCGTAATAAGTGCCGCTGTTTGCTGACAGATGAATGGTCATAACCGTGGAGAGAAGCATCACCAGGGCGATAACCGACGTCAGCAAGCGGAGTCTTTTGTTTCCTTTTGACATGTTGTTTTTTGCCTTTCTGACTTTTTATGCAACAACGTAATAATTACTTAAATATATATAATTATTAAGCGCGCAAAATTAATTGTACCACATATTTTTTAAAAAAGCAATAGCTTATGACGAAAAAAGTGACAAATTGTTTAAAAAGTTTTCTAAAAGCCACTTTTTCCGAATAAATTTGCAATTTTCTATTGATTTTCATTCAAAATCGTGATATGATATAAATGTTATTTATCGGCATTTTGCCAAAAAACTTCGGTATTTAATTATAAGGAGATATATGATGAAAAGAACAAACAAAGCGATCGCCTCTTTGCTGGTGATGCTGATGATTCTTTCCTCCGTGATGTTAGCTCTTTCTTCTTGCAGGGACAAGAATAAAGGAGATGGACCAAGCGGTGGAGGAGATCCTAACGGCGGCGGAGACGGAAAGAACGCAAGCTACAGTGTGACGGTAGTCACAAAGGGCGGTATGGCACTTTCCAAGCTGCCTGTCTACATTTTCGAGCTTGAGGACGGTGCACTTGGCGATATGGTTGAGGATGGCGGTTACGCTGCTACCGATGAAAACGGCAAGGCTACCTTCAATCTTCCTGCCGGCAAGGAATATGCCGTAAGAATCAACACCTCGACTCTTACTGGATATGACCTGCAGCCCTACTATCCTATCGTTTCAAACGATATGACTATCACACTTTCCTCTGAGGTTATTCCCGAGACAAGCCTTGCGGGTGTATCCTACGGCCTTGGATCGGTAATGCACGACTTTACCGTAACAACTACCGAGGGCACTACCTTCACTCTTTCCGAGGTTCTGAAGGAGAAAAAGGCTGTTCTCATTAACTTCTGGTATACCAAGTGTACCTGGTGTATAACAGAGTTCCCCCTGATGCAGGAGGCTTATGAGAAGTACAAGGACGACCTTGCAATCATCGCTCTTGACCCTCCCACGGCGAACAACGACAATATTACCGACGTCCAGGCGTTTAAGAGCGCCTACGGACTTACCTTCGACGTTGCAATGGAGGAGCTTGGACTTGCTTCCGCCTTTGGCGTTGAGGGTTACCCCACCTCTGTTATCGTTGACAGATACGGTGTGGTTGCTATGATTGAGGGTGGTGCTATTACAAGTGAAAGAGCCTTTGACGTAATATTTGATCATTTTACGGCAGATAATTACGAGCAGAAACTTATTGTTGACTATTCAGATATCGTTCCCAGAGAAAAGCCCGAGATTGAGATGCCCGATAACGACGAGTTCGCATCCTTCTTCGAGGGTGCAGATCTTGGCGACGTAACCTACCGCAACGACGAGGAGGACGAGTACTCCTGGCCCTTCATCACCGGTAACATCGGTGAAGGCGACGATGCCGTTAAGGTAGTTTATCCCTCTAACGCTAATAAGGAATCCTCCTACGCTCAGCTCCTCTTTGATGTTGATCTGAATGCAGGCGATGTCCTTGCATTCGATTACTTCTCCTCCACCGAGCTTGGTGCCGATATTCTTTACGTTATTGTAAACGGCAAGGACATCTACTCCATTTCGGGTGAAAGCACCGACTGGTCTACTTGTTACGCATACGTTGCGCAGGAGACAGGCACCTACGAGGTTGGTATCGTATACATCAAGGACTCCAGCGACAACGCAGGAAGCGATACGGTTTACTTGAAGAATCTTCGCATTGTATCCGAGAGTGACATCGATTCCGCAACCTACATCTACCGCTTTGCAGCAACTAATCCCGACAAGTATAATAACTATCAGGACTTCGTAACTCCCGTTCTCGGTGCAGACGGATACTATCACGTCAGCAGCGTAAACGGTCCCATTATTCTTATGGATCTTATGGGCTACACCAGATTCATGGAGGACAACACCGTTTACTATATGGCTGTTGAGCTTTATAACAACGGTAAGCTTACCGAGGCAGAGTACAACAAGATTATTGAGTATTGTAACTATGCATCTAACTCCACGATCAACGGCGTCTGTCCCGTAACCGAGGAGCTTCTTACCGCAGTCTCAAAGATCGTTGATTTCTATGGTAACCCCGATGAGCCAAACGATTGGCAGAGACTCTGCTGCTACTACGACGCATACGGCACAAATGGCAAGCAGCTTCAGGATCCTATCAAGGGTCTTGCACTCTTCTCTGCGTTTGAGGTTGTTGAGAGCCAGAAGGGAAGCCGTGATTTCCCCAACTCCTTCACCTACGACAGACTTATCATGCCCAGAGGTCTTATCGGCAAGTTCACTCCTACCGTCTCGGGCACATACCTTATCACTTCTAACACCTACGACGCTGCAACCGATACTCACGGCGAGTGCAATGCATGGATCTTCACCGCAAACGGCTTTGGTGAAAAAACTGCATGGCTCACATACGAGAACGTTGACAGAATGAACAAGACCGATTATAATAACTGCTATATGATCGCTTATCTTGAGGCTGGCAGAGATTATTATATCGATATCGCTTACTACGACGTATATGCCGAGGGTACTATCAGCTACAGAGTCGAAAGACTTGGTGGCGAGGGTGTTTACCGCTTCAGCGCTGCATCTCCCGCATACTTCACAGCGCTTGAGTCTGTTGACGGTGAGCTTACCGAGACTATCGCAGGCGGCATCGAGGTCGTTCGCGGTGATGACGGCATCTGGCGTGAAAAACGCACCGATGGCAAGGGCTCTATCCTTTACGCCGACTTTACTATGACCACCGGAATCTTCACCACCAATAGCCTTGGCAATATGATTGACAAGGGTGCTTTTGATTTCTCAAAAGACGAGGACGGTGGACCTGCCACAGGAAAGGACTGTACCGAGCTTGCAAGACAGATTTATGCAAACAGAATCGTTGAGGGATATAATGAGGCCCTCGGCGAGTACATTCAGGCAGGCGATGAAAGAATCGGTTGTGTAATCGTTACCGACCAGGTTGCAGAGCTTCTTCAGCAGCTTATGGATAAGTACACCTTCAAGGTGGAGAACTCCTGGACAAAGCTTTGCTACTATCATCAGTATTTCTGCGCTGAGACACCTATCTAATCAAATTAACGCCGATTATGGCAAAAAACTAATGCATTCGGCGAACTGAATCGCCGAATGCATTTTTTAAAAAGAATATGAAAAGAGAAACAAAATGAAAAGAACTGTTTGCATTTTGGCATTGATTTTAACTTTTTCCTGCCTTATTCTTGCATTTGCAGGATGTAACAATGACAAGAAAAAGGAAGTAGTTTATAAGGATTACACAGTTACCGTTGTGGACGGACTTAATAACCCCGTGCCTGACGTAATCGTAAAATTTACCTACCCGGACGGCACCACAAAATCCCGTGTTACTCTTGATGACGGTATTGCATCTCTCAAGAACGTACCTGAAGGAAAGTATAAGGTAAATATTGAAAAGGGTCTCAGTACTGCCGTTATTACCACCTGGGAGTATACTCTTAATGAAGTGAAATCATCTATTAACGTAATTGTTCGTGATGAGGAAAAGACCTTCGAGGTATACGGTGAGATCCCCGAAAACACCTATGCATATAGCATCAATGCCTCTGATTATGAGGTTTGGTGTGAGGCGGAGAAGATGAGCTACGTCGTGTTTTACGCCCAGACCCCCGGTACTTATAAAGTAAGCCTTGGCGCTGACGATAAAAATATCACCGTAGGTTACTACGGAATTCCCATGTTCGTTCAGACTAGTCACAGAATTGACGGTGAGTACGACGGACGCAGCTTTGAGCTTATTATTCACGACGTTCAGGCTCCCTACGTTATCGGTATTTCCTCTTCCGAGCAGGCATTGGCTCATCTCTCTGTTGAGAGGATCGGCGATACTCCATTTGATCCTCAGTATGCTCCCTGGACAAACGTTGAGGCTGAAATGGAGCTTACCGAGTGCGATCTTCCCGACGACGTCGTTATAGATGATTTCGACGTTTCGGCAGATAATCTCTCGGTTACTCTCGGTGATGACGGTTATTATTACACCGATGACGGCAAGCTTGTTTACATTCGTATTGGCTCGCCCTGTTATGCAAAGTATCTTGACGTTTCTATTGCGTACATTGCAGGTTTTGTTGACCATAATTTCGGCCAGAACTTCGGTGGCTACGTATACGATGAAAATGGCGAGTTCGTAGGTAAGTACAGCTTCAACAATATGATTGCAAGCTATTATGAGATGTGCGATTCTACTGGACTTTATCCTCTCACCGAGGAGCTTGCGAGAGCGATTCAGGTACACGGCAACAGTGCAGGCTGGTGGAAGCCGGGTGCTGCAAACTACCTCTTTGAGGGAGTTGATATTGACCCCGAAACGGCATGGCTCTTCCTCTGCTGCACTGTAAGATAATAAACCAAAATGAAAAAAGGACGGATTTTCCGTCCTTTTTTCTTATATCTGCTTATGCACGCTTTTGTATTCGTCATAATAACGGTAATACGGGCAATCACGGGTTGCACCGCCGAGGAAATCAAGCATATCGTCCTCGTCAAGGCTTAAATTGCAGCCGTAGGTGTCGGTGTACTCGTCGTACTCGTAGAACTCACAGCTCTCGCAGCTTGCCTTGTGCCTGTGTCCGTATTTTGAAAAATCAAGTGCCATATCAGTGCTTCTTGGTCTCGATCTCGTTAACAACCTTTGCAATGAACTCGTCAACGGAGAACTTGCCGCCCTCACCCTCGGTACGTGCTCTTACGGTAACGCTGCCGGAGTTCATCTCGTCCTCACCAACAACGATCATGTAGGGAACCTTGGAGAGCTGTGCCTCACGGATACGGTAGCCGAGTTTCTCGTTTCTGTCGTCAAGCTCCGCACGGATGCCTGCCGCCTGCATCTTCTTTGTAACCTCTGCCGCATAGTCTGCAAAATCTGCAACTACGGGGATAACGGTAACCTGAGTGGGTGCAATCCAAACGGGAAGTGCGCCTGCATACTTCTCAAGAATAAGCGCAAGAGTTCTCTCGTAGCAACCCATACTTGTTCTGTGGATGATATAAGGGGTCTTCATGGTGTTGTCACGGTCAACGTACTCCATGCCAAACTTCTTAGCGAGAAGCATATCAACCTGAATAGTAACGATAGTGTCTTCCTTGCCGAAAACGTTCTTGATCTGGATGTCAAGCTTGGGGCCATAGAATGCCGCCTCGTCAATACCGATCACGTAGTTCTCACGGCCAAGGTAGGTGTCGAGAAGCTCGCCCATGATGGTCTGTGCCTCGTTCCACTGCTCGGGTGTTCCTTCGTACTTATCGGTACGCTTGGGATCCCACTGGGAGAAGCGGAAGGAACAGTCCTCCCAAAGGCCAAGGGTTTCAAGGCAATATTTTGCAAGGTCAAGACAACCCTTGAACTCCTCTGCAAGCTGCTCGGGACGAAGGATAAGGTGACCCTCGGAAATGGTGAACTGACGAACTCTGATAAGACCGTGCATCTCGCCCGAGTCCTCGTTACGGAAGAGGGTAGAGGTCTCGCCAAGTCTCATGGGAAGCTCTCTGTAGGAGCGCTTCTTGTTAAGGAATACCTGGTACTGGAAGGGGCAGGTCATAGGACGCATTGCAAAGCATTCCTTGGTCTCGTCGTGGGGATCGCCCATAACGAACATACCGTCAAGATAGTGATCCCAGTGACCCGAGATCTTGTAAAGCTCTCTCTTTGCCATAAGGGGAGTCTTGGTGAGAAGGTAGCCTCTCTTTTCCTCAACGTCCTCAACCCATCTCTGAAGTCTTTGTACGGTTCTCGCACCCTTGGGAAGAAGGATGGGAAGACCCTGACCGATAACGTCTACTGTGGTGAAGTACTCAAGCTCACGGCCGATCTTGTTGTGGTCACGCTTGAGAGCCTCCTCCTGCTGCTGAACGTATGCGTTAAGCTCATCCTTGGAGGGGAATGCAATGCCGTATACTCTCTGAAGCATCTTGTTGTTCTGGTCGCCCTTGTAGTACGCACCTGTGCACTGTGTAAGCTTGAATGCCTTGATAGCGCCGGTGGAGTGAAGGTGAGGACCTGCGCAAAGGTCGGTGTACTCGCCCTGGGTGTAGATAGAGATCTCTGCGTCGGCAGGAAGCTCCTCGATTCTCTCAACCTTGTAGGGCTCGTCAAGGCTCTTGAAGAGCTCGATCGCCTCGTCTCTTGAAAGCACCTTTCTTTCGATAAGGAGATTCTCCTTAACGATCTTCTTCATCTCTGCCTCGATTTTAGTAAGGATTTCGGGGGTGAAAGAAATCTCCGCGTCGAAATCCTGGAAGTAACCGGTCTCGGTAGCAGGACCGATAGTCTGCTTTGTGTTGGGGTACAGACGCTTAACAGCCTGCGCCATAACGTGTGCTGCGGTGTGTCTGAATACCTCTGCACCTTCCTTATCCTTATAGGTGAGAAGCTTAACCTCAGCCTCGCCTTCAATAACGGTGGAGAGCTCCTTTGCCTCACCGTTCACGAGTGCACAGAGCACCTCGCGGGATACGCTACCAAAGGTAGCCTTTGCGGCTTCGTAAACGGAGGCAGCCTCG
>JBGVPG010000032.1:0-83037 GCA_045126855.1 Eubacteriales bacterium | reverse complement strand
ACAGAATAATGAAAGGAGTGAAAAAAGCAAGGATTGACAAGGGATTTTGATACATTGGTATATGCATATAAAAGTATATACACAAGTATCAAAATATAGGGATAAAACAGCGAGCGAGGCTCGATGCTTTATCCCGAAAGGCAAAAGAAGGATTTTTTATTTAGAAAATCCAACACTATAATGAAATGGGTTTTTAGCCATCAGTTCCCATAATACAGATGGTTTTAGTCTTAACAAGTTCGTGTGGGGTGATGTGCGTGGGCAGAAATCGTAAAAACATAACTATTCAACTGAATAATCGTATTGATGAGCTTCTGCGTATCGGTGAGAAGAAAGTCAAGGTGAATGGGCGTGTGGACGGAATACATAGCGTTCAAACAGCCGGTTGCTATCGTGGTACGGCAAATCGCTTGGGTGATGTCTGTAAATCTATGGGTATAAGAAGCATTGAGGACATAGACAAGGGCGTGATTGAGCGTTATATGGAGTCCTACCGCTACGCTTCAGCTTGGACGGTCAGCCGTGAGCTTTCAGCCACAAACAAGATACTTGGAACGAGCTATACGCCAAACAATTTCGGCTTTACGCAACGCCGTACATACACCTCTGTTAAGAATAACCGTGCAGATCTTCCACCAACAAGCACAGCACACAGAGCAGAAAATCAAGATGGTCTATACTTTGCTTCTGCTACTGGCTGCCGTCGCTCGTCCATTACTACAGCGACGGCTAATGACGCTATACGGAACGAGCAAGGCAAAATCTACGCTTTCCACTTTTGCGAAAAGGGTGGGCGTGAGCGTGTGTCGCTGGTATTGCCATCCGAACGCCAAAATCTCACTCAATGGGTTGATAGTAAGCTTAAGAGTGGTCATTCTCCCGATGCTCCGCTTATTGACTATATAGATAAGAATTGCGGAACTCACCGTATGCGTGCCGAGTACGCAAGGGAACTTTATGGCGAGCTTAAAGAAGCAAAAGAGCGTGGTGTTGATGTGTACGAGGGGCGTAAATATGAGCTGTTTATCAATAAGGACAAGTACGATTACAGCTATAATAACCCACGTTTCAAGGCCGATGTGGTACACGGCTTTGACAAGGATATCGTCCTTGAGGTTAGCTTCGCATTGGGGCATAACCGCTTGGATATCAGTCTCTATTCATACCTATTGAGATAAGTTAATATCGGTATCCATTTTAATTTTTCAGCACTATAATAAAAATAAAAAAAGTACGTATTATTTATAAAATATGCACAATTTTCTCAAAAGAATTTTCTCGAATCTTTGTGCAAGGTGCAAAAATGGCACTACAATATAGACGTGAACAAAAAACTGCAGTTCGATTTCACAATCAACATTAAAATAATTTTTTGGGAGGTCTATATGACTAATAATAACCGTATTACTAAAGGCAATTTAGTGCTTGAAAAATCCAATTCAAACAACAATCCGAGAATAGCTGTTTATATCAGAAGTGCGTGCTATTCTCCCGAAGCTTATGAAAAGCAGAAAGAGCTTCTTATTGGCTACTGTAAAAGATATTTTCGTAATTCTGTGGTAGACATATATGAAGATGTATGTAGTGGACTATCTTGCTTCTTTGAGCGAGATGGAGCAAGTGAAATGATGAGCAAAATTAGAAATAATGAATATGATATATTGCTCGTTAGTGATATTTCACGCATATCGAGAAATCCCGATTGTGTTTATGATATTACCGAATATCTTACAGAAAACGGTGTGCGTATATTCACACCTGAAGGACAGATGAGATGGATTTTTAATAGCGATGGGAGGGCAATTTTGATTTGATGAACACTTCTTCCTACACTAAAACATTTGGAAAGGATGTTGGAGGACGGACCTATACCATTACATACATAGAGCCGTCCTTGAACAAGGAAGAAAAGGAACAGGAAAAAGGGAAAATCGCAAGTCAGCTCTACGATATATTTGCCAAATACTACGATAATGAAAAACAGAGTAATGCCGTGTAAAGCATTAAGAAAGGACGATAAAATGATTGCAATATATGCAAGACAGTCTGTCAATAAGATGGACAGTATTTCAATAGAAACGCAGATAGAGGATTGCCAAAAGGAAGTTGGCAAGCTCGACCGAGTGAAGATATATTCCGATAAGGGATTTAGCGGTAAGAACATAGAAAGACCCGAGTTCCAAAAGCTACTTGAGGATATACGCAAGGGCGAGATAAGCAAGGTTATATGCTACAAGCTTGACCGTGTAAGCCGTTCGGTATTAGACTTTTCGTCATTGATGGAAACATTCGGCAAATACAACGTTGATTTTGTTTCAAGAAACGAGAAGTTCGATACCTCAACACCAATGGGGCGTGCGATGCTTAATATATGTATTGTTTTCGCACAGCTTGAACGAGAAACCATACAGCAGAGAGTTATTGATGCCTACGTATCAAGAAGCCGTAAAGGCTTTTATATGGGCGGTAGAGTGCCTTTTGGTTTTCGCAGAGAGGATTTTATCATAGACGGCATCAAGACCTCTCACTATGTACCAATCCCCGAGGAAATTGAGGCATTAAAGCTTATGTATTCCTTATATGCTCAACCGCAGGTATCTGTTGGTGATGTGGTTAAGGTGCTTGTTGAGCGTGGCATCAAGAATACTCGACTTCCAAGCGGTTGTTGGGATAAGGCAAGAGTTGCCGAGTTGATGAAGAATCCTATATATGTAAAATCCGATTTGAGCATATACGAGTTCTTCAAAAATCAAGGTGCTGTTCTACATAATTCACCCGAAGACTATATCGGAAACGGATGTTATCTGTATTCCGATAAGAAGGGCAAGAGAAAGACAATAAGCCTTGAGGGGCATCATATTGTATTAGCACCACACGAGGGCATTATAGACTCGCAGACGTGGCTAAAAGTGCGTTATAAGTGCCTCGGAAATAAGCAAGTGGCTAAACCTATCAAGGCAAGAAATACGTGGCTTGCAGGCAAAATTAAGTGTGCCAAGTGCGGTTATGCTTTGACCGTTAGAAAGTCTAATACCAAGATTGGCAGATACTTCGTTTGTAGCCGTAGAGTGCAAACACTTGACGGCTGTGAGGGCGTAGGCGGTCTTCCTGCCTTCGATTTGGAAACGATCATTTTTGACAGTATGGTTGAGAAGCTGAAGGAGTTTAGCTCGCTTTCCGCATCAAATACCATTGTTGAAAACCCGAAAATCAATGAGCTTCGCATCAAAATAGCGAAGCTCGATGAAGAAATTGAGGTATGGGTAGCCAAAGTTCCCGAAGCATCCTCTGTGCTTATGGATATGATCAATAAAAAAGTTGAAAAGCTTGATGAAGAAAGAAAAGAACTCCAGACGGAGCTAAAGGATTTGATTTCTTCGCAGAACGCTTCTCAATGTGATGTTGGTAGTATCACAGACTATATGTCGAAGTGGAACGAGCTTGAAACCACCGATAAAATGGCGGTTGTTGACTCATTGATAAAAGTAATAAGAGCTGGGGAAACCACCCTTGAAATCGAGTGGAAGATTTGAATGCTTTACGTTGATTGTTTTGGCGAAGCAATGAATATTTTAATGAATAAGTAAAATATTCATTTACTTGATTTGCCTTTGGCAAATCAAACTTCACTTGGGCGAAGCCCAAACTTCACTTACGAAAGTAAACTTCACTTTTGCCAAAGGCAAAAACTTCACCAATAAAACAGGGCGGTTTGAGAAATCAAATCGTCCTATTTACTTTTTTGTTTGGGTGTGGTATAATAAATTATCGTATATTCAGGAGGATATTAAAATGCTTGTGTTCAAGAAAAAGAAAATACAGGTATATTTGAATAACTTGAGTGACTCAAAAACCACATTTGACTTGCTTCTTTGCGATTATTTAGACGGAAGTATTAAGAAGGATCTTGAAACTATTGGATTTGAAAAAAATAAGTATACATATCGATTGGCTTGATGATTATAAGTGTATTGGCATACAGTGCAAATATCAAAAATATTATGTCGATATACAAATTCAAAATGATGAGTTTAGTGTATCTTATGACATTGATGAGTCGGATGAAGATATCATTTATACTCTTGAAAGTAAAGAGCAGATGTACAAGGATTTGTCAAATGTGATTCAAATGATGAGAAAAGATAATGAAACATAATACTTCATATTGACTGTATTGGCGAAGCAATGGAAATTTTGAAAAACAAGAAATTGTAACTAAATAAAACAGGGCGGTTTGATTAGTCAAATCGTCCTTTACTTTTTTGTTTTGGTGTGGTATAATAAACATATAAAAACATATAGGAGTGAAAAATATGAATAATATGGAGAAAACTAAATATAAGTCTTGGGGTAGCCTTAAAAAGCAAATGAACGATTTGCTTTGCGATGCACTAAAAGATGACGTTTCATATTTTTATACGACCTATCACGAGGTTCATAACGCTTATGGTAGAGCAACGATTACTTATAAGGAAAAAGAAATGATTTCCTGTACTTGGAATCAGGGATATGACCAGAGCCGTGATATAATGGAGCAATATAAAAAAATGGATAGTGTTCCTTCTGCAATTGAAGATTTTGAGGGAAGTATGAGAGCATTTGAAATAGCTAAAACAAATGCTTCAAAAGAAGTGTGGATGCCCGAATGTAAGTTATGTGAGCATGATTTTATTGTTTCTATAACCACTTATCTTAATACAGACATTGCTACTTCTCTTTATTCAGACAATTACTTATTGCGTGTGTTCGCTTATATGGATAGGAGAGTAGGAAAAAGAACTCTTGTAAAGATCAGGGATGAGGTTGAAACCTTGCCCGAGTGGGTAAAGCAATTTTACAATCTTCGCTGTGAGGCAGAGAAAATTGAGTTTTAATTGATACTTCATATTGACTGTATTGGCGAAGCAATGAGAATTTTGCAGGATCAAAATTCTCGATGAAATCTGCCTTCGGCAGATGAAATCCACGTTCGTGGATGAAATCCGACAAGTCGGATGAAATGTTTGCTCCGCAAACGTTAATAAACAGGGCGGCTCCGAGAAATCATGCCGCCCTATTTACTTTTATCAAGGAAAACTGACAAAAGTATTGAAAAAACATATACTTTGGTGTATAATTAGAGAGATAATATAAAAAGTATCGGCATTTTGTGAAGCAAATGCCGAAAGTGAGGAAAAATGTATCGTATAGTTAACAAAAAAGTGCTTAACCCTACGGTTGTTATGATGGATATTGAAGCTCCGCTGGTTGCTAAGAAGGCGAAGGCAGGGCAGTTCATCATTCTGCGAGTTGATGAGGAGAGCGAAAGAATACCTCTGACGGTTGCAGGATATGACCGTGAGAGGGGAACTGTAAGAATTATTTTCCAGGTAGTTGGTGCGACAACCAAGCGCCTTTCCATGAAGGAGGAGGGGGAGTATATCCCCGATTTTGCAGGTCCTCTCGGTCTTGCAACCCACCTTGAAGGGCTGGAAAACGTATGTATCGTTGGCGGTGGCGTTGGATGTGCTATTGCGCTTCCCGTGGCTGAGGCGCTGAAGGCGAGAGGGGCGAAGGTCACCTCTATTATCGGTTTCAGAAGCTCTGATCTTGTTATCCTCGAGGATGAATTCAGAGCTTGCTCCGACGAGCTTATCGTTATGACCGACGATGGCAGCTACGGAAGGCAGGGCAACGTGACCTTACCCCTCGCCGAGCTTCTGTCCGACAGAAAATTCGACAAGGTCATCACCATAGGTCCGCTTATTATGATGAAATTCGTGGTGGAGACCGTCCGTCCCACGGGCATTCCCTGCGACGTATCCATGAATCCCATTATGATCGACGGCACGGGTATGTGCGGCGGCTGCCGACTTACACTTAACGTTGACGGAAAGCCCGTCACCAAGTTTGCCTGTGTTGACGGTCCCGACTTCAACGGCTATGAGGTTGACTTTGACGAGGCGATCTCCCGTGGAAAAATGTACCGTGACTTTGAGCGCCACGCTTACGAGAGAAGCTGTAATCTCTTCAAAAAGGAGGGCGTGTAAAATGGCAAATATGAACCCTAAAAAGAATATAATGCCCACCCAGGATCCCTTGGTCCGTGCCCACAACTTCGACGAGGTTGCCCTCGGCTACGATGAGGCTACCGCTATCAACGAGGCACTTCGCTGCCTTAATTGCAAGACCCGTCCCTGCGTTGGCGGTTGTCCCGTAAAGATCCATATTCCCGAGTTTATTGATAAGATAAAGGATGGCGACTTTGAGGCGGCATACCAGATAATTGCAAAAAGCTCGGCTCTGCCTGCCGTTTGCGGTAGAGTTTGCCCCCAGGAAACACAGTGCGAGGCAGAGTGCGTCAGAGGTATCAAGGGTGAGCCCGTTGGCATCGGCAGACTTGAGAGATTCGTTGCCGATTGGCATAACGCCCACATCGACGCTACCCCCGTCACCGCCGAAAAGAACGGCAAGAGAGTTGCGGTGGTTGGCTCGGGTCCCTCGGGTCTGACCTGTGCAGGCGACCTTGCAAGGCTTGGTTATTCGGTCACCGTTTACGAGGCTCTGCACACCGCAGGCGGTGTGCTTGTTTACGGAATTCCCGAGTTCCGTCTGCCTAAGGCGATCGTGAAAAAAGAGGTTGAAAACCTTGAGAAAATGGGCGTTGAGATCGCCACGAACGTTATTATTGGCAAGACCCTGACTGTTGACGAGCTGTTCGATATGGGCTTTGAAGCCGTGTTTATCGGCTCGGGCGCAGGTCTTCCCAACTTTATGGGTATTCCCGGCGAGAGCCTGAAGGGAGTTTACTCGGCAAACGAGTTCCTCACACGCTCGAACCTTATGAAATCCTACCTTGAAAACCCCGAGACGCCTATTATGAAGGGCGGTAAGGTTGCTGTCGTCGGTGGCGGTAACGTTGCTATGGACGCCGCAAGAACCGCACTTCGCCTTGGCGCTGAGAAGGTATATATCGTCTACCGCCGTTCCATGACCGAGCTTCCTGCAAGACGTGAGGAGGTTGAGCACGCAGAGGAGGAGGGAATCGAGTTCCGCCTGCTCTGTAATCCCACCGAGATCATCGGAAATGATGACGGCTTCGTTTCGGCAATTAAGTGCATTCGTATGGAGCTTGGCGAGCCCGACGAGCAGGGCAGACGCCGCCCCGTGGTAGTCCCGGGCAGCGACTTTACCCTTGACGTTGACACGGTGGTTATCTCCATCGGCACCTCCCCCAACCCCCTTATCAAATCCACCACCGAGGGACTTGAGGTCAACCGCTGGGGCGGAATCATCGTCACCGAGGATGGCGAGACCACCCGTGCAGGCGTTTACGCAGGCGGTGATGCGGTGACAGGCGCTGCTACCGTAATTTCCGCAATGGGCGCAGGCAAGATTGCCGCAAATGCTATTCACAGCAAATTGTCAAATTAACATAAAAAAGGAACGACCGAGGTCGTTCCTTTTTTCTATTCATATTTCACTTTAAACCCAAGCAGGTAAAATTCCAGCTCGCATAGCGGAGAACCTTCCGTATTACCCTCGACGTATCTTACAATCTTGCCGTCAAAGATGCGGTAAGAGAAGGAGCTGTGGCTCTCGGAGATGATTTCGTACTCCGCTTCGGTGGGCAGGGTGAAGTCAAGGTCCATAGTGAGACTGAACACCTGGCGGTCAAGACCCGACACAGAGGTGGCGAAAACGCCAAGGGTCATAAGCTTAGGCTCGCCCTCGGTCTCCCCTACCTCAATTTCCGAGAGGACCTCGGTAAGGCTCTCACGAATGGCACTCCTGATTTCTGCCTCCTTCATACAGTCGGGGCAGGGAAGAAGGGTCTCTTCGGTTATGAAACGGTGGGGATCGGTTTCGGTAAATACCGTTTTGTCATTGGTGGGTAGCTTCTTGCAAAGGGCGGTGTGGAGATACTTACCGTCGCTAACCAAAAGCGATTTGAGAAGGGCGAGAGGCTGACAATGCTCGCACTCCGTGGGATCCTCCACCTGCATCAGCTCGGGGATCGTGAGCTTCGTCGTTCTTGCGCTGATCTTTTCGCAGGCAGGAAGGTGATAAAGCTTGCTTTCCGCCTCGTAGAGGAATATCTCCTGGTCGGCGGTGTAGTCGATATTTGTATAGGTCTCGAGCCTCAGAATGCTTCTGAGATCTTCGCTGACGTCAAGGGACATATATCCGTTTCTTTCAAGCTGAAGCTTGACCTTGCCGTTGGTAAGCTCGGTTGAGAAACTGATCTCCGCGGAAATTTCTCCAACAGGACGGTTGCCAAGTCTTGCAGGAACCGAGAGCTTGACTCTGGTCTCGGCGATAGCGTATAGTGTGAGTCTGCCGTTCTCGTCGGGGAGAAGCTCTGCCTTGCGCAGACCCGAGGTTGTGATTGCCGATATCATGTCCTCGGCAGATTTGTATTCTGTGGTGAGTCCTCGGCTGGCAAGAAGCTCGCCTGCGGCCTTGTAAAATGCGTCTGTCAGGGCAAGGAAATCACCGTCGGCAAGGAGAGTCGCCAAAAGCTTTGCCTCGTGACCTGCAATGGGGCGCAGAGCCTCTGCGTTGATAGGCTCATCGAGATGAACGTCAAGGGAGGGGAGCAGATCCGCCATATTCTCGGCATCAAGCATTAAGAGGCTTCTGCCATCGGTAAGCTTTGTAATTGATTTTATTCTTCCAAACAGGTTTGAGCCGATGCCCGAAAGAACGTCTGCCTCGGATTTCGCTCCTCCGACGCAGATAAGATCGCCGACCTTCAGTCCGTCGGATCTCTCAAGGGAGAGGAAAACACCGCCCGAACCATCCGAAAACTCAATGCTGAAGGGATAATAGCCGGGATTCTCCTCCTCAAGGGCGGCAATATAGATAACGTCGGGATTCAGTGTTATCTCGTTGATCTTTTCGTCAATAATAGTGAAAATAAGACTGCGATTGCCGAAATCGGTAAAGAAAATACCGCCGTCACGCTCGGCAATATAGCTCTTGCCCGAGGCATATTCGGGTGAGGGGGTGACACGCCATCTGCCTTCACCAAGGTCGGTCAGGGTGTAGTCGCACTCGCCTGAGCGGTAGGAGGCAAGCTCAAATATGGAAAGGTTCTTCCTGATGTATTCCTCGTCTCCGACGCTGATGATGGTGAAGGAGAAATCCTTTTCAAGATCATAGAGAAGCCTTGCACCATTCTCCTCGGGAGGGATCTGAATACCCGAGTCAATGGAGAAGCTATCGCCACACTCAAGACAAACGTAGCGGTTAAACATGACCTCTCCCACCTGCTCACCGCTGATCTCGTAGCTGTGAGCGGATTTGGGTATCTCACGGCTCTCGGTCTCGCCACACTCGGAGCAGATTCTCTCCTCACGGCCTATGGTGGTGCAATCGGCGTTACGGGTGATCTCCCAATCGCCGAAGCTGTGACCGATCGCAGGGGTGATGTCGGTGGACTCTCTGCCACAAATACAGCTTGAAATAATAATTCCGTCCGTGGTGCAGCTATGCTCGCTTACAACTCGGCTGTCAGAGAAGCTGCAGATATGCCTCTTGTCACGGAAAAGGTCGATTATCTCGCAGGATACCGTGGAGAGAAGGGCGATTATTAATATCAATAATAAAAGCGTTAGCTTTAAAGTTCGTTTCATAAAGACCTCGTAAATGCATAACTTCACATGGTGATTATATCACATTATAATAAAAAATTCAATATCTAATTTTCAGACACCTTGACATAATTATAAAAAGGTGGTAAAATATACAAGTAAAGATATGCACTTTTCTGTTTAAAGGGGAAAGACTATGAAATCTATAAGAGATATTTACAAAATAGGCAAAGGACCTTCATCCTCCCATACCATGGGTCCTGCCAAGGCTATGAGCATCTACGTTTCGGAGCATCCCGAGGCGGAGAGCTATCGTGTAGTGCTTTTCGGCAGTCTTGCCGACACCGGCGAGGGACACGGCACCGATAAGGCGATCGATTCTGTGACCGATAAGGCGGTTGAGATAATCTTTAATCTGACCGACCGTGACCTGCCTCACGAGAATACAATGGACATTTATTCCATGATAGGCGGTGAGCCTACCGCTAAGATGCGTGTTATGAGCGTTGGCGGCGGTGACATTGAGATCGAGGGCAGAGAGGGCGAGGGCGCTTCTAACGTCTATGATAAGTCCAGCTTCACCGATATCTCTACCTACTGTAAGAACGAGGGCATTCGCCTCTCTGATTACGTTTTTGCTATGGAAGGGGAGGGTATTCGTGAGTTCCTCTTTACCGTTTGGCAGACTATGAGAAACGCAATTCACGAGGGACTTACCACCTCGGGCATTCTTCCGGGTGGCCTCGGAGTTGAGAGAAAGGCGCAGTATCTCTTTAACCAGCGACACATTGACGAGAGCCCCATCACCCGTGAGAACAGACTCGTCTGTGCTTACGCCTATGCGGTGAGCGAGCAGAATGCCGACAACGGTATCATCGTAACCGCACCCACCTGCGGTGCCTGTGCGGTGCTTCCTTCGGTACTCAGATATATGCAGGAGAGGCACTCCTTCTCCGACGAGCAGATTATTAGGGCGCTTGCCGTAGCAGGCCTCATCGGTACGCTTACCAAAACCAACGCATCTATCAGCGGCGCTGAGTGCGGATGTCAGGCAGAGGTTGGAACCGCCTGCTCCATGGCTGCGGCGGCACTTGCCGAGCTTTTCGAGATGGGCATCGACCAGATTGAGTATGCGGCGGAGATCGCCTTTGAGCATCACCTTGGTCTTACCTGCGACCCCATTTGCGGTCTCGTTCAGATCCCCTGCATCGAGCGTAACGCCGTTGCGGCGATGCGTGCAATTAACGCTATGAACCTTGCCAACTTCCTCTCGGGATCGAGAAAAATATCTCTTGATATGGTTATTGAGACCATGTACGAGACGGGTAAGGATCTTTCTCACCACTACCGTGAGACCGCTACGGGCGGACTTGCGAAGCTGTATGGAGCAAAGAAAAATGGATAAGGCTAAAATTGACAGAATAAACGAGCTTGGCAGAATTGCCAAGGAGCGTGAGCTTACCGAGGCGGAAATTGCCGAGAGGGCGGCTCTGCGTGAGGAATATATCGCCTATTTCAGGGCGGAAATCAGAAAGAGCAAGGAGAATACAAAATGAAACAGTGCTGTATCTGTGGAAAAGCAATAGAGAGGGAGGATGCGCCTATTCTCACCCTTGGCGGTGCAGGATATGCGAGACTTCTTTGCGACGAGTGTGATGCCGAGCTTCAGGCGGCGACCCTTGGCCGTGACGTTGAGGAGATCAAGGGAGCTATCAATTCACTTGGCAATAAAATGGCAAGCACCGACCCCGACCCCGTGACCTATGAGCTGGTCAGCAGTATTCTACTTGGGGCAACCGACCGTGGTATGAAGATCAGGGACGGTGAGTACGATTTTGCTCTTGACGAGGCAGAGGATGACTCCGACGAGGGCTTTGATGAGATCCCCGAGGAGCTTCTTGAGAGCGAGGAGGATATCGAAAAGGATAAGGCCGACGAGGAGAAGATGAAGAAGTTTGACAAGGTGTATAATATTCTTCTCATTATCTTCGGCGTGCTGTTCGTCGCTCTGCTTATATATAATATTTTCTTCAAATAATCAAATAATTCCAAGCCTCCGCATAGATTTATGTGGAGGCTTTTTTTATGATAAACTATTTTCTTTTGCCCCTTAGCCTTCTTGCAGTGGGGCTGTTTTTGCTTATAAGGCTAAGGTTTTTCTTTATTTTACATCCAATCAGAACAATGCGTGAGATCGGTGAGGAAATAAGAGATAGGGAGAGCAGGCGATCACTGATGCTGGCACTTGCAGGAACTCTGGGTGTCGGTAATATTTTCGGCGTTTCGGCAGGAATTCTTATCGGTGGGGCAGGAAGTGTTTTCTGGATTTTTATTTCCTCGTTTTTCTCTATGGCGATCAAGTATGCCGAGACGCTTCTCGCCTATGATTCCTGCGAGAGTAAGGGCGGAACTGCCGAGACCGTCAGGCGTATCTTCCCACGGTGGGGAAGGGCTCTTTCTCTGATTTACGCCATTCTTACGGTGGCTCTTGCTCTATTTATGGGTGGTGCGATGCAGTCCTCAGCGCTTGTTGACGTGGCTTACTCAGGGCTTGGATTAATGCCTGCAATATCGGTTTTTATTTTGATCGTTTTGCTGATTCCTTGCCTGCTGTTCGGTGTGAGAAAAATTGAGAAGATTACCGAAATAATCATTCCTTTGACAACTATAATTTACATAATTATGTGTTTTGCTGTGATTTTCTGCAATTTTCACAGACTCGGCGACACGTTTTTGCGTATATTCTACTCAGCTTTTTCTTTTAAGGGGGCTGTTGGCGGAATAATTCCCGTGGCACTTTCCGAGGGGTTTTCAAGGGGGATCTTGTCTAACGAGGGTGGAATAGGCAGCTCCGCCACCGCCCATCTTCGAGGCGGTGAGCGTACACCCCACAGAGCAGGGCTTTTCGGCATTCTGGAGGTCTTTTTTGACACCACTCTCCTTTGCACTCTGACAGGCATAGCAATTCTCGTTTCGGTGGGTGACCTTACGCTATACGACAGCCCGATGGCGCTCGTTTCGGCGGCTTTCTGCTCGGCTCTTGGTGGGTGGTCGGGATACCTTCTGACGCTTCTGATACTCTCCTTTGCCTACGCCACCATTGGTTGCTGGTACTTTTACGGCAGACTTTATTCGGAGCTTTACCTGCCTCGTATGCCATTTGGAATTTTATTCCTGATTTTTTTGATTTTACCTGTAGTAATGAAAACCAACCTTCTCATTTCTTTGGTCGATATTATCATCTTCCTTATGGCACTTATCACCCTTTCGGCAATAGTAAAAGGGACAAAGCGAATTCTCACTCTGTCCCTTGATGGTTAGATAAGTCTTATTCTTGATTTTACCTTGAGGCTCTTGAGCTTTTCAACCGCATTACCCTCTGTCATACAGTCGGTGATGAAGGAGATCTCGTCTCCTACGCAGAGGTAGTCTACTCTGCCGAAGATCCTTTCGATCTCAGCCTCGTCACAGCCCTCTACGGCAATATACTGTCTTGCTTCAAAGCTCTCGAAGGGGAGAAGTCCCTCGGCAGTCTTGACCATTGTAGGCTGGGCAATACTTCTGCCCGAGCGCATTATCTGCATAAGGTCACCAACCACCGCAGATGCGGTTGCACCTGCGCCTGCACCCTGACCGTAGAACATCAGATTGCCGATGGGCTCGCCGATGATCTCAACTGCGTTGTATACTCCGCTGACACCGCCAAGAGGCGAATTTGCAGGGAGCATAAAGGGGGATACAACAAGCGTGAGCGATTCGCCCGAAATAAGGCATCTGCCGAGAAGCTTAATGGAGAGACCGCGTGATTCCGCCGCCCTTACGTCCTCGGTGCGGATATGTGTAATACCCTCGGTATGGATATTATCCGTGGGGAAAAGTCTGCCCGTCACGAGAGAGGTGAGAATTGCTATTTTACGGCAGGCGTCGGTGCCGAGAACGTCGGCATCGGGATTGCGCTCGGCATATCCTCGTGCCTGAGCATCGGAAAGGGCAGAGTTAAAGTCCTCGCCCTCGGCAAACATCTTTGTGAGAATGTAGTTCGTCGTTCCGTTAAGGATTCCTCGTATCTCGGTGATCTTGTTCTGACCAACCATACTGATCATGGGAGAAATGACGGGAATACCGCCGCCAACCGCCGCCTCAAAACGGTAGCTGACACCATTTTTCTCAGCCTCGGCAAGGAACTCGTCGCCAAAGTTTGCCACGACCTCCTTGTTGGAGGTGATGACGTTCTTGCCTGCGCCGAGAGCAGCCATGGTGTACTCGTATGCAGGGTGAGAACCACCCATAACCTCGATCACCGTATCCACCTCGGGATCGGAGAGAATGAGGTCGTAATCGTGTACCACCAGATCTTCAAACGGCGAGCCGGGAAAATCTCTCAGGTCGAGAATATATTTGATATTGATTTTGTCACCACCGAGGCGAAGGGTTTCGGCAGAGTTTTTCGTAAGAAGCTCCGCAACGCCGCCACCAACAACGCCAAAGCCGAGTATGGCAATATTTCTCATTTTGTAACGTCCTTTTGAAAAAATAAAGTCGGGGCTTCAGGCGAAACCCCGACAGACAAGAAAAGTATACCATAAAAGGCATTTCTTGTCAAGCATTTTTTAGATTCCGAGAGACGCCTTTTGCGACTCCTCGGTGATATAGTCAAGGGGATTTACGCTCACACCCTCGACCTTCAGGGCGAAATGGAGATGTGGCTCGTCGGCAAGCTCGGAGAGCGAGCTGTCACCAACGTGGCCGAGCAGGGTACCGCATTCAACGGTGTCACCCTCCTTGACCGCAACAGAGCTTGCGTCAAGGTTAGAGTAGACCGTGACTATGCCACCCTCGTGACTCACCTCCACCGTCTTGCCAAGGAAGGGGTCGGAGTACACCTTGGTTACCATTCCTTCCTCAGCCGAGTAGACAGACGCCCCCTCGTCGGCAGAGATGTCAATGCCCGTATGCACACGCCATTCCTGGAGTGTGTCGGAAAATACGGGAATCTCCAGGCTGTGTCCCTTCGTCACCTTACCCACCACGGGGGATACGAAGCTGAGCTTCTTAGGCTTTTCGGGCTCCGGCTGGTGATTGTCAGGCTTCTCGTCGTCGGGCGTTTCGGTATTTCCGCTATCGCTCGGGAGATTTACCACAGGCTCGTCGCTCGGGGCATCGGGCTTTCTCGACGCGGCGGAAACAATGCCGATAACAACCGCCGTAATGCATAGCACCGCAATCACCGCCGCATAAACTATCTTTACCTTGCGTGGCTGATCGCTGAATTTAATTTTGTTTTCCATTAATATTTCCTTTCCGTCTTCATTTGTGACAAGCCTATTGTTGCCGAAGGGGAAGGGAAATATTCGTTTTTTTAGAAAATTAATACTTGAAATGCATTGCCTCTGAATATAGCTTGCCGTTACCTGTACCGATCTGAATAGCATCGAGGGTCTTTTCGCTGCCGTTATAGTATATGTCGGTCAGGGTGGTAAAGTAATTGCTGAAGACGTTGTCGCCAATGGATTTGAGAGTAGAAGGAATGCTCACCTCTTTAATAGATGTGCATCCTGCAAAGAGACTTTCGGCTAGCGAAACCACGCCCTCACCGAAGCTGATGCTTTCAAGCGAGGTGCAACCGGAAAAGGTCCTTTCATAGACGTTTTTGACCGTTCCGGGAATCGTAACACTTGTAAGCGATACGCAATTACGGAAGGCATATCTTCCAATGTAACCTATGCCCGAAAGATCGATTTCTTTAAGATTCTCGCAATATTCGAAGGCGTTATCACCGATCGCCGACGTACCCTTGCCAAATTCTATCTTTTCAAGAAGAGTGCAGGAGTCGAAGCAACTGTAAGGTATGTAGGTTATGCTATCGGGTATTTTGATGCTTTTTATTCCGCAGGAGATGAACGCCTTATCATCAAGAGACGTTAGGCTTTTGGGCAGAATGATCTCTGCGAGGTTTGTGCATCCGCTAAAGGAATGTGACCATATTTTGGTAATTCCCTCGGGAACCACGAAGGAGGTGAGGGAGGTACATCCGGAAAAGGCGGAGCTATAGATCTCTGTAGCCTTTTTGGGGAAGTTAAAGCTTACAAGAGACTTGCAGTCTTTAAAGCAACTGCCCGGGATGTGTTTCAGATTATTCGGCAACGTTACGCTTTCCAGTTTACTGCATCCTTGGAAGACGCCGCTGCCAAGAGAGGATACCGAATCGGGAAGAGTAATAGACGTAATATTCGTGTAGCTGAACGCACCCGATCCAATCTCTACAAGGAAGTCGGGGAGATCAAATGACGTTATACTCGTACATCCCTTGAAGGCATGGTGTCCGATTGCCGAATAGGCAATGGGATAATCAATGTCGGTAAGATTTCGACAGTCTGAAAAAATCCTGTTAGGGATTGACGAGAAATATTTAGGGAAGGAAAATTTCTTTAATGCGGTACATCCTAAAAAGGCTGCCTCGCCGATAGTCTCTACCGTGTTTGGTATTTTCATTTCGGGCAGAACCGTACAATCCATAAAAGCCTTTTCGCCTATGCTTTTCAGATTGTCGTTCAAGGTTATTTTGTGCAGTGATCTACATCCTGAAAAGGCACTTTCTCCAATGCTTTCGAGAGTGGAGGGAAGCTGCACCTCCATCAGAAGCTGGCAGCCGTAAAACGCCTCTTTTTCTATGGTGGTTATTCCCTCGGCTATCTCAACCTTTTGCAGTGCCTTAAATTCGCTGAACATTTTGCTCGGTACAACGCCAATAGCGCCGGGAATAAGAAGCTCAACAATGCCGGGACTTTCAATGGAGTTGATGTCAAGGGAAAACGTGTTGGGAGAGAGCTGCAGCACGGTAAGCGATTCGCATTTTGAGAACGCACCGCGTCCGATGGTCATTTCGCCGTTGCCCAGCATTGCATTCATCAGCTTGGATTTGTAGAATGCCTCGTCACCTATTTGTGTAACGCTGTCGGGAAGAGTTATTGATTCTATGGCAGAGCTCGCAAAGGCTCGCTTGCCGATCCTTTCAAGACTCTCGGGGAAGCTGACCGATTTGAGATTCTCACATTCCAAAAAGGCTTCGTCGCCGATGTAGACCACACCCTCGGGAATGATAACACTTTCAATATCTTTGCCCTTAAATGCGCCACTTCCGATGCCAACGATCTTCATGCCCAATGGTGTTCGGGAGGGAATGACGATCTCTGTATCTGTGCAATCGCCCATTGCCGTGACAAAGGCGGTGCCGTCTGCGAAGGTATTAAACTGTAGACCGTTTGATAGTTTGTTCGATCCTCCGCCACAGGAGGTCAGCACGCATAGTACAATTATAAGAACAAACAGTATGCAAATTTTTTTCATAGAGATTCTCTCTTTGTTCAAAGTGAATTATCAGTCGGAGCAGCGCACGTATACTCTGGTGTTGTAGGGGCTGAGTGTGACCCTTCGCCATTGCCTTAGAGTTCCGTCATAATGAACGGTTGCTCTGTAGCTGACGTATTCAAAGCCACGGGCACGGATCTCCTTAATGCTTGAAGGCAGATATATGTCTTCGATATTGTTTCCGCTGATCGCATAGCAATGAATTACCTTTACTCCGTCAGGCAGAGTGATGGACGTTATGGAGGAACAGCCGTGAAATGCCCCTCGTCCGATATCGGTTACTCCGTCCATTATTTTGACGTCACCGCGGATACCCTGGGGACATCTGATCAGCGTCTTTCCGTCGTGCGAATAAAGCAGACCGTCGACAGAGCGGTAATGCTTATTTTGGGGATCAACGTTGATTGCACAAAGGTTTTCACTACTTTCAAAGGTGAAGGGGTACATGTGGCAAACGTTCTTTGGAATATTGATCTCGTACAGATTCTTACATTGGCTGAGCCCAACGTTAAGCACACGGCAGTCAGGATGGATATCAAGTTCTCTTGTACCGATGTCGGTCACTCCGTAGAGCATGTAATATGGATTGTCCTTAGTGCCAAGGTATTCTCCACCGTTGTAGGTGTTATAGATCAACGGATCCTGGTTGGTTGTTATGGTAATAGAAACGTTCAGGATACCGTCGCTGAGTTCAATTTCCTTGGGATCTCCACCGTGTACGGTGACTACACGGGTATCCTCGTGAGCAACGATCTTTTCTTTGCTTGAGTAATTTTCGGACACCAGAAGAAGGATGTAAGGATTGTTCTCATTTCCCAGATATCTCTGACCGTTGTAATAATTATATTTATAATTTTCTCCTGCGTTGATTACGGAGGAGGAAAGATATTCAAGATTGCTTGAGATTCTGATCTTTTCGATATTACCTTTGCCGTAGGTTCCGCTGAAATAGTTGCCGTAGTGGATCTCCCTGACGTTATCACCGATGTATAGCTCGTTCAGCTTAAAGAGATTGAATGATTCTTTATCAATGATCTCTGGGCCGAGAATCGTCAGCTTTTCAATTTCCGAACACTTATCAAAGGCTGATTCGCCGAGGTAATAAAGGCTTTCGGGAAGATGCACCTCCTTGATCCCCTTGCAATCCTTGAATGCGTTTGAACTCAGCTCCAGCAGTCCGTCGGGGAGAATGACCTTCTCCAGCTTTTCGCAACCGCTGAATGCACCTGTATCAATATACTTGAGATTCTTGGGGAAGTTAATGTCGACAAGCTCCTCGCAACCGTAAAATGCGGATGCTCCGATCTTATTTACCCCATTGGGAATGCTGACAGATTTCAGGTTATTGCAGCTATAAAAGGCTTCTTCATCAATGACCCTGATAGTTTTGGGAAGGGTAACGGATGTAAGTGCTGTGCAGGAGATAAATCCCCTCTTTGCAATTCCGGTTACGGGGTGACCCTTGTAGAACGCCGGAACAACAAGCTCGGTAGCGGAAAATACCTCGTAGTCGCAGCCGACGTAGAAGCTACCGTCGTCTTGCGGATAGAACTTTAGTCCTTCGACCTCGACGTCGCTGCTGCAGGAGGAGAGAAGGCAGATTACAGAAAGCAGTGCTATAAGAAATGCTAATTTTTTCATTATTTCATCCTCCCTTTACTTTCCGCATATAATATCGACGTCCTTGAGATCGGCGGAATTGGGATCAACCATTGCCATCCACTCCTCCTTGCTTCCGCCGAAGCGTATGGTCTTCAGGCTCGTGCAGTTGGTAAATGCGTCTTCTGCTATGCTCGTCACACTCGCAGGGATATCAACAAGCTCAAGCGAGCGACAGTTGTAGAATGTACCGCTTTTGATGTCGGTAACGCCATTAGGTATTTTTATCTCCTCCAGTGAGTAGCAGGAGTAGAATGCGGATGAGCCGATATCGGTTATCGTATCGGGAAGGGTGACCTTTTCAAGATATCTGCACCAGCCGAATGCGTAATTGCCGATTTCGGTCGGACCTGCCTTAATGTTGATCTCGCGTATGTAATCATTCATACGGAATGCGCTTGGATCAATAGCAACCACCGGTTTGCCGTCTATTTTTGACGGAACGGTAATTTTGCTAAGGTACATGGCCTCTCCTGCCCACACGGTCACCGTGCCGTCATCCTTCTCGTTAACACCGAGGTAGTTTGCGGAGTTAATGCAGGACGTGAGACTGAAGGCTAAGATGCAGGAAAATAGTATCAAACAAATGAGTCTTTTCATAAGTAATCCTCCTTTTACATTATTTTACCATATCGCAAGTGAAAAGTAAACACTTTTTGTGTAAATAAAGGACGCATATAAAGTGAGATAAAACACTTGACATTTTCGCCAAAATATATTATAATATCCTATTATATTATTTTTACGGATTTTGGGAGGTGTCGAATGGACAAGATTTCACTTGCAGGCGACCTTGGCAGCGGTAAGAGCACTGTTGCGGACATTCTCATTAAACGCCTTGGGGCAGAGTACTACTCTACGGGTGCTATCGTGCGCTCTATTGCAGCCGAGCGAGGAATGACGGTTGGTGAGCTGAATAAGTATATGGAGACACATCCCGAGATCGACCACGAGATTGACGACGGTATTGCCGCCCTATCCGAGGACGAGAGATTTCTCGTTATCGACTCACGCATGGCGTGGCATTTCACCAAGGGCACCTTTAAGGTCTACCTCTCCTGCGACAGCGAGACATCGGCTCTCCGAATTATGAACGCCAAGCGCAGCGGTGAAAGCACCTCTACCCTTGAGGAGATGATCGATTGCACAAAGGCTCGTCGCGCCAGCGAGAAAAAGCGTTATATGGAGCAGTACGGCGTTGATATCAAGGACCTTGCCAACTACTCGCTTATCGTGGACACCAGCGTTGCCACACCCGACCAGGTTGCCGAGTGCATTATCTCGGGCTTTGAGAGATGGCAGGCGGACAAGTCCTACTGCTGCGTTTTCCTCTCTCCCGAGAGACTTCATTTCCCCGAGAGGGAGCTTGACGGCGACAGCCTCTCCCCCTTTACCCAGGGTATTGAGCGTGGCGAGGAGCTTAACTGCATCACCGTTTGTGAGAAGGACGGAGAGTTCTACCTCGTAGACGGCTTTGAGGCGGCGATCGCCCACGTCTTCAACTTCTCACCCTTCATTCCTTGCAGACTCGTAAAGGCTGAGCCCTCGGGCGAGTACGTAAGAATGAGAAATTCCCTTTGATTAAAATACTGAAAGGTTTATATAAATGCTTACTTTGAAGAAAAAGACCGCCGCCCTTATTGCCGATGCAGTAGAGGCGGGCTTTGGTACGGGACTTCTCTCGGCTGAGGAGATCTTCTCCATGCTGGAATATCCCCCCGATAAAACTATGGGCGATCTCGCCCTCCCTTGCTTCCGTCTGTCAAAGAGTCTGCGTCGTTCTCCCGTGCAGATTGCCGAGACCCTTGCGGCGGCTATCAAGTGTGAGGAGTTCTCCTCCATCACCGCTATCAGCGGTTATCTTAACTTTAAAATCGACGGCACTGCCTTTGCGCGCCGTGTAGTTTCGGACGTCTTCACACTTGCTGACAGCTATGGCTCTCCTATGAACGGTGTTGGCAAGACCGTCGTTCTCGACTACTCCTCTCCCAACGTGGCAAAGCCCTTCCACATCGGCCACCTCGGTACAACCGTTATCGGCCACAGCCTGAAGCTTCTTCACGAGTTCGCAGGCTACAAGTGCGTTGGTATCAACTACCTTGGCGACTGGGGTACTCAGTTCGGTAAGCTCATTACCGCATATAAGCTCTGGGGCGATAAGGCTACCATAGAGCAGGGCGGTGTTGACGAGCTTGTAAAGCTCTACGTCCGTATCAATAACGAGATCAAGGCCGAGGAGGAGGCAAACGAGGATAAGCACTCGCCTCTTGCAGACGCCTCCCGTGCCGAGTTCAAGAAGCTCGAGGAATTTGACGAGGAGAACATCGCCCTCTGGCGCTGGTTCGTTGACGTCAGCCTTGAGGAGTATCAGAGGACCTATAAGCTCCTGAATATCGAGTTCGATTCCTACAAGGGCGAGTCCTTCTATACCGACAAGATGCCTGCCCAGGTGCAGAAGCTCCGTGATATGGGTCTGCTTGAGATCGACGACGGTGCGTCTATCGTCAACCTTGATAAGTGGAATATGCCCGTCTGCCTGATTCTGAAGCGTGACGGCTCCACTCTCTATCCTACCCGTGATATTGCCGCTGCGGTTTACCGTAAGGGCGAGTATAATTTCGATAAGGCGATCTACGTCACCGCCGCACAGCAGTCTCTCCACTTTGCACAGTGGTTCAAGGTCGTTGAGCTTATGGGCTACGAGTGGCACGATCAGCTTCTCCACGTTCCCTACGGCACGGTTTCCATCAACGGTGCGAAGCTTGCCACCAGAACGGGTAACGTAATCCTTCTGAAGGACCTCTTTGCCGAGGCTATTGCCCGTGTTAAGGAGATAGCCCGTGATAAGCACCCCGATGAGGCAGAGCTTCAGGCTATTGCAGAGAAGGTTGGCGTTGGCGCTATCGTCTTCTACTACCTCTCCAACAACCGTATGCGTGACATCAACTTTATGATGGAGGACGCACTTTCCTTCGACGGTAACACAGGTCCTTACGCTCAGTATACCTACGCCCGTACCTGCTCTATCCTTGAGAAGGTGGGAAGGGGAGCGGCTATGACTACCGCCACCCTTGGTGAGCAGGAGATCGAGCTTGCAAAGACCCTTGCCGTATTCCCCGAGAAGGTTAACGCTGCACTTGCCGAGTCCGAGCCCTCTCTCGTGACCAGATACATTCTCGACCTCTGCGCAGCATTCAATCGCTTCTACCACGATTGCTCTATTGCAAACTGTGACGACGAGGCTCTGAAGCAGTCGAGGATCGCTCTCACCGAGGCAACCAATCAGGTGCTTCGTACCGCACTGCATCTCATCTGTATGCAGACCCCCGAAAAGATTTAATTTATAGGAGAAATATATATGTCCGGACATTCTAAGTGGAATAATATCAAGCATAAGAAGGAGAAGGCAGACGCTGCCAAGGCCAAGATCTTTACCAAGATCGGTAAGGAAATGGCTGTTGCCATTAAGGCAGGCGGTCCCGACCCCAACAACAACTCTAAGCTTCGTGACCTTATTGCGAAGGCAAAGGCAAATAACGTGCCTAACGATAACATCCAGCGTACTATCAAGAAGTTTACCGACAGCTCGGATATCAACTTCGAGGAGATCGTATACGAGGGCTACGGCCCCAGCGGTGTTGCAATCATCGTTGAGACACAGACGGATAACCGTAACCGTACCGCAGGTAACGTTCGTGCCGCATTCTCTAAGTACGGCGGAAACCTTGGACAGAACGGCTGCGTAGGCTACCTCTTTGAGGAGAAGGGCGTTATCACCATCGTTGACGAGGACGAGGAGATCGACGAGGATAAGATTATGGAGGACGCACTTGAGGCAGGCGCTGAGGATATCAGAAGCGACGAGGGTGAGTACACCATTTACACCGATCCTGCTGATCTTGACACCGTTCGTGACGCCATCATCGGTCTCGGATATCAGATCAATACCGCTGACCTTGCAAAGGTTCCCTCCACCTACGTTGAGCTTATCAACGAGGACGACATCGCCAATATGGAAAAGATGCTCGACAAGTTCAACGAGGATGATGACGTAAACGCCGTTTACCACAACTGGGACAACTAAGATGTTTGCCTATGGCAAACGTTATATTATTGCTTCGCAATAGTGATATTTTTGCTTTGCAAAAGTGATATTCGACAACAGTCGAGTGATATGTTTGCTACGCAAACGTTAAAAAAGACACGAGAAAATTTTCTCGTGTCTTTTTTTCTTGACAAGTGACTGTATATGCGATATAATGAAAGTAAGAAAAAGGAGGTAAGACTATTATGAAAAATCTATTTAACACTATTGTCGGTTTTGTGAAGCTGCACAAGAAGATCGTAATCATCAGCCTTGCCTCATTTGTGGGCGTATGCCTGGTTGTGGCAGGCTGTCTGCTGATCCCCTGGGGTGCAGGCAGTACCCACTTCCTCGTGAACACCGTAAATGAGCTTTTCATCGACACCGATGAGCTTTTGCGCATAGGCGAGAAGCTGGCGGAGAACGGTTACAGGTCGAGAATTGATTTCAAGCTTGATGGCGAGGAGGCTAACCGCACGTCCGACGTTTCCATACAGATGGAGGCCCTTGGATACGGCGATGGAGACGACCTGAAGGAGAGAATGGATTATCTCATTAAGGTTGATGAAAACGAGCACGGTGGAGGAATTGCCTACGCCGACGGAAAGCTCTACGTTATCGGCTACGACAAGGACCAAAAGCAGTTCTGTCTCTATATGCCTCTGGACAATATCCTAGAGGAGCTGGAAGGCTCGATTTTCGCCCCAACAAGTGACTCGAAATTCGCTATGAGCGAGGATGCTTATAATCAGATCAAATCGGCGCTTGAGGGCGACGATGATGACGCCACAGAGGAGCTTCGAGAGTTCTACAACCGCCTTCTGCCTAAGATTAAAGACCAAATTAAGCAGAAAACCGTTATTGTAGATAAAAACACCGTTGCAATAACTCTTGAAGAGGAGACCCTGAAAAAGCTTGTTGAGATCGCAGTTGACGAGTTAAAGGGTGACGGGAAGCTCAAGGAAAGGCTTTCTCTTGACGACGAGGCACTTGACAAAATTAAAAAGCAGTTTAACGAGTCGGTTAAGGGCTACACCTTTGAGCTTACATATACGGTGGAAAAGAATATGCTGAGAAGCGCTCATTTGAGCGTAGAGCACAATAAGGTCAACAATATTGAAAATATTGAGTATGACCTTCAGATCACCACCGAAAAGAATAAGGACACCCTGACTCTTACTATGGAGACCACCACGGGTCCCTCTCATAACCGCGTGACCGACAGCGCCTCTCTTGAGTACGTCAGGACAGAGGAGAAGGGAAAGACAAATACCACCCTGACCTTTACCTCGAAGCCTCATGAGGGTGAGGAGGAAATGTTCTATTTTACTCTTGAGCATTACACAAAGGACGGTGACTACCGCCTTGAGTACTATTCCTCCGAGGACGCCGAGGATCCCGACATGCTTATGGAGGGTAAGGCAGGCTTCTACAAGAATCGTGGCGGTTACTTCTTCTCCATTGATAAGTACGTTGACGAGGACGTTAGCCTTACCGATCTCATAAGCTTCTACACGAAGCTTGACAAGGCAGGTAAGCAGCTTACCATGCCCGAGGGCGAGAACTTCCTTGATATTACAGAGGAGCGACTGGACGCTATTATTGCCGGCATCAATTTTGCAGGTATAGACAAGAGCCTCTGGACAGCTCTTGGTAAGAAGATTCACCTTTCCGAGGACGGTCTTCCCATAAGCAATTACACAGTTGCACTCAATGATGCCGAGGCTATAGAAATCCTTTTCAGAAAATACCGAACATTGACAGAAAGCAAAAACATAAAGAAGATTTATTATTATGACGAGGCTTGCGGTACATATATTCTCTGCACTTCTAATGGAACAGGATTTATCACGAAGTTTTATACCTTCCCGGGCAAGCTCCTTGACGAATATCACGAGGCAAAGATCGTTAACGGAACCTTTATCGTCCACGAGTATGAGATGGTAGAGGAGAAGAAAGCTGATTGCCTGACCGGTGGATACAAAAAGTGGAAGTGTAAGATTTGTGGTGTAGAGTATCTTACAGATAAGACCAGCTCGCTTTGGCATAGCAATGAGTGGTACTCTGTGGAGTATACCTCTGACGTCGGAAATACTTCCGAAGCATCGGTTGGAAAATGCAAGAGATGCGGTTGCCTGAGAAGGCTTGTCTTTGGACCTCATAGCAATTATGAGATCGAATTTTTAGAGGGCGGTCTGGTAAGAACTAACAACAGCGGCATTAAGCATCTGATCCTTCCCGAGGAGCTGTATGAGGATTACGATCTAACAGGACTTAGGATTGACTCCACGTACAGCCCCGGTCTTCTTTCCATTCGGGTTCCTGATGGACGTGAGGTAATTGATACCGGCGATTTCAGCGGTGCGTCAAATCTTCAGGTTCTCTGGTTGCCGGGCAGTATTAAAGAGATCAAGAATGACGCATTCCATATGAATGAGAAAATTCACACCATCTTCTTCGAGGGCACAGAGGAGCAGTGGGAGAGTATAAATCTTTACCTTTACAGGTATCTGTGGGCAGACGTAGAGGTCATTTTCGTTCCCGATGGAGTGGATTCTGAGACCGTAATGGCAAAATGCACAGAATAACATAAAAAGACACGAGAATTTTCTCGTGTCTTTTTCCATTACGTTCGGTTTATTCGTGGTGTTTTACGCTGGGGGAGATAACCTTTTTCAGCTCGTCCTTGGGAACGAGGAAGCGCTTGATCGCAAACAGACCTGCGATGCAGATAACGCAGACGATGTTGCTCACCGCATTGGTGTGCTCGATGATAACGTATCTTGCAATTGCGAGGGTAAGAACCTCGATGGTGTTCGCAGGGGTAAGATCGATAAGCATGCTTACGAACTCAAGTCCGATTACGATTGTAAGAATGTGGTGGAGTATATGCGTGGGATCAGAGAAATATCCTTCCACGGTGAACATGCTGATTACCTCAGTAACGAGAAGATAGCCCATGGCAATAAGAGTGATAATGGCGATGATAATTTCAACCACCTCGACTACGTAATGTAAAACTTTTTCTATCTTGTGAATCATTTTGTATCTCCTGAATTTTATTACTGACAGTATTGTACATCAAAAGTCGGATTTTGTCAACCTAATTTTTTACTTTCCCTTTACATATAAAAATTTTTGTGGTAAAATATAAGGTAAAGTATATGAAGGGAGGCATATTATGTTTGACGAAACCTTTAAGCTGAAAAGCGATTACAAGCCCACGGGTGACCAGCCCGAGGCAATAAGACAGCTGACAGAGGGCGTTCTGGCAGGCGAGAGGGCACAGACACTTCTCGGTGTTACCGGCTCTGGTAAGACCTTCACTATGGCAAACGTAATTGCCAACCTTAACAGACCCACCTTAGTTCTCGCCCACAACAAGACTCTGGCTGCCCAGCTTTGTACCGAGCTGCGTGCGTTTTTCCCCGAGAATGCGGTGGAATATTTCGTTTCCTACTATGACTACTACCAGCCCGAGGCCTATATCCCGGGCAAGGACGTGTATATTGAGAAGGACGCTATGGTGAACGACGAGATCGATATGCTTCGCCACAGCGCAACCTCCGCCCTCTTTGAGAGGCGAGACGTCATCATAGTCTCCTCGGTCTCCTGTATTTATTCGCTTGGTGACCCTATGGAATACCAGAGCCTCCTCGTCTCTGTACGAGAGGGACAGCAGATGTCACGTGAGGAGCTTATCCGCCGTCTTGTGGCTATAAGCTACGAGAGAAACGACGTGAATTTCGTTCGTAACAAATTCCGTGTCCGTGGCGACACCGTTGAGGTCTTTCCTGCCTCAAAGCGTGACAGCGCCATTCGTATTGAGTTTTTCGGTGATGAGATCGACCGCATCAGCCGTGTCAATCCCCTGACAGGCGAGATCACCGAGCATCTTTCCTACACCGCCATTTTCCCTGCAACACACTACGCCGTGTCTGACGACCGCCGTGAGGCAGCTCTTCAGGAGATTGAGCGTGAGATGGTGGAGAGGGTAGAGTACTTCAAGTCCCAGCATAAGCTCATCGAGGCACAGCGCATTGAGGAGCGCACAAAGTACGACCTTGAAATGCTCCGTGAGGTGGGCTTCTGCTCGGGCGTTGAGAACTATTCGCGTGTTCTCTCGGGCAGACCTGCAGGCTCAACACCCCACACTCTCCTTGACTACTTCCCAAGGGATTATCTGATGATAATAGACGAGAGCCACGTGACCCTCCCTCAGGTGAGAGGTATGTCGGGCGGTGACTTTGCCCGTAAGAAAAACCTCGTTGACTTCGGCTTCCGTTTGCCCTCGGCATTCGATAACAGACCTCTGTTCTTTGAGGAATTTGAGGAAAAAATCGGGCAGACTATATTTGTCAGCGCAACCCCAGGCCCTTATGAGGCAAAGGAAAGCTCCTCGACAGCCGAGCAGCTTATCCGTCCTACGGGACTTGTTGACCCCGAGATATTCGTCCGTCCCATTGAGGGACAGGTGGATGATCTTATCGGTGAAATACGTGCAACCACCGCCCGTGGCGAGAAGGTGCTCGTCACCACTATGACCAAGGCCATGGCGGAGAACCTTACCGAGTATCTCCAGACCCACGGAATAAAAGTAAAATATATCCACCACCAGGTGGAGACCCTTGAGCGTATGGAGATCATTCGTGACCTCCGTCTCGGCGAGTTCGACGTCCTCGTGGGCATTAACCTACTTCGTGAGGGACTTGACATTCCCGAGGTGTCACTCGTGGCTATTCTCGATGCAGATAAGGAGGGCTTCCTCCGTAGCGAGACCTCGCTGATACAGACCATTGGACGTGCTGCAAGAAACGTCAACGGCCACGTAATAATGTACGCCGACAGAATTACCGGCTCCATGCGTGCGGCAATCGACGAGACCAACCGCCGCCGCAGAATACAGATGGAGTATAACGAGAAGCACGGCATCACACCCGAGAGTATTAAAAAGGCTGTTGCCGACGTTATTGAGATTGGCAGAAAGGCGAAGCCCGAGAGCGAGAAGAAGCTGAATAAGCTTCAGAAGGCGAAGCTTATCGAGCAGTTGACTATGGAGATGCGAGAGGCAGCCAAGGCTCTCGAGTTTGAAAAGGCAGCCTATATCAGAGATAGAATTAAGGAACTGAAAAAATAATGCAAAGAAACATCATCATAAAAGGTGCAAAAGTTAATAACCTAAAGGATATTTCGGTCACAATTCCACGTGACAAGCTGGTTGTTCTGACGGGTCTGTCGGGCAGCGGAAAGTCCTCTCTTGCCTTTGATACCCTCTATGCCGAGGGTCACAGACGCTTTGTCGAGAGCCTTTCCTCCTACGCCAGAATGTTCATCGGACAGATGGATAAGCCTGAGGTCGACCTTATTGAGGGTCTCTCGCCTGCCATCTCCATTGACCAGAAGACCACCTCAAAGAACCCTCGTTCCACCGTTGGTACAGTCACCGAGATTTACGACTATCTCCGTCTGCTCTATGCGAGAGTGGGAATTCCTCACTGTCCCGTATGTGGCAAGGAGATCAGTCAGCAGTCACTCGATCAGATCGTAGACCGTATTCTCTCACTTCCCGAAGGAACCAGATTCATGGTGCTTTCGCCGGTTATTCGTGGGCAGAAGGGTATGCACGAGAAAATTTTCGCCGACGCACGTAAGAGCGGATTTGCAAGAGTACGTGTTGACGGCAATATGTATGACCTTTCCGAGGAAATAAATCTTGACAAAAATCTCAAACATGATATAGACATTATTCTCGACCGTCTGGTCATTAGGGGTGACGTCCGTGCCCGTCTTTCCGACTCGGTTGAGTCCGCCCTGAAGGTTGCCGACGGACGAGTTAATATCCTCGTCGTTGACCGTGACGGCGGTGAGGGCGAGGAGCTTGAGTCCTCGCAGAAATATGCCTGCGAGGAGCACGGCATTTCATTCCCCGAGCTTGAGCCCAGAATGTTTTCCTTCAACAATCCCTTCGGTGCTTGTCCCGAATGCTCGGGCATTGGAAATATGCAGCGCATCTCGGTGAAAAAGCTTATTCCCCATAAGCATCTATCCCTCCGTGACGGAGGTATTGCGGTCAACGGATTTAAGTCTATGACCGAGGATTCCTGGACGGGTCCCCTCCTTGCCGAGGTGGGTAAGAGCTACGGCTTCACACTTTCCACGCCCCTTTCGGAATTCTCTCCCGAGGCTATGGATGCCCTGATGTACGGTACGGGCAGTAAACGTTACAGCGTTGTCCGTTATTTCGGAGGTACGGGCAGGGAGCAGTACACCACCTTCGACGGCATCGTGAATATTATCGAAAAGCGAATGAAGATGCAGGGCGGTGACTATTATCAGGAATTCGTTGAGGAGGTCGCTTGTCCTAAGTGCAAGGGCAGACGACTTTCGGATATGGTCCTCGGCGTTACCGTCGGCGGATTGAATATCGACGAGATCTGCCGTCTTTCCATTGATAAAATGCTCGCCTTCGTTGAATCTCTCGAATTCGACGAGAGCCGTGCCAAGATTGCCAAGGAGGTCCTGAAGGAGATCAAGGCACGCCTTAATTTCCTTGTAAGTGTTGGCCTCGACTACCTGAATCTTGCCCGTACAGCAGGTACGCTTTCGGGCGGAGAGTCTCAGCGAATCCGTCTTGCCACCCAGATCGGCTCTGCGCTGACAGGCGTGCTGTATATTCTCGACGAGCCCTCCATCGGACTTCACCAGCGTGACAACAGCAAGCTTATAAATACCCTGAAGAGTCTGCGTGACCTCGGTAACAGCGTTATCGTCGTTGAGCACGACGAGGAGACTATGCGTGAGGCTGACTTTATCGTTGACGTCGGACCGGGCGCAGGAATACACGGTGGTGAGATAGTTGCAGTTGGTACACCAGAAGAGGTTGCAGAGTGCGAAAATTCCGTCACCGCAGACTACCTTTCGGGCAGAAAGGTCATTCCCGTACCCACCGAGAGAAGGGCAGGCAACGGAAATTATCTTCACATCATCGGCGCACGTGAAAATAACCTGAAAAACATTAACGTGGACATCCCCCTTGGTGCATTTACCGCCGTAACGGGCGTGTCCGGAAGCGGAAAATCCAGCCTTATCAACTCTATCCTTTACAGAACTCTCGCAAGAGACCTTAACCGTGCCGTGACCTATCCGGGTGACGTGGACAGGATCGAGGGGATGGAGCAGCTTGACAAGGTTATTGCCATCGACCAGAGTCCCATCGGCAGAACGCCCAGATCCAATCCTGCAACCTACACGGGCCTCTTTACCGATATCAGAAACCTCTTTGCATCAACGAGAGACGCCAAGGCAAAGGGCTATGACGCAGGCAGGTTTTCCTTTAACGTCCGTGGCGGACGCTGTGAGGCCTGCGAGGGCGACGGCGTTAAATGTATTGAGATGAACTTCCTGCCCGACGTCTACGTTAAGTGTGACGTGTGTAAGGGAAGAAGATATAACCGAGATACCCTTGACGTTAAGTACAAGGGCAAGAGCATCTATGACGTTCTGGAAATGTCGGTAGAGGAGGGACTTTACTTCTTCGACGGACTTCCCGCACTTCAGAGAAAGCTCAGAACTCTCTTTGACGTAGGTCTTGGCTACATCAAGATCGGTCAGTCCTCCACCACTCTTTCGGGCGGTGAGGCGCAGAGAGTGAAGCTTGCCACCGAGCTTGCAAAGCGCTCCACGGGCAAGACTATCTATATCCTCGACGAGCCTACCACAGGTCTGCACACCGAGGACGTGGCAAAGCTTATCAGCATACTTCAGCGTATAACCGACGGCGGCAACACCGTTGTGGTTATTGAGCATAATCTTGACCTTATCAAGACCGCCGACCATATCATTGACCTTGGACCCGAGGGCGGTGACGGTGGAGGAACGCTGGTTGCCTGCGGTACGCCCGAGGAGGTTGCCGCCTGCGAAAGCTCCTACACGGGCAAGTATCTAAGGGAAAAGCTATGCATTACGGAAAAATAAATAAGTGCGATATTGCCAACGGCGAGGGCATTCGGGTCAGCCTCTTCGTCAGCGGCTGTCGCAACAGATGTAAGGGCTGCTTTCAGCCCGAAACCTGGGATTTTAACTACGGCATAGAGTTTGATAAAAATGCCGAAAACGAGATATTCTCGGGGATGAATAACCCCTCCGTAAGGGGCATAACCATTCTTGGCGGCGAGCCGATGGAGCCCGAGAATCAGGCCGAGCTTTTACCGTTTCTGCTCGAATTTAAATCACGTTTTCCTCAAAAAACAATATGGCTATACACAGGAAATACCCTTGAAGAGCTGACGGGCGACCATAGAAATCGCACCGAAAATACCGATGGCATACTCGCCCTTTTGGACGTGCTTGTTGACGGTAGATTTGAGGAGAGTGAGGCAGCTCTCGGTCTTCGGTTCAGGGGCTCGAAAAACCAGCGAGTTATTGATATGAACAGAACAAGAACCGAGGGAAGAGTCGTTCTCCTCGGCATTGAGGACAGAATTTATGAAAATCAGAATTAAGAAATTAGACGAAAGGGCGGTCACCCCCACCTATGGCTCGGAGTATTCTGCAGGGGCAGATCTCTATGCTCTCATCGACGGTGCGGTTGAGATTCTTCCTCACGAGACCGTCTTTATCCATACGGGAATATCTGTGGAGATTCCCGAGGGCTACTGCGGTCTTGTCTTTGCCAGAAGCAGTATGGGTGCAAAGCGTGGTCTTGCCCCTGCAAATAAGGTTGGCGTAATTGACGCCGATTACCGCGGTGAGATCATGGTGACACTTCACAATCATTCTGAAAAGCCTGCCACGGTAGAGCAGGGCGAGCGCATTGCCCAGCTTGCCATTGTGCCTTTCCTGAAGGCGGAGTTTGAGGAGTCGGGCGAGCTTTCCGACACCGTTCGTGGTACTGGCGGCTTCGGGTCTACCGGTACTAAATAAACGACAAAAAAGGCACTCAAATGAGTGCCTTTTTCATTGATCTCAAAAATATTCCTTGGTGAAATAAATATCCTTTTTGGGGATCTTGAATTCCTTGCCGTTCAGGTAGTCAAGCGCAGTCTGCTCGGTTTTATCAAAGGAAAAACGCAATTTATAGGAATACAGCGCCTGATACTTATAGCCCTTCTGACGGTCGTTTTTGTTCACGCCGTACTTGCCGTCACCGATCAGGGGGTGACCGATATACGCCATATGGGCACGTATCTGGTGGGTGCGTCCCGTGAGCAGCTCAACCTCGATAAGCGAGGAGTCCTTTGCTTTGGCAATAACCTTATATTTCGTGATGATCTCCTTCGATCCGCGAGGGGGATTTTTGTCGTAAACACGGACGATATTCTTTTTGTCGTCCTTAATAAGCCAGCCTCGGATGGTGGCTGCCTCGGGCTTGGGAATTCCGTGCACTGCTGCAAGATAAAACTTGTCGATCTCGCGTTTTTTGATCTTCTCGTTCATGACGCGCAAAGCCTCGGCATTTTTTGCCGCAATAACGATGCCTCCCGTGTTACGGTCAATGCGGTTGCACAGGGCAGGGGCAAAGGACTGCTCACGGTCGGGATCATATTCGCCCTTTTGGTAGAGGTATGCCTGAATGTGCGTTATCAGGGTATTTGTAGACCCGTCCTCATCCTCGTGAACCGATACGCCCGGGCGCTTGTTCAGGAGCATAATATTCTCATCCTCATAGATAACGTCCAGATGCGGAGTTATGCTTGCAAAGGAATGCTCGTCTGCACGCTTCTCAAAGAACTCCTCGGCAAGGAAGCACTGTATAGTGTCACCCTCAAGGAGAACCTGATTATTTTCGGCACGCTTGCGGTTTACCTTTATTTTCTTTAGTCGTATCGACTTATACAGCAGGCTTGTAGGCAGGTCAAGTGTCTTCGTAATAAACTTGTCCAGACGCTGACCTGCATCGTTTTTGCCAATAACAAGCTCACGCATTACTTGGTGCCGAAGATTCTGTCACCTGCGTCACCGAGACCGGGAACAATGTAGGCGTGGTCGTTAAGATATTCGTCAAGAGCTGCGGCGTAAATGTCAACGTCGGGGTGGGTCTCCTGCACCTTCTTAACTCCCTCGGGAGCAGCAACAAGGCACATAAGCATGATATGCTTCGCACCTCTGTTTTTAACCATAGTTATAGCGTCGGAGGCAGAGCCGCCGGTTGCAAGCATAGGGTCAACGATGATAACCGTTCTTTCGCCAAGGCCCTCGGGCATCTTGCAGTAATACTCAACGGGGAGATGAGTCTCTGGGTCACGGTAAAGTCCGATGTGACCGACTCTTGCTACGGGTACGAGGCGGAGAAGACCGTCAACCATACCAAGGCCTGCACGGAGAATAGGAACGATTGCAAGCTTCTTGCCGGATATTTTTCTCTGCTTTGTTTTGCAGATGGGAGTTTCGATCTCAACCTCCTCGGTGGGGAGATTTCTTGTGATCTCATAGCCCATAAGCATAGAGATCTCGTCAAGTAGCTGCTTGAACTCGCTTGTGGGGGTGTCCTTCTCACGCATAATAGTCAGCTTGTGCTGAATCAAGGGATGCTCAATAACCTGGAATTTGCTCATAAAAGTTACTTCCTTTCCTTTATTTGAATATATTATACACTTTTCGACCCGTTTTTTCAATAGATTTTCACAATAAAAAAATAACCCCTTGCAAAATTATTTTTTTGGGTGTATAATGATAGAGATGAAAACTTTTTTTGGAGGACATTATGAAAAACCCAAAGCTCGTTATTCTTGCCGCAGGTATGGGCAGCCGTTACGGCGGTCTGAAGCAGATCGACCCCGTTGATGATGCAGGCCATATCATTATCGATTATTCTATTTACGATGCCATGAAGGCAGGCTTCCGTGACTTCGTATTCATTATCAAGAAGGAGATCGAGGAGGATTTCCGTCAGATAATGGATCAGCATACCAAGGGAAAGGACATCAACGTGTCCTACGTTTTCCAGGAACTTTATAAGCTTCCCGAGGGATACAGCGTTCCCGATGGTAGAAGAAAGCCTTGGGGCACTGCCCACGCTATTGCATGCTGCGAGGGAATCGTTGACGCTCCCTTCGCTGTTGTTAATGCAGACGACTATTATGGCGAGAACGCCTTTACCGAGATCTATTCCTTCCTTAAAAATACAAAGAACGACGGCAAGGCACACTACTGTATGGTAGGCTACCGTGTTTGCAATACCGTTACCGACAAGGGCGCAGTTACCCGTGGCGTTTGCGTTACCAAGGATGGATATCTTACAGGCGTGCGTGAGACCACCGGTATTGAGACCGACGGCAACCGTATCTTCTATACCGACGATGGCGTTCAGCATGACCTTGAGCCTAACACCGTCGTATCCATGAATCTCTGGGGCTTTGACGAGGGCTTCATCACCGAGTGCAAGAGCCGTCTTGCAGCCTTCCTTGACGAGAACCTTGAGAAGAATCCCGAGAAGTGCGAGTTCTTTATTCCCACCGCAGTTGCAACCCTTATCGACGAGGGCGTGGCTGACGTTCGTGTGCTTGAGACCAACGATCAGTGGCACGGCGTTACCTATAAGGAGGATAAGCCCGACGTTGTGGCAGCCTTCAAGAGACTTATTGCAGAGGGTAAGTATCCCGCTGAATTCTAATAAAAAAACCGCGAGTAAATCTCGCGGTTTTTTTTATTGCAAAATGAGGCAAAAAACTGTCAGAATAATCAGGAAAGCGAAGTTGAAGGCAGTGAATTTGAGCACGTACGCCAATGTATGCTTCGGATCCTGCTTTGTGTATTCCTTGAAGGTGATTAGGCTGGCAAGCGAGGCTATGAGAGTGCCTGCACCACCGATATTTACACCAAGGAGCAACTCACGGTAGTTGTCGGTGAATTGCGAGAGTAGTATTGCCGAGGGAACGTTTGAGATAACCTGACAGCTCAGCGCTGAGAAGACCAGGGTGTTAATGCTCAGAAGGTAGGAAAAGAACTCTCGCACCACCTCGATCCTTCCCATATTTCCTGCGAAGATGAAGAAGAAAACGAAGGTGAAAAGCAGTCCGTAGTCCACCTGCATGAGAGCCTGTCTGTCGAGAAAGAGCAGGGCAAGGGGAATGATGATAAGTCCTATCTGATAGGGCATGAAGCGGAATACCATCATTATTGCTATGGCAAAGAGCAGAAGGTAAATTATCACTCTGCCAACCGGTAGGCTCGCCGCCTTTTCCTCAATCTCAAGAGGCTCGTTCTTCACGAATATAAGGCAACAAATCGTGATAAGCAGCATCGCAAGAATAAAGGGCGGAAACATAATCTGTACGAATTCTCCGTCGAGAATGTTAAACTTGGAGTACAGATAAAGGTTCTGCGGATTGCCGAAGGGGGTGAGCATACCGCCGAGATTTGCAGCGATATTCTGCATTATGAAGGCGAAGGCGAGGTATTTTTCCTTCTTTGTAGTATGTAGTATAAAGTATCCCAGTGGCAGGAAGGTAAGCAGAGCCATATCGTTGGCTATTAGCATTGATCCGATGAAGGTGACGTACACCAGCACCAAAATAGCCGCCCTAGCGTTGCGGAATTTTCTGACTATCGCCTTAGCGAGGGTGTAGAAAAATCTTATATTTCTGAGTGCACAGACCACCGCCAGCACCGAGAAAAGGCAGGCAAGGGTCTTGAAATCAAAGTAGTCAAGATATTTCTCGTCCGGCGGCACGATGAAGGATGTCACCGTCGCCGCAAGAATCGCTATCATCAAAACGGCGTTGTCCTTTAAAAATGTGAGAATTTTCCTTGGCTCGTAACGAAATTCCTTTACGGTAGTATTCACTCGCCACACACCTCACGATACTTGTTTTTCATATACTTCTTATTGAGCACGTATTTTTCACCGTGATTTTCCACGTCAATAAAGACCTCTTCGAGAAAGGCCATAGTCTTGGGGTTGCCGTTGACCTTGTCACCGTGCTTGTGCCAGTGGAGCAGGGGAAGACCCCACTCGTATTCGCCGCCTGCATAAACGTAGGTTGCCGCCAGCTTGTCGCAGGCGCACTCAACAGCGTACTTGTAGGGCATAAGAGGTGTGACCTTGCACTCTGGGTCAAGCCAATACTCGATGTGGTGCTTGTTGCGTCCCTTATGATGAAGCCATGCCTCGCTCTTTCCGGTCGCACGTCGGCATGCACCGATAGGCGAGCGGTCACCCTGGTAATATTTCACGCTCTCGAAAAACTCCGATGGCGAGAATTTTGACAGATCGTGCATAATTCCGCGGAAGGGAATACCGCATTTCACACAGTTTATAAACACTCTGTGCTTGTGCCTCAGCACCAGCGAGAGGTGGAGAAAGAAATTCTTAATAAGCATAGCGATCTCCTCACTTAATCAACTCTTCTTATTTTAATACACCAAGCGATGAAAGTCAACAAAAAATTAAGAATATTTAATAATTTTTAATGGATTTTTTTGGATAAAAATCATTGACATTTGACCAAATAAATGGTAAAATGTAGATGTAGTTGAAAGACTAATAATACAAAAAGGAGACAAAATGATGAAAAAGACTTTATCTGCACTTCTTGTATGCGTACTTCTCGTAGGTACTCTTCTTTCCCTCGTATCCTGTGGCATCATGCTTAGCGGCAAGTACGAGCTCAAGATTACCGATGACAACCACGTTGTATACGAGTTCTCCGGCAAAAAGGTAACCAAGACCAAGACCAGCGGTATCCTTGGTTACAGCAAGTCCGAAACCGTTGAGGGTAAGTATGAGATCAACGAGGTTGAGGAAGGCAAGTTCCAGATCACCTTTACATGGGAAACCGAAGAGGATAACATTGAGACTCTCGACTTCTCTCAGGGTGAGGAGAACGGCACAAAGTACATCAAGCTTGGTGGTTTTACCCTTAACAAGGTTGACTAATTTCGATCAGAATAAAATGGGGAGCTTCGGCTTCCCATTTTTTTATTTTATTTTTAAAATACCTATTGATTTTGTTGCAAAGAGGTGCTATAATAATATCTGTATAGAAATATTTTACGCGCATATATATAAATAGGCGCGTTGACACCATATTTCTTGTTGCCGCCGTATGGGTAGGCGGTAAAAAGACAATGAATGGAGATCTTATGAACATCTTTAAGAAACACCAGAAGGCCATGCTCTGTGCGCTGATGATACTCTCCGCGCTCTTTGCCATGGTGATCCCCACCTTCGCGGAAGGGGAAGCGGCCGAGGTCAGCGGATGGAATGATCCTATGCTGTACGTATTCTTCGGCTTTGTTGCAGGATTCTTCACCCTGTTCATCGGTGCTATCGTAATCTACTTTAAGGTTAAGAAGCATAAGAAGATTAAGGAGTGGGAGGACGACGACGGATCCGTTAAGCTTTACGAGGATCTCGATGATGCCAAGTGGGATGCACCCGACAGCGTATTCCTTGACGCTCTCGAGCCCACCGCTGCTATTCTTATGGACCCTCAGCCCGTGCCTAAGATTCACGGCCTTGACGGAATCATTATTTCCGAGACCAACCCGAATCCTATGCAGTCTATCAACAGCGGCGCGATTCCTTATGCGTATAAGATCGATCAGCCTCTTACGAACCAGGTGTACGAGGATGTTCCTTACACCACTCTCGAGGACAACCGTCTGGTTATCGAAAGCAAGACGCCTATCAATGCGTCTGTTATTCCCAAGGCTTCGCCTGTTAATAACATCATTGATAAGCCTGAGTATAACGACGTTCCTCACGGATACGTTGGTTCTCAGAACTATATCTTCGAGGACGGCGTGCAGAGAAGCACTCTCGTTGATGCTCCTGCGACCGCACCTGAGATGCCTAAGAGAGAAGAGCCCATACTTCCCAAGGCAAATCCCCTTTCGGGATACGTTACGAAGGATGTTCCCATCACCATCGTTACGTCCAAGGACGTTGGCGGTGTAGTTCATATCAGCGCATCTATCTACGAGAATACCGTAGCGCCCACAGTTCTTGTGGACGAGAAGAAGCCCGAGACACCCGTTCAGCCCGAGCCCATTATGGCGAGCGTTACACCTCAGGCAGACCCTGCTACATATCTCTTCCAGAACAAGGAGGAGCCCGTCTTCATTCCTACCGCCGAGGCTGCGATTTACGAGAGTATTACCGCATCTCTGCTTGAGGATGAGCCTACACCCGTTAAGGAAGAGCCTGTTGTTATTCCCGAGACCGTTATTCCCAAGGCAGATCCCATTACAACAACCTTCGTTACAGAGGAGACCCCCGTGGTTGTTCCCGTGGCAGAAGCTGCTATCTCCGAGGAGGTTGCAGAGTCCAAGCTTGTTGACGAGCCTACTCCTGCACCCGTTGCAGAGCCCGTGGTTGTTGCAGAGGCTATTCTTCCCAGAGAGGAGTTCGTCTTCGACCAGGAAATTCCCGAGGAGGAGATCGTTATTCCCACCGAGCAGGCTGCAGTATACGAGGACGTTGCCTCTACTGTGCTTGAGGATGAAGCTAAGCCTGCGGAGATTACCGCCGAGGAAGCAACTGTTATTTCCGACGTTATTCTTCCCAAGGAGGAGTTCCTCTTCGACCAGGAAATTCCCGAGAGCAGAATCGAGCTTCCTGAGACCGGTGCTGTTATCTATGAGAATACCGTAGAGACTACCGTGCTTGTTGACGAGCCTACTCCCGCACCCGTTGAGCCGGTTGCTACCGTGCTTCACATCGACGAGGCAGTTCTTCCTTCCCAGGAGTTCCTCTTCGACAACGAGATTCCCGAGAGCAGAATCGAACTTCCTGAGACCGGTGCTGTTATCTACGAGGATATCGTAGAGGTTACCGAGCTTGTTGATGAGCCTATTCCCGAGGCGATTGAGACTTACGAAGAGTCCGTTGATATCGAGCCCGCAAACCTTCCCAAGTCTACATTTATTAACAATACTGTATTTACAGAAGAAAAGATCGTTCGCAAGACCGGAAAGAACGGTCATGTTACCGAGGAAGTCCAGCATACAGAGCTTCACGATGCGCCTGCAAAGACCGCTGAGCATCATGATGCGCCTGCAAAGGCCGCTGAGGAGAGCGATGTAGAGGTTACCGTAACCGAGACAACCAAGAAGACCACCTACCGCACCGTATTCGAGGTTATCGAGGAGGAGATTGCGGAAGAGAAGATTGTCGAGGAAAAGACCGAGGTCAAGGAAGAGCCCAAGGAAGAGCCCGTGGAGGAACTCAAGGAGGAGACTCGCGAGATCTTCGAGGAAAAGTCCGAGGAGAAGTCCGAGCAGCTTGAGGAAACCACCGAGGAGCCTGCTGAGGAGCCTGCCGAGGAAGAGACTGTTACTGAGACCCACGCTATCATTGATACCGATGAGGGTGTAATTGAAGTTGTTGAGGAGCGCCACGAGGCACCTGTAGAAGAGCCTCACGTTGACGTTGTTCCCAAGCGTGCATCCAAGATCGATACTATTCCTACCACCAGAGACGGCCGCGTACAGCACGCAGAGCCTATGATCCCCACCATTCCCACCATCCGTTCCAAGAACAAGGATTATGGCGAATCTCCCTTCGTCCTTCCTGCAACCGCAACCGGTATGGGTATGATGCAGAAGAATCCTGCATACAAGCAGGAGGAGAGCGAGCCCAGCTTCGAGAATGCGCTTAATGCGGCAAACGAGCTTCCCATCGCTCCCATCATTGATCGTCCCGTAGAGCAGCCTGCTCCTGCACCTGCAGCCGAGAGACCTGACGTTGTTATGGCTGACGCAGAGGTTAACATCACCTTTGCTGACGAGGAGGAAGCACCTGCAATTCCCGAGACCCTTCCTGAGCTTATCAACGAGCCTGAGCTTGCTGAGGAGCCTGAGGTTGAAGAGCCCGTTGTAGAAGAACCTGCTGTAGAAGAACCCGTTGCAGAGCCTGAAATCGAAGAGCCCGTAGAGGAGCCCGAGATTGAGGAGCCTGTGGCTGAGGTCATCGAGGAGCCTGCACCAGAGGTTGAGCCCGAGCCCGAGGTGGTTCCCGTATTCGCTGATGCAGAGACCGCAGACGAGCTTATGTCCGACGAGGAAGCCGCACTCAGCGTTGAGCTGATTGATGAGACCCCCGGTAAGACCAGATCCGGTAAGGTTCACGCAATTAACCTTGACACCATCTGTGACCACTTCAACGACGGTGACGTCGTAACCCTTGATGCTCTGAAGAAGATGAGACTTGCTCCCCAGAACGCAGGCAGACTGAAGGTTCTTGCCCGCGGTACCATGAACAAGAAGCTCACTATCGAGTCTGATAGCTTCTCGCTTCAGGCTGTTAAGATGATCACCCTTGCTGGTGGCCACGCAGAGCAGTACAAATAATCACGTCTGACTTATTTAGGCAGAACAATGGCAGGAGTTCCGAGAGGTTCTCCTGCCATATTTATTGCCGTTTGCTGAACTCTCAGCGTAGGTAACTACGCCTTCGGTCGCAAACGACAATCTTTGCTCAAAATAAGCCTAGCCGGTCGTCTGCCTTATTTAGGCAGAACAATGGCAGGAGTTCTGAAAGGTTCTCCTGCCATAAACTTTATAAAACAAAAGGACGAGAGTGATATCTCGTCCTTTTTCTACATTATATATTATATAATAGACTACTTGATCTCGGCGTAAAGCTCGTCCATAAGCGAGCTTGTGCGTTCGGGGTCGAGCTTAATCACTCTTCTGTCGTAGGTGAGGATTCCGTTTGTCTCATCCTCAACGTCGGATACCTGCGTATAAACCAGACCGCAGATGCCCTTGGAGATCAGAGGCTTCACCTGCTCGGTGTAGAGCTTACGGAATGCATCCTCGTACTCCTCACGGGTCTCAAAGCCGCCATAACCATACTCGTCCTTGCCGAAAAGATGTCCCTTCACACGGTGAGAATAACCACCGAATTCGCTGATAACAAGAGGGCGTCCGTCAGGTCTTCCCAGTCGTACGGGCTTGAAATACACGTGGCGTGACTCAACGTCGCTTCTGCTGCGATAGAACCAGCCGCTTGTGGAGTCGTAGATTCTTGTGGGATCGAGAGCCTTTGCCTTGTCATACATCTTGTCGGCAGCAAACTGTCCCCAGCCCTCGTTGAATATAGTGTAATAAAGCACAGAAGGATGGGAATAGAGGAGATCAATGGTCTCATTCATAGTTTCCTCGAATATCCTTCTCGATTTCTCTCCCTTGTGTCTGAAGAGAATAGGCAGACGCTTGAAGCCTACTGTAGGCAGGGCAGTATCAATAAGCCAGGAGTAGGAGGAGTTGTTAACCATATCCTGGAATACGACCATTCCAAGGCTGTCGCAGAGGTAGTAGAAGATGTCCGGCTCAACCTTAATATGCTTACGAAGCATATTGAAGCCACAGCTCTTTGATGCGAGAATATCGTCAAGGTAGCCGTTTCTTGTCGCCGGGAGAAAGATACCCTCGGGATAATATCCCTGGTCGAGAAGACCGTTGAAGAGATAAGGCTCACCATTCAGGGTAAGACGGGAAATGCCCTTCACCTTGCTTATGCCGATTTCACGAAGGGCAAAATAGCTGTCAACTCTGTCTTCGCCCGTCTCAATAGTGAAGTGGTAGAGATAGGGATACTCGGGAGACCAGAGGTGCTTTTCTTTTGGAGAAATAGTGATGCTGTCTCCTTCAAATTCATAGCACTCTCCGCCATGAAGAGTGATTTTTTTCTTAGCTTCACCGCCTACTATCTTGATCGTAACGTCATTCATCGTGGGGGTGATTACAAGCTTTTTAATATATTTCTCGGGCACTGCCTCGATCCACACCGTCTGCCAGATTCCGCTGACAGGCGTGTACCACATTCCGCCACGTTTTTTGGTCTGCTTGCCATAGGGGTAGTCAAGATCAAGGGTGTCAAGCACCTTGACCGTAAGGGTATTCTCGCCCGATAGGAGGTAGGCGGTAATATCTATGCTGAAGGGGATATATCCGCCTTCGTGGTATGCCACACGCTCACCGTTAAGATAAACGGTTGCAAGTGTATCTACCGCTCCGAAATGTAAAATAATGCGTTTTCCAACCATATTTTCAGGCAGAACAAAGTTTCTTCTGCAATGGATATACTGCCCCCACTCAACCTGTCGTTCGATACCGCTGAGGGCAGATTCGGGAGGAAAAGGCACGAGGATCGTTTCCTTGTACTCGGGCTCACTGCCGTCACTCGATACGCCAAAGTCCCATTTACCGTTAAGGCAGAGGAAGGAATCACGGACCATAGAGGGCCTCGGATACTCATTCCAGGGGATATTTTTGTCCATACGCTCTGCGTGGACCGTTGTCAGTTTATTATAGCTTTCCATATAACTCCTTATGCCGCAAATAGGCTGAGAATACACTGGGCGATGCAAACGATGATAAATGAGATCGCTCCGACGTTGAGAATCATAACTCTCGGATAGTCGCTCTTTTCGAGGGAAATGTCACACTCGTTTCTGAAGTGGATTTGCTTTTTAACGATAGCACGGATGAGGAGCACAATGCCTGCAATGGCAAGTCCCATCTGCACGTAGCTTGTGAACATTATGAGGAAGTAGTCGTTGAGAAGGCTGCCCTGGATCATAGCATCCTCGGGAAGTGCGTTGATCCTTTCCATAGCATCCTGGGTAAGCAGGGCAGGGATCGTGCCCATAAAGTTTATTACCATATGAAGAACGCAGTTGTACTCCGAGCGCCTGGTCTTTGTGTATAAGTAACCGAGTACAAAACCAAGAGCGGTAGCGTAGAAGAGCTGATAGAAATTACCGTGGAAGATGCCGAAGGCAACCGAGGTTACCACAATGGCGAGCCTGTCACCGTAGATCGAAAGCTTGTCGATCATCAGCTTGCGGAAGATCATCTCCTCAATAAACGGACCAATAACAACAACTACCAGGAAAATAATCCAAACAGGCGTGATCTCAATGATCTCGCTTGTGGTATCGGGTATCTCGTGGCCAAGCAGAGCTTCAAAGACTGTAATCAGCCAATTTGAGAACATAGAGCCAACCATCGAAATTCCTTGGCAAATAAGGAAAAGACAGCCGAATTCGGTAAGCGATATGGGAGTTTTCTCACGGCTTGCCGTGGGAAGCTTCCTTATGAACAGAAGAAAGAGGGGGAATGAGACAAGGTACATTGCAAATACCTGCAGTCCCCATATGTAGTATGGGTTATCCGAAAGCTCAATCAATCTCTCGCCGCCAACTATCAGGGCGGTCAGGATCTGGCAGAGATATACCAGAGCGATACCGATAAGGATATAGCCTGTGGCAGCACCAAATACACGGGAAAAGGTTTTCGCCGCTTGCTTTCTTACAGAGGTTTCCATATTGGTTCTCCTTTAAAGATAGTCTTTCCTTAATTTTATCATTTTTCCTCGCCTTTTACAACAGTTTTTAAAAAATTTATATATTTTTACTAAAAAATAGACTCTTTTTTTTATTTAAAAGAAAAGGAAAAAAGGAGAAATTCATTGAAATGGGGAAGTCTTTGTGATATAATATAAGATGTAGTTTTATTTGAATTTAACAATCCAGACAAAAAGGATGTGATAAAATGTTCAGAGTTGGTTTTGATAACGACAAATATCTGAAGCTGCAATCTCAGAAGATCAAGGAGAGAATTTCTCTTTTTGGAGAGAGACTTTACCTCGAGTTTGGCGGCAAGATGTTTGACGATTTCCACGCCTCCCGTGTTCTTCCGGGCTTTGCCCCCGATTCAAAGATCAAAATGCTTATCGAGCTTCGTGAGGAGGCAGAGATAATCATTTCCATAAACACCGAGGATATTGAGAAAAACAAGGTCAGAGGTGACCTTGGAATTACTTATGATAACGACGTTTTAAGGCTTATTGACGCCTTCCGAGGCTATGGTCTCTACGTTGGTGCCGTTGTTATGAGCAGATATGAATCAAATCCTGCCGCTGACGCCTTCAAGTTGAAGCTTGAGAAGCTGGGCATCAGGGTATATAAGCACTATGCCATTCCCGGCTATCCCCACAACGTGCCGCTTATTCTTTCCGAGGCAGGCTTCGGAAGAAACGAGTATATCGAGACCACAAGGTCCATCGTCGTGGTTACCGCACCCGGTCCGGGATCGGGCAAGATGGCGACCTGCCTCTCTCAGATCTATCACGAGAGCAAGATGGGCAGAAAGTCGGGCTACGCCAAGTTTGAAACATTCCCCGTGTGGAATCTTCCGCTCAGCCACCCCGTAAACCTCGCCTACGAGGCTGCAACAGCAGATCTTGCCGACGTTAATATGATCGATCCATATCACCTTGAGGCATACGGCAGCATGGCGGTAAACTATAACCGTGACGTTGAGGTATTTCCCGTCCTTCGCTCAATGCTTTCGGGTATTCTCGGTGAGTGCCCCTATAAGTCGCCCACCGATATGGGCGTAAATATGGCAGGCTTCTGCATCTATGACGACGAGGCTGTTTGTGACGCTGCAGGGCAGGAGATCATTCGCCGTCACTATAACGCTCTCTGCAATATGCGAAAGGGAAGTGACAACCAGGAGGAGATCGACAAGATCGAGCTTCTTATGCGTAAAATAGGCATCACCGCCGAGCTGAATCGCAGGTGCGTTCCTGCGGCGTTAAAGCGTGCAGAGGAAACGGGCGCTCCCGCCGTTGCGATCGAGCTTGACGACGGTAGAATAGTCACAGGAAAGACCTCATCGCTTCTCGGAGCGTCAAGTGCGGCTCTGCTTAACGCAATTAAGCTTGTGGCAGGCATCGACGATGACCTTGATGTCATTTCACCCGAGGTCATCGAGCCTATTCAGAAGCTGAAGACCGAGTATCTCGGCAACCACAACCCAAGGCTTCACACCGACGAGGTGCTAGTAGCGCTCTCTGTTTCGGCGGTCAATAACCCCCTGGCAAGGCGAGCCTTTGAGGCTATTCCAGGGCTGAAATACGCCGAGGTGCATTCCACCGTTATTCTCTCGCAGGTTGACGCCGCAACCTTCCGTAAGCTTGGCACAAACCTCTCCTGCGAGCCCCAATATCAGACCAAAAAGCTTTTCCACAATAGCTAAGAAAGGATAATTTATCATGGAATTCAGTGTAAATCATCCCATACTCTTCGTCCTGGTCGGCATTATTATCGCTGCCGTGCTTGGACAGTCGGTTTACTTCCTGCTGAAGTCGGTAAGACAGGCGAAGAAGATCGGCATGAATATGGAGAAAATCAAGAAAACAATCATTACGGCGGCAATATTCACAATAGCGCCTGCCGTTGCAATCGTTATTACCGTAATCTCGCTTTCCCAGTCTCTGGGTATCGCCCTTCCTTGGCTCAGACTTTCGGTTGTAGGCTCGCTCTCCTACGAGGCTATTGCCGCTGCCAATGCGGCAAGCGGTATGGGCACCACCCTGGCTCAGCTTGCAGGCAGGATGAACGCCAGCCAGTACCTCACTATCGTTATCGTTATGACCGTTTCCATTATGGTCGGTATTTGGCTCGTACCCGTAATCTGTAAGAAGTATCAGTCGGGTCTTATGTCCTTTGAGAACAAGGACAAGAAGTGGTCTGATATTCTTCAGAACTCTCTCTTTATCGGTATGATCTCCGCCTTCGTTGGCTTCGTATTCTGCGACGTAAGCCGTCTTTGGAACGAGTCTGCAAGATTCGTTGACGTAAAGGAGAAGGTGCTTGAAAACGGCGAGGTTATTGATAAGGTCGTGGGTGTTACCGAATATACCCCCACCTCGGGTCTCGTTCCCGTTTTCGTAATGGTTGCAAGTGCGCTTTCTATGTGCATCTGCGGTATTCTCATTAACAAGCTGAAGTGGAAGTGGGTAAACGACTACGCTCTGCCTATCTGTATGATCATCGGTATGGCTGTGGCTATTCCTCTCACCGCATGGCTTGGTATGGAGGTGTAAGAAGATGAAAAACAATAAGAATCTTACATATATGGACACCGTCCATCGTGACGGTACTATCTGGAACCTTTCCATGATGGTAATTCTCCTTCTTTTCCCCGTAACGATTGGTATTCTCTTTAATGCGACACCTGATTGGCAGGGCGTAGGTCTCGGACTTCTTGCCACCGCACCTATGTACTGGGCGGTTGGTGCTGTTGAGGTTATCACCTTTATCCCTATGCTTGGTGCAGGCGGATCCTACCTCTCATTCGTTACCGGTAACATCTCTAACCTGAAGCTCCCCTGCGCGATCAATGCACTTGAAAATGCTGAGGTCGATGCAAAGAGCGAGGAGGGTGAGATCATTTCCACCATAGCTATTGCCGTTTCCTCTATCGTAACCACACTTATTATCGCTCTAGGAGTTCTTCTTATCACACCCCTTGAGCCCGTGCTTTCCAATCCTGCATTGAAGCCTGCCTTCGATCAGATGCTTCCCGCACTCTTCGGTGCCCTCGGTGTGGCTCTTATCTCTAAGAATTGGAAGCTTGCCATTGCTCCCGTAACCCTTATGCTTATCCTCTTCGTATTCGTTCCTGCTCTTAACGCAGGTATGGTTGGTATTATGGTACCCGTTGGCGTACTCTTTACCATCGGCTTCTCCAGAATTCTTTATAAGAAGGGAATAGTGTAGTATGTGGTGGATAGTATTTCCGATTTTACTTGTAATTTTTCTGGCGGTAATTTTTATCCGCGCACTTGCATTTAAGCCTGCAAAATCATCGGCTGTACCCGTTCCTCCCGTATACGTAAACGGCGAGAAGGCAACGGCTGACCTTGCCGAGATGATCAGATGCAAGACTATCTCTCACGCAGACGCCTCTCTTGATGACGAAACCGAGTTCAAGAAGTTCGAGGAGCTTCTGCCCACTCTTTTCCCTGCGGTTTTTGCAAAATGTTCCTTTGAAAAGGTTGGCAACCGTGGCATTCTCATTAGATGGAAGGGCAAGTCTCCCGAGGCTCCCAGCGTTTATATGTCCCACTACGACGTTGTAAACGTGGAGGAGAACGATTGGGAAAAGCCTGCCTTTGAGGGCATAATCGACAACGGTGTTCTCTGGGGCCGTGGCACTCTTGATACCAAGGGTACTCTTAACGGCATTCTTCAGGCGGCAGAGGCTCTTATCAGCGAGGGCTTCGTTCCCAAAAATGATATTTACTTCGCCTTCGGTGGCAACGAGGAGATCGCAGGCGACGGCTCCTACGGTATAGTTCAGCTCTTTAAGGAGCGCGGTATTACCCCCGGTCTTGTTCTTGACGAGGGCGGTGCAGTGTGCACGGGCGTATTCCCCGGCGTAAAGAGTCCCATTGCTCTCATCGGTCTCGGTGAGAAGGGTCAGATGAATATCAAATACACCGTTAAGGGCGGCGGAGGTCACTCCTCCTCTCCCACAGCAGGCGGTCCTATCGCCCGTCTTTCTGCGGCTTGTCTCCGTGTTGAGAAGTCTGCCTTTAAATACACTCTGACCAAGCCTACTGCCGAGCTTTTCAACATAGCAGGCAGACATTCCACCTTCCTTTATAGACTTATTTTCGCTAACCAGTGGTGCTTCGGTCCGGTTCTCGGTATCTATGCAAAGATGGCAGGCGGTGAGTTCAACGCCGTTGTACGTACCACCACCGCATTTACCCAGATGACAGGCTCAAAGGGAGCAAACGTTATCCCTGCCCACGCAACTATGGTCTCCAACCATAGAATTATCCCCGGTGAAACGGTGGAGACCGTCGTTGAGCACGTAAGAAAAGCCGTTAGCGACGATAAGATCGAGGTCGAGCTTATTAACGGCAACAATCCCTCGGTTATCTCCGACAGCCGCTGCGAGGCATACGAGCGTGTTCGCTCTACCGTAGCCGAGACCTGGCAGGAGGCTATCGTCTCCCCCTATCTTATGGTTGCAGGCTCGGATTCCCGTCATTGGGGCGAGATCTCCGATAAGGTATATCGCTTCTCCGCCATGGCTCTTACCAAGGAGGAGCGCGGTATGATCCACGGCAACAACGAGCGCATTCCCGTTGCCACTATCTCCCGTACTGTGGAGTTCTTCTACCGTATGATGAAGAAATCCTAAGGATGACCATATTTGTCAATAAATGCCGTTTGCTTAACTCTCGACGTAGATTTCTACGCCTTCGGTCGCAAACAGCCTTTCTTGCCTAAATCTGCTTCATCCTTACATAAAAAACGCTTCCGAAAAAACGGAAGCGTTTTTCTTATCTCAATTCCCAAAAGGCAACTGCGGCGGCTGCCGCCACGTTCAGCGAGTCAACTCCATGCTTCATGGGAATTCTTACGGTGTAGTCGCTGTTTTCTATTGTCTCGGATTTGAGCCCCGTACCCTCTGTGCCGAGAATGATTGCAAGCTTGTCCTCGCCCTTCAGGGCAGGATCGTCAATGGATACCGATCTGTCGGTAAGCGCCATCGCCACCGTCTTGAAGCCAAGACTATGCAGATTTTCAATGCCTGCCTCGGGCCAATCGTTTTTACTCTCGCCGATTCTCGTCCATGGAACGAGGAACACCGTGCCCATGCTGACTCTTACTGCACGTCGGCAGAGTGGATCGCAGCAGGTGGGTGTTACCAGCACCGCATCAATGCCAAGGGCTGCCGCAGAACGGAAAATTGCGCCAATATTGGTGGAGTCGGTTACCTCCTCCAGCACAGCCACACGTCTCGCACCTCGAAGGACCTCGCTTACCGAGGGAAGTGCAGGGCGCTTCATGGCACAAAGTGCTCCACGGGTAAGCTCAAAGCCCGTCATTTTCGTCAGCAAATCACGGCTTGCGGTGTAAATCGGAATATCACCGCACTTGTCGAGTATGGCGGTAACACCGCCGCTTGCAATAAGTCTCTCGTCGGTAAGTATTGATATTGGCTCACAGCCACCCTGCATAGCCACCTCAATTACCGTGGGGCTCTCGGCTATAAATATTCCTGCCTCGCCCTCAAGCTTGCTTCGCAGCTGCGCTCCTGTCAGCCTGACGTAAACGTCAAGTGCAGGGTCGGAAAAGTCGGTTATATGAATAATTTTAGGCATAGTTGTCTCCTTGTAAAGAGGTCGGCAGGAAATCCTGCCGACCTTTGGCCTACCTACGCGGATTCGAACCGCGGACCTTCAGAGTCGGAGTCTGACGCGCTATCCAGCTGTGCCATAGGTAGATATTGAGTTGTTTGGGATCGCTAACGCGATACCTTCAGAGTTTGCCGCTCGGGGCAGTATTTGTGGTAATTCCGCTTGTTGTACTAATTGCAGGTACAATCTCCTCGCACGGCAATATACCGCTAGCGGTATGCGGAGTCTTGCGCGCTATCCAGCTGTGCCACGGGTAGATACTTTGTAAATTGTACCATTTTTTACTTGTTATGTCAAGAGAAATTTGTTGCAAGGGAAAAATATATTTAAAACCGCAGATTTACTCTGCGGTTCTCTTCATCTCTGTAAGCGCCAGATACTCTCTGTAATATGCGCCGTAGCGCATTTCGCTTTTGTCCTTGTATTTTTCGTAGTTGCCAAAAATCATTAAGGCTTCGTCAAAGTCTACCCATCTTGGTTCAAGTCCGTTTTCCCTCTCATTTTCGGTGAGACTTCTCTCGCATTCACCGACGTAGCGGCAGAGAAAATAGTGGCTCTTAAAGTAATATTCGTGATAGTATTCCTCAAGGGTGAGGTAATGCTCGTATGGCTCGACCTCCACACCCGTCTCCTCAGCCATCTCACGGATGCAACACTTGGCAAGGCTCTCACCTTCCTCAATGCCGCCGCCCGGAATTAGATATTGGTCGATATTTTTTTCGTAGCTTAATAGAATTTTACCGTTTTTAATTAATATTCCACGGCAACCCTCACGGATTTTGGTGTACTCGGGGTATCGGTTATCGCCAAAAATTTCTATAATTTTCATTTCATAAACCTATCAATTTCATCGAATTTCTCCTGGTAGGAGAAATCATTTGCATCAATTTCAAGAACCTTGCCAAAGCATTTTTGCTCTCTGCCACGTTCAATGTAGCTTTTCAGACTCTCATATCCGTCAAAACCCGAAATATGGACGGGATGGCGATTTTCATTCTCAATTCGATTGACAAAGCGCTTGTAGATTACGTCCATATCCGCACGAAGTACCAGGGTCAGCACCTCATATCCCGACTCCTTTGCAATGGCGTGCAGACGTTCCATTTCATGCTCTTTGAAGTTTGCTTCAAGGATAAGGTCGTTAGCTGTTTTTGCGGTTTCCTCAAAGATATGTGTCATTATCTCCATGGTGGCAACCGACAGCCTGATGTTCTCCTCACGGTTGGTAAAACCTATGGTATCACCGAGAATTTCCTTGATTTTGTCCTTGTAAAAGGCAGGGACGTTATATCTTCTCGAAAGGATATTGGCAAATGTGGACTTTCCGCAGGCGAGGTCGCCTGTGATCAAAAGCAGCTTTTTCATTTTTCTACGTCAACTCTGTTGATTGAGTCTTCGGTGGAAAAGCCCTCGGGGTATCTCTTCCTAAGCTTTTCAATATTCGCCGCCATAATACTCTCAAGGTCAACGCCGATAGCCGTTGCCGCCTCGGCAAGATACCAGCAGATATCCCCAAGCTCCTTTGCAAAATGCTCCTTGTCAAGCTCGTGACCGTGGGCATACCACTTTTTCACAATATCGATCGCCTCGCCCGACTCACCGCAAAGACCCATAACACTGTTTATGAGCATGTCCTTTTTGTCAAGGTCGGGGTTGACTGTTCTCATTGCCAGCGTCTGATATTCGTTGATAGTCATATTAGTTCTCCTTTTTCATCTCGAGGTAGGGAAGTACCTCAAATCCGTTTTTCTTATAGACTGCGATAGCTCGCTCGTTTTCCTCCTCAGCCTCAAGGCGGAAGAGATGATTGGGATATTTCTCGCTAATCATATTGAAAAATGCGCTGCCAATACCACGTCCACGGTAAGGCTCTTTGATATACAGATCCTCGATCCATATGCATGGCTTGCCAAACTCGGTGGAAAAGCTCTTTGCCAGCATCCCGTAGCCGATAATCTCGCCACCATCCTCGAAAACGTAGCCCTCGGCATAAGGGCTGTCGCTGACGCAGGCATCGATATCCGCCTCGAAGATCTCCGCCGACCCATTGGTCAGCACCGCAGGGGAGGAGTAGAAGGTCTGCATCATATCCATAACGGCAGCACGGTCACTCTCGACCATCTGCCTTATACTAAAGCTCATATTACAGCTCCTTTTCTTTTTCTATATTATATCACAGCCCGACGAAAAAGTAAATAGGGCGAGAAGATCTCGCCCTATCAATATCTAAGGTTATCAGCAACGTGGTGTAATTTTTACGGTGAGTGTTTCATCTTTTGTAAATTCTCTGTCCGTGAAGCTCTCGCCATTCTTGTTTTTGATTTCAAATCTTGTTCCGTTTGTAATAGTTCTTAGTACGGCTTCAATCTCATCTAAGGTATATACAATATCATCGCTGACAATGATCACGCCAAGCTCTTTGCCATTTTCATCAACAAATGTAATTTTTGAAGTTTTCTCTCCCTTGGGTATTAGGCTTGCGAAATCCTTTTCGCCAACAACCTTATAGTAACCTCTTGAGGATGAGTAAATCGTATCTTTGGAAATAATGTTGAAGACCTCATCGTCAATTCTCAGGTATGCATCCTTGGTATAATCGTATGCGACCATTTCGTATTCAATGGGCGTAAGGTGTATTTCCGTAATGTCAAAGTCAGTAATTGTCTTGACCTCTCCGTAGGAGTAATACTCAATTTTATTCATTATAGGCTGCAGATAATTATATCCTTCGTCAAACTTGTCCGTCAGAGGGAAGGGAATGGACGACGTGAAATCATAACCGCTCGTAACAAACTCGTCGCCAGACGAGAAATGGAAATTGAAGGGCTTGTCACCTGCAAGCAGAGTAACGCTGTAAATACTTGCTCCGTCAGAAAGAAGACCTACGGAGAAAACAGAATTCTTTATAAATTCCTTTACAGAATTAATGTATCCTTGGTCGGTCGTAATACTAACGTCGTGCATCATTGCACGTCCCAAATAACCGCGGTTGAAATCAATCTTGATCGAGGTGATCTCGTCGAGGTTTATATAAGATGAGAGGTTGTATATTTCCTCGAAGGAATAGGTCTCATCGGGAGAGGGAGTAAAGGGAGTCTCATCGGCGTCCTTATAGCCTAAATAGAGATTGACCGCAATTCTGTCCTCCTCGGAGAGCTTGAGAGATCGGCTCAGAGTAAAATCGTTGAAGATGCCCTCCTCGGCATTGTAGCCAAGGGATTGCTTTTGGGTGTAGAAATTATAGTCGGTGGTGCATTTTGCAACGTCAGGGTGCCACTTGCCCTCGTTCAGAAGATTGATTATGTATTCCTTCTCTTCGATTTCGAGCTCTACCACCGTGTCGGTGTCGGAGTAGCAAAAGGCGTCGTGCGGCAGCTTATAGAGTTGAATATCACAGCTGCTGAGCAAAAGCATAAGCGTAAGGGTAATAACTAAAACAATAAGCTTCTTCATATATCTTCCTCCTGAAAATTATTTTTCAATATATATGACACCAAAAAACACCAAAAGGTTTCACAAAACAAAAAATTAATTAATATGATATTTCTTCGAAATCATTAACCTTGATTACATTGTATCACTTAGGTGTAAAAATGTCAATAGGGCGAGGATTGCTCCTCGCCCATGGTTTATTTTTTTGTAACTATATGACGACACATGCTCTTTTTGCCGCATTTCGGGCAGGGAAGCATACGCTTTGTCAAGGTATGAACGCCTGCTACGTAATCCTTCATCTCGGGAACGAACAGCTCCTTACAATGGGGGCACTCGTAGTAGCCTGCCTTTCTTTCGAGGACCGCCGCCGCGCCTATGCCAAGAACCGCAGTTGCTATGGCAAAGATAATTAAAGCTATTCTTATCGCCCAGTGCATTTCAATGTATGCCGCAATTACTACAAGCGAGCACACGGCAATTATGGTGACTATTCCGCAGGCAATGGATGTGATCATCCGCTGTTTGTTTTCTTCGTTTTCCTTCATCAACTTCATAATATTTTCCTCGGCTTTCATTTTATATTCGCCGTCGGAGACCCTTCTGCCGCTGAGCAGATCATTGACCGTGATCTTCAGAATATCGCATAATGGCAGCATAAGAGAAACCTCGGGCAGACCCTTGCCGCACTCCCATTTCGACACCGTTTTATCGCTGATTAGCAGGGCGTCGGCAAGCTGACGTTGGGTCAGGTTTTGTTCTTTTCTCATTTCGGCAATAAATTTGCCTGTTTTAATTTGATCCATATTTTTCTCCTTTCGCTACCATTATACATAAAATACGCCCCGTAGAACACCCACGGAGCGTAGAGTTTTACCGTTTATTCGGATTTATATACCTCGTATACGCTGAATATCTGTGGCGGATAGCTCTCGGCAACCATACCGTTGAAAACAATTACCAGAACGTCGCCCACCTCATACTCGGGGCACTCTGCGTCACCGAGGTGAACCATGATCGGCGAACCCTCAGCCATGCCGCTTTCTCCGCCGTAGGTTATCTCCAAAAGGCAGCCATTATCATACTTTTCGGTCACTCTGCCTTCAAATTTCACCCGAATATCTTCAAAAAGGTATCCGTTCACCTTCTCACGCTGCTCGTCGGTCAGCTTCAGCGAACGCTGCAGGGTATAGTCAACGAAGTATCCCTCGGAGGAGACGTATCCAACCCTCTGAACCTGCAGGGAGAGGTAAAAATCAGAGGGGCATTTTATTACGCCGCTAGTCCACTTTCCCTCGTTCAACAGGTCAAGAATGTAACTCTTTGCCTCCGAGTCAAGCTCAACGGGAGCATCCTCCGCCGTGTAGCAGAAGCCGTCCCAGGCTTGCTTGTAAATTTTGATGCATCCGCTAAGGCTGAAGAGCAGTATGATGGATAAAATTAACGCGAGGATTCTTTTCATTGTCCGAGACCTCCTTAATTTTTTTATATGTCAACCTTGTGCCAAGGCATCCTTAAAACATTCTTCAAAACGAGCTTTGCCAAACAGCAAAAATTTGTAATCACCGCCGTGCTTCATATGGACCGTTGCGATGGGGAAGAGAATCCGTTTCCAGGAGATTTCCTTTATTTCCGCTAGCGGCAACACAAGGTTTCTGTACTGTGCATCAACGGTCAGCTTGTTTGTCTTGTAGGTAAGAGCTTTGTCATCGAGGTACAGACCTCCGCCAAGTATACCGCCGGGGCAAATGATGCTGCATATAAACGTTTTCTTCATCGTGATCCCTTCTTTCTTTAGTTTAATTAAATTATATCACAATATGTTCAATTTGTAAAGATCAAAAAATGGCGGTCAAAAACCGCCATTTTTTCAAAGTGTCGTGGGTTCGTGTGCCTTGAACCAGTCGACGATTTCATCGATCACTCTCACGCTCTCGGGCAATGTTGCGTTTAGAACGGGGAAGGCGTGCAAAAGCTTTGGATCGCTTCCCATATGCCTTAAATGATGCTCAACACCCTTGTTGCCGAGCTCTCCTGCAAAGTCGAGTGTATATCTTTCAAGCATATCTGCCTTGCTGGTTATAAGGTAGCAGGGAGGGATGTTGTGGATGATCTCGGGGTGTTCGGGATTTGTATATTCTGCCATTGCTAAACTACGCTCATCCTTGCCGTATATTGATGGGGACAAAAAGCGACCCAGCATGTCATTTCTCCTAGTGTAGAACATTCCGCTGATTAACCCCATGGCCTTGAAGACCATGCTCGTGGGCGGATAGCCTATTGCGTCCTGCAATGCCTTTGACTTCTTCATTGCGGCAACGTATGTTGCGAGATATGCGCCTGCGCTTTCGGCAACCATGTAAATTCTCGTGAAATCAACGTCAAAATCTACAAGCTTTCTGCCGATGCAATCCATTCCTGCGCACACGTCGTCAAACTGCTCGTATACACGAACGTCAGGAATAAGACGGTATTCCAAAGAGAAAACCAAATATCCTCTTTTCGCCAGCTGCCTGCAAAATCCTACGGAAAGGTTTTTGCTTCCGCCAATCAATCCACCACCGTGAATGTTAACAATAACGGGGAGCTCTGTGCCTTCGGGTGCGATTGGCTCGAATATATCCATTAGTAATTCTTTTCCTGCGCGATTGGTATAGGGAATATCTCTGTATTCCTTTAAACCGTCGGAAGGCACCTCTTCCACCTTCCCGGGGTTAAAGGCGTTTTTCATTTTCAGTTTTGTGATAGATATAATGGCATTTTCAATTAATCCCATGATGCACTCCTGTCGGTTAGAAAAATTGTCTGTCCTATTATATCACAAAAGGAACTGTTTGTAAATACAAAATTACGGGGTAGGGAAATTATGTATATCTTTTCGTTATGAACTTTTAATTTTCTCTTGGAGTTTTAGCAATACTGTTTGATATGCTCCTTGCGAGTTACCCCTCTTGCGAGGTGGTGCTACGCACTCTGTTTTGCTGTTTGCAAAACACTCGAGGAGCAATCTACACTTGCTCGCTGACAAGCAAGCTTGCCGACTCGCTTTATTTGATTATCGTGAATATCGTGAGTACGCTAACATAAAGTGTTGCACCAAAATCACACGGGCACTCAACGCCTATTCGGCTCGATAAATTGGAATTTAACTAACAAACGAAAACACAAATAAGGCCAATATATCTAATAGTATTCCGCCAACAATTGTAAGAATAGTAACCCAATGACCTAAATACTGTTTGATAAAACACATAAAAACATTTACCAAACCAACACCGATAGAGAATGATCCTATTACCCCAATAATTCCACCTATACCACCAATAATATTATCCATTTGAGTGCTTGGATTAAATGCATTAGATGGAGAAATAACAAAGAAAATTACCAAAGGAATAAAGAGTATTAAAATCGACAAAAAAGTGTGAAAAGTATACCACACACCATATTTCTCTTTTAACTTTTTTTCATATTTGGGTGAAAAATATTGCTTTGCATTTGTTGGAATTTTCCAATAATCGTTAAATTTCATCTGTCATCACCTCGTCAAATTCTTATTCGTTTAATACCTTAAAACTCATATCTCCAATCTTTTAGCATTTTACTAAAATAGCTACGTTTGTATTCTCCAAGTAAAGGTTCTATATACAAACAGCTATAAAACAGATTGTTATCTTCACAATACTTTCGCTTTTCGATATTTCTATCTTTAAAGTCACAAATTATATCAATTATTACCCCTTTTTCAGGATTATCTTTAAACAAATAACCGAAAAAACACAACTTATGATTTTTGCCTGTACAATATGGAGTAACGAAATTAAAGTTGAATTCCTTAGAAGCTATTTCAAATTTTTCTACTATGCTATTTTTAATCTTGTCATCTATCATTAAAAACCACATCCCTCGTCAAATTCAAGTTTATCGATTAGTTGTATTATACCATAAAAACGGCAAAAAGTAAATACTCATTGCGAACTTTGCCTCTTGCGAGGCGGTACGACGCACCTTGTTTTGCTACTCGCAAAACGTTCGCAGAGCAATCTGCACTCGCTCGCTGACGAGCAAACTCGTCGATTCGCTTCGTTTGATTATATTGACGGCGGAGTTTTTACAAATTGAACCGCCCTTTTTGATTAAAGCAAATTTTTATCGATTATGCATAGTGATATTGCTTCGCAGTGATATTACTCGCTTTGCTCGTAGTGATATTGTTCGCAAATTTGAATTGCAAATTATGCTCACAGTGATATTATATTCGCCACTAAAACTCGCAAAGCGAATATCACTTGGCGTAAGCCAAATATCACTGCGTAGCAATATCACTCGCTGCAGGCGAATATAACTGCTCCTCAGTCCGTCGAAGAGATAATAAAAAATGCCCAACCGAAGTTGAGCATTTTTTGTATTCGACCAAAGGTCGAAATTATCTCTTCGAGAACTGAGGAGCACGACGAGCGCCCTTGAGTCCGTACTTCTTTCTCTCCTTCATACGAGGATCACGAGTAAGGAAGCCGGCCTTCTTGAGGAGGGGCTTGTAGGTCTCGTCTGCAGAAAGGAGTGCACGAGAAACACCGTGACGGATTGCACCTGCCTGGCCGGAGAAGCCACCGCCGTTTACGTTAACAACAACGTCGAACTTGCCAACGGTATCGGTAACGCCGAAGGGCTGGTTAACAATAAGCTTCATGGTCTCAAGACCGAAGTAATCAGCGATATCTCTGCCGTTGATGGTGATAGCGCCGGTGCCGGGATAGAGACGAACTCTAGCAACGGACTTCTTTCTTCTACCGGTTCCGTAGAAATAGGGTTTAGCACTTGTATACATTCTCACTTACCTCCCATTAGTCGATAGCAATAGGCTGCTGAGCCTGCTGCTTGTGTTCTGCGCCTGCATATACGTGAAGGCGGGTGAAGGACTTAGCGCCGATAGAGTTGTGGGGAAGCATTCCCTTAACTGCGAGCTCCATAGCCTTCTCGGGACGGGTTGCCATAAGGGTCTTGTACTGGATTTCCTTAAGACCGCCGATGTAACCGGAGTGATGACGGCAGTACTTCTGCTCAAGCTTCTTACCGGTGAGAATAGCCTTATCAGCGTTTACGATGATAACGAACTCGCCGCAGTCAGCGTGAGGAGTGAATTCGGGTCTATGCTTGCCGCGAAGGATGTTCGCAGCCTTAACAGCAGTACGGCCAAGGGGCTTGCCTGCTGCATCGATAACGTACCACTTACGCTCGATGTTCTGTGCGTTTGCCATAAATGTGGACATTTTGTATTCCTCCAAAATTTTGATACTTTTTTCAAGCTTGTTTATTATAGCACAAGACATTCCACTTGTCAATGCTTTTTTGAAACTTTTTTGAAGAAATTTAATTTAGAAATCGAGACCTCGTTTTTTCTCCCGAATGCTCCCAAAACCTCCGTTTTCCTCGAGTGGCAAAATATAAAAATTTTTGCCGAAATTTTGTAAAAGATACACAAAGGAGCTTTTTTGGTCTTTTTTAAGATTTATCTTGAAAAAACACATGGGGTATGATATAATAAAGGAAAATAAATTTTGGAGGAACAAAAATGAAAAAGATATTATCTCTCATCCTCGTTTTTGCAATGATGCTTTGCCTCGTTGCTTGTAATGACAAGGATAACACCGATAAGGGAAACAATCCCCCTGCCGATGAAAAGACCACCTACGTTGTGACCGTTGTTGACAGCGAGGGCAACCCTATTCCCGGCGTAAACGTAACCTTCTGCCCCAAGGGCGGCACCGAGTTCCCTTGGAATACCGAGGCTGACGGTAAGGCAACACAGAAGAGCTCTAAGGAAATGACCGCAAGAATTGATAAGGTTCCCACCGGATACGAGTTTGACAAGCTTGGTCAGACTCTTGAATTCGATTCCGAGGGCAAGCTCACCGTTACACTCACCGCACGTGCTCCCTTCGTAGTTAAGGTAGTTGACCAGGACGGCAACCCCGTTGCAGGCGTTATAGTTCAGGTATGTAACGACAGCACCTGCGTTCCCATGGGCAGTACCGATGCTAACGGTGAGGCAAAGAGACCCAGCATGAACGGTAGCTATGCAGCTAAGATCACCGAGCTTCCCGACGGCTACTCCGTAGAGGACATCGAGGCTTACTACGACCTCGTAGACGGCAAGGTAACTATTACAATCACTAAGAACTAAAGTAAAAAGAGACCGATCACTCGGTCTCTTTTTTTGTCTTCTCACGGGGCTTGCGCTCGACGATCTTAAAGCCATCAATTTCGCCCTTGCACATTGCGTTGAATATGCGGTGGCGAAGGCCCTTATTATTTCTTTCAATCTCGGCGAGGAGATTTTTCATATTCTCCCTTTCGGTGGCGTGGTCCTCGGGACAGAGGCTTGTCACCACGGGGAGCTTTCTTTTATTTGTAAAGTATTGCACGTCCTTTTCGGTTGCATAGAGCAGGGGACGGATAAGTCCGAGCTTGCGGTTTGAAAGATATGACTTAGGCGAGAAGCAGCCGAGACGTCCCTCAAAGAACATATTCATCATAAAGGTCTCAACAGCATCGTCGAAATGGTGACCGAGGGCAACCTTGTTGCAGCCCTGCTCCTGAGCGGCCGAATGCAGCGACCCACGGCGAAGCTTTGCACAGAGAGAACATGGGTTAGGCTCCTTGCGAATGTCAAAAACGATCTTCGCTATATCGGTGCGTTCTATCACGTATTTGACATTTATTCTGCGGCAGAACTCCTCAACCTCCGAATAATCCGCACCCTCGAAGCCCATATCCACCGTTATGGCAACTACGTCGTATTTCTTGGGATAGAAGCGGCGCATCTCCGCCAGAGTCTCCAGCAGGCAGAGCGAATCCTTGCCTCCCGAAACACCGACAGCGATCCTGTCGCCGTCCTCGATCATATCGTAATCGTCTACCGCTCGCCTGACGAAGCTGAGCAGTCGTCTCATTTCACTCATAGTCAAAAAATAATCCTTTGCATAAGATAGATAGGGAAGAAATCAAATAATAAGGAGGCATTATGCCGATTAAAGTTTATATCGATCAGGGCCACAACCCCAGCGGCTTTAACACGGGGGCAGAGGGCAACGGTTATTACGAGCAGGACTTGACCTACGAGATTGGCAGAAGGCTATATAACCTTCTCTCGCAAAATCCCGAGTTCACCCCCCGTCTGTCACGTCCAACGCCCGAAACCATACTTGGAACGACTAATTCATCAAGCCTTACCGAAAGGGTAAGGCAGGCAAATTCCTGGCCTGCTGACATATTCATTTCGCTGCATAACAACGCTGCGGAAAACTCAAACGCCACGGGTAACGAGGCGCTGGTATACGGACCCGGTTCAACGGTTGCAAATGCACTGGCGACCCAGATCCTCGAGCAGCTGACCCTCACGACCGGTCTCAGAAACCGAGGTATCGTATACCGCCCCGGACTTTACGTGCTGAAGGAAACCGAGATGCCTGCCGTTCTCGTGGAAATGGGCTTTATCTCAAATCCCATTGACGCTGATCTGCTTGCAAATTCTCCCTATCTTTTCGCCACGGGAATATACCGCGGCATTCTGAAGTATTACGGCTTACTTTAAAATAAGCTCGTCAAGGTCTAAGTATTCCTCTGCCATAGTGGGGCTCTGAGCATTGAAATCACGGCTCGCGCCGCAGCTCTCGCAGTATGCCTGCATACCGCCCTCAATAAAGCGGAGATCGTAGGGACCCTTGCCGCAGGGGCACTTGACTCTCTCGTCGGCCTCAAGGTCCTTCAGAACGAAGCGAAGTGTATCGTACACCGCAGGGTCAGGCAGGATCTCTGCCTCGGGCATATCCTGGGGCTGAATGTCGGAAAGCTCCTCTGCCTCAAGGCTTGCCATAAGCATATTAAGCTCCTTTTCGGTGCGTGAAAGCTCCTCGGTAATGGTCTCCTCATCGCCGATAAAGGCAATATCCATACCCGAATAGGGGCAGTTAAGCATAAATTTGTCCTTGTCGAAGAAAAGCGACTCGGTAACGACGTAGTTATGATTCTGCTTACAGAAAAGGCAGGGAACAGAGAGACGGATCTTGCCGTCGCCCGTAAGCGTCACGTCAAGCGAATCCGAGTCGGGGCAAGAGCATCTGAGCCTCAGCATATTTGCGTGGAGAGCAAACTTGCCCACCAGACCTACGGTTGCTGTGCCACATTCGGGACAGCGATAGGCTATATTTCTTTTTTTAGGTTGAATTACCATAGTATTTCTCCAAAATCAGTTTGTAAGAAGCCTTACCAGCTCCTTGGCGAAGGGAAGGGAATATTCCATTCCTCTGCCCGTGGTGATATTGCCGTCGGTAACGAAATCGGCATCGATCACGGTTGCGCCGCGAAGCTCGGTTTCAAAGCCGGGGAAGCAGGTAGCTTCCTTTCCGTCAAGGAGACCTCGCCTGCCGAGAACAAGGGGAGCGGCGCATATTGCCGCAAGGCGACCGCCATTACCGAGAACGGCGTCAATTACTCTGTCGGTGTAGGGAGATTCGTCAAGATTAAGCGAGCCCGGCATTCCACCGGGGAACACCGCCATTTCAACCTTCGAGAGGTCGATCTCATCGGGAGTTGCATCTGCAACGACCTTAATATTATGCGCGCCCGTGACGGTTTTGTCGGCTATTCCGACTGTTTTTACCTCAAGGCCTGCACGCCTCATCATATCTACGGGGGTGAGAGCCTCGATCTCCTCAAAGCCCTCTGCCAAAAGAACGATAATCATATTAACCTCATTTGTTTTGGGCTGAGCCATAACGGCTCAGCCCTTGTCTTTTTATTAATCAAGCTGTGCGCGCATCAATTTCTCGCGCCACTCGTCGGGTGTAAGAAGAACCTCTCTGGGTCTCTGTCCGTTAGCCTCGCCAACGACACCCATTTCCTCCATTATATCAATAAACTTCGCCGCCTTGCCGTAGCCGATGGAAAGCTTACGCTGAATAAGAGAGGTGGATATCTTACGGCTGTTGACAGCAACCTCAACTGCGTCGAGGAACTGTCTGTCGTTGAGGTAACCCTCGCCGCTTGTGTCACCGCCGTCGTCGTCACGGTCGTTTCCGCCGCCGCCCTTCTTGTTACACTTCTGGGCAGCACGCTCGATCTCCTCCATAACGTTGTTGTCGTAGTTGGTTCCGTCACACTGCTCACGGAGATAGCTCATAATGTTCTCAACCTCGCTGTCGGCAACGAATGCACACTGCACTCTGTGGGGCTTAGGCGAGCCCGAGGGAGCGTAAAGAGCGTCACCCTTGTCAAGGAGCTTTTCAGCGCCGCCCATATCAAGGACGGTCTTGGAGTCAACGTTGGACATAACCTTGCAGGAAATACGAGAGGGAACGTTTGCCTTGATGACACCGGTGATAACGTTAACAGAGGGACGCTGTGTACCGATCACAAGGTAGATACCTGCGGCTCTCGCCTTGGCTGCGATACGCATTACAAGTGCCTCGACAGGGTCCTTAACCTGAAGCATCAGGTCGGCAAACTCGTCGATAACGATAACGATCTTGGGCATAGGCTCACCGAGAGAACGGTCGGCGTTAACCTTCTCGTTATAAGCGTCGATATTACGAACGCAAAGGGGATTGAGAAGATTGTATCTTCTCTCCATCTCCTCAACCGCCCACATAAGTGCGCCTGCCGCCTGCTTGGGGTCGGAGACAACGGGGATGAGAAGGTGGGGAATTCCGTTATACATCGTGAACTCGACCTGCTTGGGGTCGATCATGATAAGCTTAACCTCGTCGGGACGGGCCTTGTAAAGCACGCTGATAAGCAGCGAGTTGATACAAACCGACTTACCCATACCGGTAGCACCTGCAATAAGAAGGTGGGGCATCTTTGCAATATCGCCGAATACAGGCTGACCTGCAACGTCCTTACCGATACAAACGAAGGTCTTGGAGCGTGCCGAAACAAATTCCTCGGTCTCAAGCAGCTCACGGAGTCTTACAATATTTGACTTCTTGTTGGGGATCTCAATACCAACGGCACTCTTGCCGGGAATGGGAGCCTCCATACGGATATCACCTGCCGCAAGGGTCAGGGCAATATCGTCCTGAAGGTTCATAATAGAGCTAACCTTAACGCCCTTGGCAGGAACAACCTCGTATCTGGTTATTCTGGGACCACGGTCAACGCCCTTAATGGATGCGGTTACGTTGAAGGAAGAAAGTGCCTCGATAAGCTTATCGGCATTCTCCTGGATCTCAGCCTGAACGTCGCTGTCGTTTACTCCCTGGTCGTTGCTGAGGAAGTCAATGGGAGGGAACTTGTAGTCGGAGTAGTCTGCCTTTTTGGGCTTCTCCTCCTTCTTTGGGGTCGCAGGAACGAGGGCAACCTCATTCTTTACAGGGATAGGATCGTCAAAGGGAACGTCGTCCTCCTCGTCCTCGGGAATTTCCTCTTCCTCCTCGATCTCGGGGATGGGGTCGGGATCGGGCTCGGCCCTCTTGTCCTCGATGTTTTTAAGGAAGGGGAACATATTTCTCATTTCGATAACGTCTGGATTCTGCTTTTCGGGGGGGATCTCCTCGTCCTCTACGTCCTCCTCGGGCTCTTCCTCGGTGAAGTCGAGCTCGAGCTCATCCTCACTCTCGTCCTCGTCTGTTTTCCATTCGAGAACAGGCTCGGCGGTGGGAGTATCCTCGTTCTCCTCGTCAACCACGGTGAACAGAGGCTCTGCCACGGGAGCAGGTGCAGGAGTTGGAGCGGGAATGGTCTCTCTTACGAGAGCCTCGGGGGTGGGAGGAAGAAGCTCACGCTCCACCTTGATGGTGGGCTCGGCTGGAATTTCGGGGGTAGTCTCGGGAGCTACCGTGGGGGGAGTGTAGGGCTTGAACTCGACCGTCTCGCTGACCATTGCGGTTGCAAAGCTTGCGGCACGCTGGTAGCTTGCTCCGGGATTGGGTGCAGGCTCTGTCTTGGTCTCACCAAAGGTGAACTCTACGGGATCGGGCAGTTTTTCTTGAGCAGGCTGGATGTTGGGAGCAATGATGGGCTCCTGCTGAGGCTCTGCTTCAATAGCAGGCTCGTTTACGATAGGCTCTGCTGCGATCTCAGGCTCCTTAGGAGCTGTCATAATGCCCGAAAGCTGGCGATAAAGCTCGTCGTCATCGCCCGAAACAACCTTGGTGTAGGTCTTTAGGTCGTTAGCGCTGCGCTGGTAAGTAGGGTTAGACTTGGCAACACGCTGACCGATAAGGATAGCAATATCCTCGGTTGCCTCGCCAAGGTTGGAGGAGGGCTCTGTCACCTTGGGTGCAGGCTTTTCCTCAACGGGAGCCTTAGGCTCCTTGGTTATGGTAAACTCAACAGTCTTGATAGGCTGCTTGGGAGTAGGCTGGTTAGAGAAGGTGGGACGGAAGCTTGCGGTCTGGGGCGCAGTCTCTCTTACGGGCATATAGGATGCCGCACGGGAGGTGGATGCCGCAGGCGTGGGAGTGGGCCTTTCCTCTACTACGGGAGTGGGGGCAGGAGTGGGCTCAACTGAAGGTGTGGGAGTGGGTGCAGGCGCAGGAGTAGGCTCGGTCGCCTTGGGTGTGTGCGTAATGCCTGCCTTCTGATCCTTGTAGCGCATCCATTCCTGGCGGCGTCTTTCAAGTTCAGCCATCTTCTTCTCACGCTCGGTTGGGATATGGTTTGCCTTCATTTCATAAATAGCAAACTCGTCCAGCTCCTCCTCGACCTTCTGGCTTACGGTAGAAACACGGCTGGCGTGCTTTGCCGCAGTCTTTTCGCTGGTAGCGAAGTCGAAGGGATCAAAGTCTCTTGTGAATACGTTATCTGCCGAATCATCAAGGCCGAAGAATGCACGGTCGAATTTCGGCTCGTCCTTCTTTTCCTCATGATGAATCTCGGTCTCCTCGAGGCCGTAGCTCAGGTCAAGGGGCTTGTCCGCACTTCTTCTGTGCTTGATCTCAACCTTTTCCTCCACGGGCTCCTCGGGGATATCATACTTGCGCTTGGAGGGGTGAATAAGAGGAGAAATACCGTTGGGATTTGCCTCCTCGTCAATGCCAAGTGAACGGATCTTAACGTCGGAGCTCTGTCCACGGGGAACGAAGAAATCGTCGTCGATCAGCACCTGGCTGGTTGCCTCGCGCCTCTGCTGCTCCTCCTCAAGGCGGATTTGCTTTTTCTGCTCAGCCACCTCGGCCTGCTTGTCCTTAACGTTCTTTGCGATGGTCTTTGCACCCTCGGATACGGTAATAGCCGCCTTTCCGATAGCGCCTGCACGCTCGGCATAGAAGAATACGCCGAAGATCGCCGCTACGCCAAGGCTGACAACAATAGTACCTGCCGAGCCAAAGAGCTTACCGATCACAAATCCGAGCACACCGCCCATAAATCCGCCGCCACGCATCTCGGTGAAGAGCAGGGCAGGGGTGAAGGCAAGATCCTTGCCCCAGAAGACGATGGCATACTCTATACATGATACGGCAAGAACGATAACGGCGGAGAACACCGCACGCTTGCCGATCTTTTTGTTTTTCAGGTCGTCACCGATGCAGGCTGCGTGAAGGCACAGCACCACGGGGATGGCGTATGCTCCGAAGGAGAACAGACCGCAGAGCAGCTGTTTTATTCCGCCGCCGACAGCGCCTCCCTTAGAGAAGATGAGACAGACGGCGATGAGCGCCGCTGACGCAAGCAGGGCAACCGAGATAACCTTCTCCTTGGTGCCGACTCGCTTTTCGTTGTCTTTTACGTTTTTCTCAGACATTTATGTAGAACCTCCGCGTAATGGTTATATTTTCACCCTTATATTGTAGCAAATTTTGCCTTCGATTACAATACTTCAATAGAAAAAAATTAAAATATTTTTTTATTTATTTTGAAAACCTTGACAAATATTTATATTTCTGTTAAAATGATATCTGGCATTTTATGCCCCTTTTGCGAAATAATGAGATAATAATGGTTTTTGCCCTAGGGCGAGAAAGGAAAATATATGCTTTTATACAACAGCGCAACGAGAAAAAGAGAGGAATTTATTCCCAGAGAGGCAGGCAAGGTATCTATGTATACTTGTGGCCCCACGGTTTATCACTTCGCACACATAGGCAACCTCCGTACCTATACAATGGAGGACGTGCTTGAGAAATATCTTCGTTACATCGGCAACGACGTGACGAGAGTAATGAACATCACCGACGTCGGACATCTCTCCAGCGACGGCGACACGGGCGAGGACAAGATGCTGAAGGGCGCAAAGCGTGAGCACAAGACCGTCCTTGAGATTGCAAAGTACTATACAGACGCATTCTTTGCTGACTGCGACAAGCTTCACATCAAGCGTCCCGAGTACATTGAGCCTGCCACCAACTGCATTCCCGAGTTTATCGCTATGATAGAGACCCTTCTCGAGAAGGGATACGCCTACGAGGCAGGCGGAAACGTATATTTCGACACCTCGAAGCTTGAGAAGTATTACATTTTCAACGATTTCAAGGAAGATGACCTTGAGGTAGGCGTGCGTGACAGCGTTGAGGCAGACGAAAATAAGAGAAACAAAGCTGACTTCGTTCTCTGGTTCACCAAGTCCAAGTTTGACGACCAGGAGCTGAAATGGGCTTCCCCTTGGGGAATCGGATATCCCGGCTGGCACATTGAGTGCTCCTGCATCGCCTCTAAATTCGTGGGCGAGTACCTCGATATCCACTGTGGCGGTATTGACAACGCCTTCCCCCACCACACCAACGAGATCGCTCAGTCGGAGGCTACCTTCGGCCACGAGTGGTGCAAATATTGGTTCCACGTTCATCACCTGAACACCAACTCGGGCAAGATGTCTAAGTCCAAGGGCGAGTTCCTCACCGTCTCTCTCCTTGAGAGCAAGGGATACGATCCCCTGGTATACCGCTTCTTCTGCATGCAGTCGCATTACAGAAAGAATCTTGTGTTCTCCTGGGAGAACCTTGATAACGCCAAGATCGCCTACGACAAGCTTGTGAGCAGGGTAGCAGATCTGAAGCCTGAGGGCGAGATCGACGAGAGCGCATTTGCCGAGGGTAAGAAGCGCTTTACCGATGCCCTTGACAACGACCTTAACACCTCTCTTGCGGTTACAGCACTTTACGACGTATTCAAGCTTGGGACCAACGACAGAACAAAAATGGCTCTCATCGAGAGCTTTGAGACCGTGCTTGACCTTGGTCTTGTTGCTGCCGCAAAGAGAATTAACGATGAGAAGGCAAAGGCTGCTGCTGAGGAAAACGCAGGCGTTGATCCCGAGCTTCTCGCATATATCACCGAGCGCATCGAGGCTCGTAAGGCGGCAAAGAAGGCGAAGAATTTTGCCGAGGCAGACGCAATTCGTGATGAGCTTCTTGCTAAGGGAATTACACTTCTTGATACAAGAGAAGGAACTAAATTTACAATAACCGAGGCTTAATTCTCGGCAGAAAGGAAAAGGCCATGTTTGACAAGTCCAAAGCTGACGTTGCGTATATGGAAGGCGATTACGAGTCTGCCGCCGCAATGTACCTTGAGGGTGCCCGTGAAGGTGATGCTGTGGCTTCATTCAACTATGGCTACTGCCTTCTGACGGCAAGCGGCGCACCCTACGACCCGAAGGAGGCAAAGAGCTTTTTTGCCTTTGCCCGTGACCTTGAGGGTGGAGAGGCGTGCTATAATATCGCAATGCTGTATCTCCACGGTGAGGGCGTTGCGAAGAATTACGTAAAAGCGTACGAGTATATGAAAATATCGGCAGGTCAGGGATGCATCGAGGCACAGCTTTACCTCGGTATGGCATATACCTCGGGCTGTATGTTTGAGCCCGATATAGTGCGAATATCCCTGATCCCCTGCCACACCCCCATATACCGTGACGATTCTATGCTCCTTGACGGCGAGGTTGTGGATTTCGAGCTTGACGAGGCTCTGCGTTATTCTGCGATAAGGCAGGATGCAAGGCAGGCGTTCGAGTGGTTCCAGACTGCCGCACGGCACACTCCCGATTACGTGGAGGATCTGGTGGCAAAGGGCAAGTATCTCTATGCACGGTGCTACGTTGACGGACTGGGTACCGACTTTGACCGTGATAAGTCCGTTCGCCTTATGCTCCTGGCACAGAAGAGTGGCTCGCCCGAGGCTACGGCATATATTATAGAAAACGGCATCACACCCGAGATGCTGAAGCCCACAGGGCAGAAAAAACTTCGCAGAGGTTGATTATGTTTTATAAACTCAGCGACCTTTCTAATGCAAAACGGAGAATTGCAATATCGCTTTTGAGCCTTATCGGCATTACCGTTGCCTTTATTTTCATTCAATCGATGCTTTCGAGAGAGATCTCCGGGGCAGAGAGTGGGGCGGTGAGAGAATTTCTTGAAGAATTCTTTTCCTACGACAAGCCCCTTGGCGCATTTATACTGAATAATCTGAGAAAAATCGCCCATTTTGCCGAGTACGGTGTCCTGGGCGCTGAAATATCACTTTTCATCTCGCTTTTTGCCAGAGCCCCTATGAGGCTCATGCCATATACCCCCTTGGTGGGTCACGGCGTGGCGTTTATTGACGAGACTATACAGGTCTTCTCGGGACGTGGCCCGGCAATCCTCGACGTGTGGATAGACACCTTAGGCTTTATCACGCTGTCCTTTGCCGTTTACCTTGTATTCTTCCTGAGAGATCTTATTTCAAAAAAGGAAACTGAAAATGGTTAAAATAACTAGCGTTCTGCCGGGCAGTATTGCCGACAGAAAGGGTATACGCCCCGAGGATATGCTTATTGCCATCAACGGCAATGAGATCCGTGACGTACTTGACTACAGATTTTACCTGACCGAATGTCGGGTAAATATCACCCTGTCAAGAGAGGGGAAGGAATATACCACAAAGATAAAAAAAGACGAATACGACGACATCGGTCTTGATTTTGAGACACCCCTCATGGACGAAAAGCAGTCCTGCAAGAACAAGTGCATATTCTGCTTCATCGACCAGAATCCCGAGGGACTTCGTGAGTCGCTTTATTTCAAGGACGACGACTCACGTCTCTCGTTCATTCACGGCAACTACGTCACCCTCACCAATATGACACAGTGCGACGTTGACCGAATTATCAAGATGCGTATGTCTCCCATAAATATCTCGATCCATACCACCAATCCCGACCTGCGTGTTAAGATGATGAAAAACCGCTTTGCAGGTCAGGTGCTGAAATATCTTGACGATTTTGCCGATGCAGGACTTTCAATGTGCGGTCAGATCGTCCTTTGCCGAGGTGTGAACGACGGTGATGAGCTTCGCCGTTCTCTTACCGACCTTGCAAGGCTTTATCCTGCTATGGGCAGCGTTGCTATCGTCCCTGCAGGACTTACGAAGCATAGGGAAGGGCTTTATCCCCTCAGCGATTTCACTCCCGAGGAGGCAGGCGAGATAATCGACCTGATAAATTCCTTTGGCGACGCCCATTTTGAACAGCACGGTACACGCCTTTTCTATGCTGCAGACGAGTTTTATCTCAAGGCAGGCAGGGAAATTCCCGATGGGGATTACTATGAGGATTACCCTCAGATTGAGAACGGCGTAGGTATGATCCGCTCGCTTGTAGATGAGTTCAACAGCGCACTGCTAGACGTTGAGGGCGATGCGGAACGCTCGGTCTCCATCGCCACAGGCAGCGCATCCTACCCAATGATGCTTTCGCTTGCAGACAAGCTCCAGGCTCTCTGCCCGAGTTTAAACGTCAATATCTATGAAATTACAAACAACTTCTTCGGCACAAGCATTACCGTCAGCGGACTTCTCACAGGCCGCGATATGTATGATCAGCTGAAGGACAAGCCCCTTGGAGAGGAGCTTCTGATACCCCAGAACTGCCTTCGCCACGGCGAGGAGGTATTCCTTTGCGGAATGACCGTAAGTCAGCTTTCGACTGCCCTTGGCGTTTCCGTTAAGACCACGGGCGGCGACGGCTTTGAGCTTTGCGAGGCTATCCTCGGCAGGACAATTTAAGGAGGAAAGAAAATGTCAAAACCAATAGTTGCAATAGTGGGTCGTCCCAACGTGGGAAAGAGCACCCTTTTCAATAAGCTCATAGGTGAGCGCCGTTCTATCGTTGAGGATACCCCCGGCGTTACCCGTGACAGAATTTATGCCGAGGCAGAGTGGAATGACCATCACTTCCTCCTCGTTGATACCGGTGGTATCGAGCCTAAGAGCGACGATACCATATTGAAACAGATGAGAACCCAGGCGGAGATTGCAATCGCCACCGCCGACGTTATCGTTTTTATGTGTGATATCCACGCAGGCCTTGTTGCCGACGACAGAGATATTGCCATTATGCTGAAAAAGAGCGGCAAGCCTATCGTCCTTTGCGTAAATAAGGTTGACCGTGTTGGTGACCTTCCTTACGAGTTCTATGAGTTCTACGAGCTTGGATTTGAGAGAGAGCCTATTGCGCTTTCATCTCTCCACGGTACGGGCTCGGGCGACCTGCTTGACGCCGTGATCGAGGAGTGCCACTTTGACGAGGACGATGGTGATGATGAAAATATCATCAACGTTGCGGTTATCGGTAAGCCAAACGCAGGTAAGTCCTCTATTATCAACCGTATGTGCGGTGAGGAGCGTGTTATCGTTTCGGATATCGCAGGTACTACCCGCGATGCGGTTGACACCAGGGTAGAGAATGAGTTTGGCGTTTACAACTTCATTGACACAGCAGGTATCCGCCGCCACTCCAAGGTGGAGGACAGAATTGAGAAGTTCTCGGTTATCAGAGCGAATATGGCTATCGAACGTGCCGACGTTTGTCTGCTTATGATCGATGCCCAGGACGGCGTGACCGAGCAGGATGAGAAGATCGCAGGTCTTGCTCACGAGGCAGGAAAGTCCTGTATTATCGTTATCAATAAGTGGGATGCTATTGAGAAGGAGAACAACACCGTCAAGGAGTATACCAAGCGTATCCGTACTGCGCTCTCCTATATGCCATATGCTCCCATTGTATTCGTTTCTGCGCTTACGGGTCAGAGGGTCAAGAATATTTACGAGATGATAAACGAGGTATACGTAGAGGCGAGAAAGAGAATTACCACGGGTGTTCTTAACGACCTTCTCAACGATGCTACTACCCGTGTTCAGCCCCCCTCGGATAAGGGCAAGAGACTGAAGGTTTACTATATGACACAGACCTCTGTTGCTCCTCCTACCTTCGTTATTTTCTGCAACAGCGAGGAGCTCTTCCACTTCTCCTATCAGCGCTATATTGAGAACTGCCTGCGTGATACCTTCGGGTTCAAGGGTACTCCCGTACGAATTGTTATCAGACAGCGCGGTGATGATTCCACAAAGGTGTAAGGTAAAAGTATGTTTATAGATAATATAAAAATCTACGTTAAGGCAGGTGACGGCGGTAATGGTGCCGTTTCCTTCCATAGAGAAAAGTACGTCAGTGCAGGCGGTCCCGACGGCGGTGACGGCGGTCGTGGCGGAAATATAATTTTCAGAATTGACGAGGGCGCAAACACCCTCCTCGCCTTCCGCTATAAGCGTAAGTTTATTGCCGAGAACGGCCAGAACGGTATGTCCGGCAAGATGCACGGCAAGAGCGGCCAGGACGTTATTATCACCGTTCCCCAGGGTACCTTGATTAAGGATCCCGAGAGTGGCAAGATCATCTTCGATATGGGCTCCGACCGTGAGTTCGTTCTCTGTAAGGGAGGACGAGGCGGCTGGGGTAACCGCCATTTCGCCACTCCCACAAGACAGATCCCCAGATTCGCCAAGAGCGGAACAAAGGGCGAGGAGAGGGAGGTTCTCCTTGAACTCAAAATGCTTGCGGAGGTTGGTCTTATAGGATTCCCCAACGTCGGTAAATCCTCCATTCTCTCACGCATCTCCTCTGCAAAGCCTAAGATCGCAAACTATCATTTCACCACTCTCTCGCCTAATCTCGGCGTTGTGAGTATGGGTGAGGGCAGGGGCTTCCTTGCTGCAGATATTCCCGGACTTATTGAGGGCGCGTCGGAGGGCCAGGGCCTTGGCCACGACTTCCTTCGCCACGTTGACCGCTGCCGTCTGCTCCTTCACGTTGTTGATATTGCAGGTACCGACGGCAGAGATCCCGTTGAGGATATCGAGAAGATCAACTACGAGCTTTCTCAGTATTCCGAGGAGCTTTCCCACCGTCCTCAGATCATCGTTGCAAATAAGATCGACTCGGTACTTGAGGAAGAGGAGATTTACCAGAACTTCAAGAATTACGTCGAAAAGAACGATCTTCCCGTGGTATACGTTTCTGCCGTAACGGGCGAGGGACTTTCCGAGCTTGTTCGTGTTGCCACCGAGAAGCTGAAGGAGCTTCCTCCTGTCACCATTTACGAGGCAGAGTACTCTGCCGAGGATGAGGCGGTTGCAAATACCGTTGGTAAAAAGGAGACCACCGTCCGCCGTGAGGGTGATAAGTTCATCGTTGAGGGCGAATGGCTCTACAACTTTATGGGTCAGATCAACTTTGACGACTACGAGTCGCTTAACTTCTTCCAGCGTGTTCTTATTAAGAACGGAGTCATCGAAATGCTTCGTAAGGCTGGAGTAGAGGAGGGCGACACCGTCTCCATTTACGACTTTGAGTTCGACTTCGTATATTAAGGATAAATTCCGAAGGCACGGTTTATAGCGCCTCCGATAACCTCTGCCGAGGCAGAGATGATCTCGTTTATCTCCTTCGGTGAGACGAACATGGGCTCGGAGTCGCTGTCGTCACCCGAGAGGAGCCTTGAGTCAATGACCGTTGGCAGACCGACTGCAATTACGGGCACGCCCACCGTTTCGGGGCATAGTGCAAGGCGGCAGTTTCCAAGACCGCTGCCGGGTGAAATACCGCTGTTGGAAATCTGAATGGTGCTGCCGAGCCTTGCCACCTCTCTCGTCGCTATTGCATCTATTGCAATTACGGCGTCGGGGCGAATAAGGTCGCATATGCCCTTTACAACTACTGCGGCGTCAAGACCGCTTTCGGCGGCAACACCCGGGGTGCATACCGCAATCTCGGCACAGCTTTGCCGTCTGAAAAGCATGGGGTCAAACTCCTTCAGATGCATTGTGGCGATAACTCTGTCGGCTGCGTCACAACCAAGTGAATCGGGCGTCAACCTTCGATTTCCAAGCCCTGCAACAAGCAGCCTTCCCGGGAAAATATCGCTGTCCTCGACCATCTTGTTAAGCTCGTCTGCCAGGGCATCGCTAAGGCGCATTCGCTCGTCGGAGTCCAGCCTGTCGAGACGGTCTGCTTGCAGGGTATCGTAAATGCCAAGAGGTTTGCCAATACAATCTGCCCCGTTTTTTGTGCTGATTTTAACCCTTTCGTAGCTTCCGAGTGGGGTGTTAGTCTTTCGATATTCTATGCCCGGAAGGCTGGTATCAGCACGCCTTCTCTCCACGGCAAGATCTGTGTAGGGAAGATTTCCCTTATAATTTCTATCTACAAAATATCCGTACATTCTTCTCCTCCTTCTATGAAATTTTTACCCCCTACAGGGATAATTATGCAGGAGAGAAAGCCAGAAAGGTAACCGAAATGAAAAGAAACAAAAAATTCGGTCTTAATACAATCACCGACCTAAAGGTGTTTTTACTTTTCCTTCTTGACAATATTCGCTATCCCATCGACACCGATACTATTATGACAATCGTGTCGGAAAATACCGACGAGATTACCCTTGACTACGAGCAGTGCCTCGGCGAGCTTTTTGACTCCGGTCATCTTCTCTTTGACGAGGTGGACGGCGTTAAATACTATATGATCTCGGATAAGGGCAGGGCAGTTGCTGCAGAGCTTTACGATAATCTTGACGAGGGCTTCCGTGAAAGAAGCCTGCGCTCGGCAATAAAGCACGTATCTCTTACCAAGAGCGAGACTACGATAAAGTCCTATATCGAGCGTACAGAGGGTGGCAGATACCGTGTGACCCTTGAGGCACACGACAGATACGGTGAACTTATGCAGACCTCTCTTGCCGTTAATTCCCTTGCAGAGGCAGAGCAGATCAAGCGCAATTTTGAGGCAAAGCCCGACGGCGTTTACCGTGGCGTTCTCTTTTCCGCAACGGGCAGGATTGAATATTTATCCTAAACGTTTTTGTGTAAATTGTGTATTTCTTACAAAATATAACTGTTCATTATGTTAATAGTTGTGGAAATACTGAGAAAATTTGTTATAAAACTATTGACAAATTTTTAATATATAGTTATAATAATACTATTAATGGAAGTAAAATAGATGATTTTGTACGAAAACTGCGAAATAGGGGAGCTTATTCTGCTTTGCAGAGAGCGTGACGACTCGGCTTTTGACGAGCTTGTGCAGAGATATACTCCTATGATGCGAAAGGTCATCTCGGGCTTTGATTCCTCGGGTCTTGACCCCTCGGAGCTTTTTTCCGAGGCATGCGTTGCCCTCCATCTTGCAGCGCAAAAGTATGATTTGAATCAAAAGGAGGTTACCTTCGGTCTGTTTGCACGTATATGCGTGCGCAATCGTATTGTCGACCTTCTCCGTGCGACGGACAACCTGCCAAAGCTTGATGAGTACGACGTCGAGATGGTTGCAGACGGTGAGAGTCCCGAGAAACGGATAGTGGAAAGAGAGACCTTTGACCGCCAGCTCAAATCGGCAAGGGACCTGCTCTCGGACTACGAATACAGCGTTTTACTTCTTCATATTCAGGGCTATAAGACCGCGGCTATTGCAAAGGCACTCGGTCGCACGCCAAAGTCGGTCGATAACGCAAAGGCTAGGCTTTTCCGCCACCTTCGTGCCGAGCTTTCGGGAGGCTCTGAAAATTAAATTTGTCATTATGCCCAAGGTAGCTTAAGGGAGAGCGTTGGTTTACAAAGGCGTCGGTTAAAATCCGTCTCAGGGCAAATAATAAAATACCCATTTAGGAGAAACAGAAAATGTACCAGGACGAGACATTGAAGTGCAGAGATTGTGGAAACGAGTTTGTTTTCACAGCTGGCGAGCAGGAATTCTACGCGCAGAGAGGCTTTGAGAACAAGCCCTCCAGATGCAAGGAGTGCCGTGCTGCAAAGAAGAATGCGCAGAAGTCCGCAAGAGAGATGTTTGCGGCAGTTTGCGTAGAGTGCGGCAAGGAGTGCCAGGTGCCCTTCAAACCCACCGAGGGTAAGCCCGTTTACTGCAGCGAGTGCTTCGCAGCTAGACGTGCTGCTCAGGACGCTGAGTAAGATAATCGCATAAACGACTACCTTAATCACGAAAAAAGAGGAACGGTTCACCGTTCCTCTTTTTTTATTCTGCCACAATATTTGTTTTTGAAATGAGCTTTCGCTTGACCCTGGGGTAGAGAATGAGCAGAGCTAATGAGTTGAACAAAATACCCAGCGACCAAGAGATTGGGTAGATCGTGTAGATGCCGATCAGGCTGTGGAACTGCTCCAAGGGGAAGACAAAGAACACCCATATCGCTCTCAGCACACATATCGCACCAATTGACACGATCATCGGTATCATCGAGTAGCCAAGACCACGGAGTGCACCCGAAAGGGTATCCATAATTCCGCACAGGAAATAGCAGGAGAGCATAAATGTCATAAGCTCAAGGGCTGCCGCAAGCACCAGATCACGGTTGGGATCGTTTACGTCAATGTAAAGCTTTGCCAGGGGTTCACCAAAGGCCAGTAGCAGCATTCCGCCGAAGAAGCCGACGATAAAGGCTTGAAGAACGGCGTAGAGAATGGATTTTTTGATTCTCTCCGGCTTTTTTGCACCGAAGTTCTGACCGGTGAAGGTGGTGGAGGCATGGAGGTAGGAGTTCATTGCGGTGTAAACCAGACCCTCGATATTGATTGCAATGGTCTTGCCTGCAATATCCGTGGTTGCAAGGGTATTCATGCCCGAGGTCAAAATTATGTTGGAAATAGAGAAGAGAGTACCCTGGAAGCCTGCAGGAAGTCCAAGTCTCAGAATTTCACCGAGAAGCTCCTTGTCGATTCCAAGCTTTTCCTTTTCAAGGGCGTATGGCTGATTTTTTCTCTTCATCAGAATAATAACGACCGTTACCGCTGAAACATACTGGGAGACAATGGTCGCAAGGGCAACACCGTCAACAGACATTCCGAAAACTATAACGAAAATAAGGTTCAGAATAACGTTAACGAGTCCGGTAGAGGCGAGAATTATAAGTGGCGTCTTGGAGTCTCCAACCGATCTCAGGGTGGCCGCACCGAAGTTGTAGACCGACGATGCGGGAATACCGAGACAGATTATGCGAAGATACAATACCGCTCGGCTCATAAGCTCATCCTTGGTATCCATAAGGGCCAGGGCAGGGCGTGAGATGAGGAGACCGATGATGCAGAACGCAATACCGCCGATAACCGAGAAGAACATCGAGGTATGTACTGCTTTGGAGAGCTTTTCGTGATTTTTTGCTCCGTAGCTCTGGGCAATAACAACTCCCGAGCCACCTGCAATACCCATAAGCAGGTTGATAATGAGGTTAGAGAGTGACGAGGTGGAGCCAACCGCCGCCAGCGCAAGGTCGTCGCCGGAAAATCTGCCGACTACGATGTTGTCGGCCATATTGTAAAGTATCTGCAGCATTCCCGTGAGAATGATGGGAATGACGAAATATATCATTGGTAGGAACAGAGGACCCTCTGTCAGATCACGCTTGGTTTTTGTTGCCACGTCAATCCTCCCTTCTGAAAAGTCATTATGACTATTCTATTCCTTTTTACCATCTTTGTCAATATTTTTTTAAAATATAATAAAATTTTATTTTAAATACTGTACAAACCGAAAATTTTATGATATAATATAGCCGTAATAATGCGATTTTATGCAATTTTAAGGATTTTGTATGGAATATAAGAAGAAAATGCCCCGAAAAGGCGGCAACCGTCCCCCAAAGAGGGAAGAAAAATATATAGGCGAGCCTAACGAAAATATCATCTGCGGCAGAAATGCCGTTAAGGAGCTTCTTGCCTCCGGCAGAGACATTGAGAAGCTGTATATTCAGTCGGGAGACCGTGAGGGCTCGGTCAATCTTCTTCTTGGCATAGCCTCGGAGAGAAAGATACCCATTATGGAGGTAGACCGTCAGAAGCTTGACAGTCTTACCCTCGGCGGTCACCATCAGGGAATAGTTGCCCTGGCGGCAGAACGCAACTACGCTACTATCGACGATATCTTCGCCTATGCGGAGGAGAAGGGTGAAAAGCCCTTTATTATCCTTCTTGACGGCGTTGAAGATCCCCATAACCTGGGTGCGATAATCAGAAGCGCTGAGTGCTCGGGTGCTCACGGAGTCATTATTCCCAAGCGCCGTGCGGTTGGACTTACGTCGACCGCTGCAAAGGCATCTGCCGGTGCTATCGAGCATATGCGTGTCTGCAAGGTTACCAATCTTGCCACCACTATTGACGAGCTGAAGGATCGTGGCCTTTGGCTGTACGCCGCAGATATGGACGGCGATTCCTACTACGACACAGACCTCAGCGGCGCTGTGGGTCTTGTTATGGGTAGCGAGGGCTTTGGTATTTCAAGGCTTGTGAAGGAGAAGTGCGATTTCGTAGTCTCCATTCCTCTTTACGGAAACGTAAATTCAATGAACGTTTCTTGTGCAGCTGCGGTGCTGATGACCGAGGTCGCACGACAGAAGAACAGAAAGTGAGGTTAACCAATGGATAAGGAATTAAACCTGGAAAATATAAATAACGAAAACAAAGCTCTCGAGACCGTGGCTGAGACCGAGGTGGCAGAGAGCGAGACTGCGGCTGATACTGTTGAGGCAAAGCCTCTCAGCTTCTTCGACGTGCCTGCACCCCAGGCGCCCAGAAAGCCCTATCAGCCTAAGTTCACCGACGCCAGCGAGAGATACAGAATGCGTGGCGACGCAAGAATTCGTGAGAGACTCGGTATAAAGACATCCCGTTTTGACAGCGAGCCCAATCCCGATGAGATCAAATTTGATGCTACTGCCGAGTTTGAGGAGGATATCGTAAGCGCACCTGCAAAGGCGCCCGAGAACGTGGCTGTCGACGAAAGCGACGAGACCCTCAACGTTTTCAAGTTCACCGAGGAGGACAGGGAAGCGATCGACCTTGCCGCCGAGCGTGAGCGTGAGGAGATAAGAAAGCTTCTTCACCCCGACTATCAGCCCACCACCACTCCCGACGAGCCCGTGGTAGGGGAGGAGTCTGCCGATGAGTCTGAGATTACCGAGACCGAGCCTGAGCTTGAGACCGAGGTCGAGGCAGAGCCTGTGGACGAGCCCGAGATCAATGAGACAGAGAGCGACGAAACTCCCGATCTTCCCGATCCCGACGACGTGGAATACGGTGACTTCGGCGTATACGAGTTTGGCGAGGAGGAAGACGGCCTTGACGATGACTTTGAGGACGAGCCCTCAGGCATTGAGGAGGCAAACGCTCCCCGTGAGAAGAAAAAGCAGGAGTTCAACAACCCTGCCGAGAGAGATAGCATAAAGGACAGATTCCTCGACTCGCTTATCGCTGTCAGGATCAGATCAGTTGCAAGCTTCGTATTTGCGGCAGCCCTCCTTCTTCTCGAGCTTCTTTCCGCAACGAAGGTCATTCCGTTCAATATGTTCGATTCGTCTACAAGCTATGCTTCGCTTGGAGTCATTGATTTCCTTCTTGCAAGCTGTATCTTCATTATGTCTGTTCCCGAGACCGTCAGAGCTATCAAGCGCCTTGCTAACAAGCAGCTCGTTCCCGACGTTCTCGCCCTTCCGTCCTACATTATTCTTGGACTTTACACACTTGCGGTGCTTCTTACCGGTGCAACCTCCTATCCTCTCTTCGGTCTGCTCTTTGCAACCGTGGCAATTCCCATGATCTCCGCGACTCTTTACCGTACTAAGGCTGATTTCATCGCATTCAAGATGATTTCTCAGGGCGAGGAGAAGCAGATTGTCGACAAGAGAAAGACCAGAGAGCTTCCTCAGGAGAATATTGCTCTTGACGGAATCGTTGACGAGTTCAAGTCCAGAATCGGACGTAGCTTCCGCACCTCCTTCGTTTCTGATTTCTTCAAAAACTCCGAGGGCGTTGTTATCACTCCCAAGCATATTGCATTTATCTTCGGCATCCCCTTCGGTGCAGGCATCGTATTTGCAGCTGCCGCATACTTCCTCAGCTGGAGCGTCGTTACCTCTGTAGCAACTCTTGCCCTCACCGTTATGCTCGGTTGCCCTGCATTCGCAATTATCTCCAATAAGATTTCCTTCTTCCACACCCAGCGTGCGGCTCTCCTCACGGACAGCACCGCAATCGGTGAGAATGCATATCATAACTTCTCCGACGTTGACGTGTTTGCCTTCGACGATTCCGATCTCTTCGGCCCCGATGACGTAAATCTCAAGAGATTTATGCTCTACGGTGAGAGAGACAGCATGGAGAAGGTTATGAGACAGATGAGCGCTCTCTTCGCAGCAGTGGGCGGTCCTCTCGACTATATGTTCTCCAACGCTATAGATAACCGTGTACGTCATAAGACCGCAACCAACCTTATTATTGAGGATGACGGTATTTGCGGTGACGTTGCAGGTCATAAGATCTCCGCAGGTAGCGAGGAATATATGCGCCGTAACGGCATAGCCCTTCCTACCGCAGCAACTACCGCCGATAAGGCAGGCACAAGCTTTGACACCATCAAGGTTATGTATGCTGCCGAGGACGGCGAGGTTTACGCTAAGTTCTACATCAGATACTCCTTCTCCGAGGAGTTTACCGCAACCCTTCCTTCACTTCGTGAGGCAGGTATCGTTCCCCTTGTTTATACACGTGACCCCAACGTTTCGGTTGAGCTTCTCAACACGCTCACCACAGGTCTTGGCGGTATCTCGGTTGTTAAGCTTTATAAGCCTCTCAAGGAGGAGACGGTATACAACCGTGTAAGCGCAACTATGGTCACCTACGGTGACAAGCTTGACGCCGCAGGTATGATAGTCCTCGCAAAGAGGTTTAAGAACTTCTCCAACTACCTTAGATTTGCGGAATTCTCCGCTATGGCGGTGGGCGTTGTGCTTTCACTTATTCTTGCCCTCATCGGCTTCGGCAGAGTAACTGCTCTTGCAGCGGCACTCTGGCAGGTGCTCTGGTGCTTCGCTATTCGCTATATCAGCAAGAGAACCTTCGTTAAGAAGGAAGAGAATACTAACGAATAATTACCGTTTCCGTGCTATCGAAAGGTGGCACGGAAATTTCCCGAAAGGACGATAAAATGCAAAACAAAAATATCTCCTCGGTGTTGAAGTCGGTATCCAAGCCCGGCAGATACATCGGCGGTGAATTTAACAGTATAATTAAGGATAAAAATCAGGAGCTTTGCCGCTTCGCCTTCTGTTTCCCGGACACCTATGAGATAGGTATGTCCAATCTCGGCGTCAGAATTCTTTACGACGTTCTTAACTCCGACGATAAGGTGTGGTGCGAGCGTGTTTATGCTCCTTGGACGGATATGAAGGAGAAGATGGAGGAGTACAATATTCCTCTTGCCGCCGTTGAGAGCGGAGATCCTCTTTCTTCCTTTGATATGGTCGCATTCTCACTCCAGTACGAGATGTGCTATACCACCGTTCTCGCTATGCTGAAGCTTGCGGGCTTCCCAATTTGGGCTAAGGACAGGGCAGAGGATTGCCCCATTATTATCGGTGGCGGTCCTTGCGTGTATAACTCCGAGCCTGTGGCTGACTTCTTTGACCTTATCAATATCGGTGAGGGTGAGGAGGTTCTTCTCGAGATTTGCCATCTTTATAATAAAATGAAGGCTGAGGGCAGTTATACCCGTTCCGCATTCCTTCGTGAGGCATGTCATATTGAGGGCGTCTATATTCCTTCGCTCTATGACGTTTCTTACAACGAGGACGGCACCATCAAGGAGTATAAGCCTCTCTACGATGACGTTCCAACCAAGATCAAAAAGCGTATTGTCGAGGATATGGATAAGGCACCCTATCCCGAGAAGCTGGTTATGCCTTATATCGAGACTGTCCATGACAGAATCGTGCTTGAAATATACCGTGGCTGTATCCGTGGCTGCCGATTCTGTCAGGCAGGTATGGTCTATCGTCCCATCAGGGAAAAGTCGGTGGAAACCCTCTGCAAGCAGGCGAAGTGTCTCTATGACAACACAGGCTACGATGAAATTTCTCTTATTTCTCTCTCTATAAGTGACTATTCCGAGCTTCCTGCTCTTACCGATAGCCTTCTGGAGTGGACGGACGACGCTCACGTCAGCCTCTCTCTCCCGTCTCTTCGTATTGATAGCTTCTCCGAGGAGCTGATGAAGAAGGTCTCCTCCGTCAGAACGGGTGGAATTACCTTCGCTCCCGAGGCAGGTACACAGCGCCTGCGTGACGTTATCAATAAGAACGTGTCGGAGGAGGATCTGATGCGCTCGGTAGGTATAGCCTTCCGAGGCGGAAAGAGTAACGTAAAGCTTTACTTTATGAACGGTCTGCCCACCGAGACCGATGATGACATTCGTGGCATTGCCGCTCTTGCAAAGAAGGTTGTTGACCAGTATTTCGCACTTCCTAAGCCTGAGCGTCCCAAGGGACTTGGTGTAACCGTCAGCGTCTCATGCTTTGTGCCTAAGCCCTTCACTCCCTTCCAGTGGGAAAAGCAGGATACCTTCGACGAGCTTATGCGCAAGCAGTCGCTTCTCAAGGAGTGCATTACGGACCGACGTATAAGATACGCATATCACGATGCCAAGGTCTCCTTTATCGAGGCTGTTCTCGCCCGTGGCGACCGTCGCCTTGCTCCCGTTATTGCCGAGCTTTGCGAAAAGGGTATTATGCTCGACGCCTGGGATGAGTTCTTCAACTATGACGCCTGGATCTCCGCCTTTGAAAAATGCGGCATTGACCCTGCCTTCTATACGTCCCGTGGCTTCGGCCTTGACGAGGTTCTGCCCTGGGATATCATCGATATCGGCGTAACCAAGGCGTTCCTTCGCCGTGAACGAGATAAGGCGTATAAGGGCGAAACTACCCCCTCCTGCGCTGAAAAATGCTCGGGATGTGGAGCAAATAAGCTGGGAGGTAAGAACAGATGGTGCAAGTAAATCCTACCAAGCTCTTTTTGAGATTTAAGTTCAGAAAGGGCGGCAGCCTTCAGTATGTCTCCCACCTTGATCTTGTTCGTACTATGAATAAGGTCATCGTCAGGGCAAAACTCCCTCTTTGGTATACCGAGGGATTTAATCCTAAGCCCAAAATGATTTTTGCCGCACCTCTCTCTATCGGTACCGAGAGTCTTTGCGAGTTTATGGATATCCGTATGAACGAGCGAATCGATCCTGCCGAGGCAATGGCACGCATTAACGCCAATATGACCGACGAAATGCAGATAACCGAGGCGTATTATCCCGAGAGCAAGTTCACCGACCTGAAGTGGATGAGCTACCGCATCACCATTTGCCCCGAGAAATTTTCGAATGAGCTTGTCTCCCGTGTGAACGATCTCTTCGCCTCCGATAGCATTGAGGTCGTGAAGAAGAATTCCGAGAGCACGACCAATATTCGCCCCTTGATCAAGTCTGCGACTGCAACCGCCGAGGGGGAGAGCATTGTTATTTCAGCCATTCTCTCTGCTGATCCCTCCGCCTTTCTGAACCCCGAGTACGTCATTAAGGCACTCAGTGAGCATTGCGGAATTCTCACCTCTGAAAATCTTCTTTCCGAGAGCTATGAGATTATGCGTGAGGGCGCATATTTCGACGATATGACCGATTTCAAATAATTGAATCAATATTAAAACCCGATAGCCGCCTGAGATGCTCGAGAGAGTGTATCAGGCGGTCTTTTGCTACCGCCGCTTCTTCTGTGTCGCCTGCCCTCAGCCTGGATATCATCTCGCAAAACTCTTCCTCAATCCTCGTCAGATCATCGTGGCTGACGGTGAGGCTGATGTAGTGCTCACGCTCCATATATCGCTCAAAGACTCGCTCTGCCTCATCTTTTGCCTCGGATTTATCAATTTCGATGCTTTCCACGTCGCTTGTTATTCGGCTTATTTCCTTCTCCAACAGTAGGGTGTTTGCCACCGTTAATCCGATGATCAATAGAAGAATTACCACTGCAAGTATCTTGTCCCTCATTTTTCTCCCTTTCAATAATTTTGAATTTCCCCTCGTCATCTACCGTCATCAGGAACACCTCGTCAAGGCTGATCCTTGCACTACGAAGCTCCTTTTCTATTTTTCTCTCATCATAGCCGAGAGACTTCAGTGCAGGGTAGTTAATCGCTCCGTCAATTACTATTGGGTGAGCAAGGATGCTTTTATCACGAAGTATCAGCGATAGCGATCCGTCTTGCTCTGCAATGGCGTAATAAACCTCGTCTATGTTTCCCACGCCTTGAATTCGCATTTCGGACAGCAGCTCGTTTACCGAGATCCTGTTTTCGCGGAGTGCCGATTGTAAAAGTCTACCTTTATATATTATATAGGTGGGTTTTCCCTCCATAAAGCCCTTGAGCTTTTCGGACTTATTTTTTAGCGTGGATAGAATAACCTCCACCGCCAGAATAAATAATATTGGTAGGACTGCGTTGAGTAGCGGTATGTCGGGGTCGTCTATGGGAATGGACGCAATTTCGGAGACTAATAGGGTGGAGACAAGATCGCTGACGTCAAGCTCGCCCAGCTGCCTTTTTCCCATTATTCGTAAAGAAAAAGAGAGCAGGACGTAAACTATGAGCGTTCTTATAATTACAGATGCCAAAAAACCACCTCCTAAATAAAAGTATTATATAAAAATTGCACAATAATTCAAAAAAAGACAAAAAATTAAAAAAAAGGCTTGACTTTTTGAAAACGTTGTAGTATAATAAGAAAGCTTACGCAGGTGAGCAACTTGATCATTGAAAATTGAACAACATGAAAATAAGAAAACACTGAAAAGTGTAGTTCTTGTCAAAACACATTGAGA
>JBGVPG010000031.1:0-42025 GCA_045126855.1 Eubacteriales bacterium | reverse complement strand
TTAATCTGGCCGGGATATTCAAGCTCTGATTCAATTCGCTTTACGATATCCCTTGCAACAAGTACCATTCCCTCGTCGGAAACGATTTCGGGCTTAACCATAATTCTGATTTCACGGCCTGCCTGAATAGCAAAGGTCTTTTCTACACCGTTAAAGTCGCCTGCAACCTCCTCAAGCTTCTGAAGTCGCTTGATGTAGTTCTCAACGTCCTCACGTCTTGCACCGGGACGAGCCGCGCTGATAGCGTCAGCCGCCTGAATGATGAAGTCGAGTGCGCTCTTAGCCTCGATATCGTTGTGGTGAGCCTCGATTGAGTGGATAATATCCTTGTTCTCACGGTACTTGGTAGCAATATCAACACCGAGCTGAACGTGAGAGCCGTCAACCTCAGCGGTCATAGACTTACCGATATCATGGAGAAGTCCTGCTCTGCGAGCCTGGGTAGCGTCAACGCCCATCTCCTCAGCAATAACGCCTGCGAGCATAGAAACCTCGATGGAGTGGCGAAGTGCGTTCTGACCGTAAGAGGTACGGTACTTCATACGGCCAAGGAGCTTAATAAGCTCGGGATGAAGACCGTGTACGCCTGTCTCGAAGATAGCCTTTTCTCCCGCCTTCTTGATCTCAAGCTCAACGTCACGTCTAGCCTTTTCAACCATCTCCTCAATTCTTGCGGGATGGATACGGCCGTCTGCAATAAGCTTTTCAAGAGCAATACGTGCGATCTCACGTCTTACAGGGTCAAAGCCCGAAACGGTAATAACGTCGGGAGTGTCATCAATGATAAGCTCAACGCCGGTAAGGTTCTCGATAGTACGGATATTTCTACCCTCACGACCGATAATTCTACCCTTCATCTCGTCACCGGGAATCTGAACAACAGAGATTGCAATCTCGCTCACGTGGTCGGATGCGAAACGCTGAATTGCGAGAGAAAGAATGTCACGAGCCTTAGTGTCGGCCTCGTCCTTGAATCTCTCCTCATACTCTGCGATCTTGAGGGCGGTCTCGTGCTGCATCTCGGAGTCGAGACGTGCAACAAGCTCAGCCTTAGCCTCTTCGCTGGTAAGTCCTGCGATCTTCTCAAGCATTGCAAGCTGTCCCTGAAGAGTCTTGTTTACCTCTTCACGGGTTTTATCAGCATCGGCAAGCTTTTCCTGGAGGATAGCCTCCTTCTTTTCCATCTTTTCAATCTTAGCGTCAAGGGTTTCTTCCTTCTGAGTATTTCTTCTCTCCTGTCTGGAAACTTCCTTGCGTCTCTCGTTGATGTCTCTGTCTGCTTCCTTCTTAAGCTGGAAGATCTCTTCCTTAGCGGAAATGATAGATTCCTTCTTTGCGTTTTCTGCATTCTTAATAGCGTCTTCAAGAATCTTTCTAGCCTGCTCTTCAGCAGAGCCAATCTTCTTTTCAGCGCCCATCTTACGAATAATAAAACCGATTACCGCGCCAACAATAAGTGCGGCAACGATCAAAACCAAAGCAAGTATAAGATTGATTTTCAATTTGCACCTCCTTCTGATTACTTTAGTAATCTATATGCACTAAATTATTTTTGTTAATATGGCACGCCCGTGTGGGCACACTCATACGAATTATATTATATATTATTTTTTTAATAAAGTCAAGAAAAAATTTGTTAACATGATTATAAAATGGTAAATTTTACACTAAACTATATTCGTAAATTTGTTTTTTTATGTTGAAATAGCCATAATTTTAGCACTTGGCATTTTCTTTTGCCGAATGTTAACAAAAAATTCATAAAATAATCAACAAAAGTTCTTGACTTCTCCTAGAAAATGGGTTATATTATATATGCTCTTGTTAGCACTCACACACTTCAAGTGCTAAATTTCAGAGGAGGAGGTACAAAATGGACGATTCAAGGCTCACCCCGAGAAAAATGCAAATTCTCAAGGCAATCGTTGACGCCCACATAGCAGGCGGCGAGCCCGTCGGCTCAAAATACCTTTCGCAGGACGTTAAGATCTCCTGCTCCCCGGCTACCATTCGTAACGAGATGGCAGAGCTTGAGGAGATGGGTTATCTTCTTCAGCCCCACACCTCTGCCGGCAGAGTTCCCTCCGAGCTTGGCTACAGATATTACGTTGACGCCCTGGTGCGTCAGTACGCCAACACCCGTTCGGAAATTGATGAGATAAACGAGGCGCTGAGATATAAGCTTACCGAAATGGACGAGATCCTCGCCGAGGTTTCCAGACTGGCATCATCCTTCACCGACTATACGGGTATTGCATTCAAGCCCGGCAGCGGCAAGGTTCGCATAGTTCAGTTCAAGAGCGTTTATCTCTCGCACAGAGACTTTCTTCTGGTTATGACCTTTGAGGGTGATATCGTAAAGACGAAGACCATTCACCTTCCCTTCACTCTCACAGAGGACACTCTCCGCAGATTTACCGAGGCGCTTAACATCTACCTCGTTAATTTGACAAGCGACAGCTTCACGGTACAGACAATCATGAAGATCGAGGCAATTATGGGCTCGGCTGAGGCGATGGTTCACCCCACGATCAAGGCGATTTACGAGACTATGAACGAGCTTGATACCGCAGACGTAAAGCTTGAGGGTATCACAAAGCTTCTTCAGTACCCTGAGTACTCCGACATCTCGGATTTCAGAAATCTTATGGGTATGCTTGAGGAAAAGGAAAAATTCCTCGACGTTATCTCCCGCGAGACGGCTGACGGCGGTGATATTCACGTCTACATCGGCACGGAAAACGAATCCGACGCTATGAGAAACACAGCCCTGATATTCAAAAACCTGAACATTGGCGGCAAGCAGCTGGCAGTTGGCGTTATCGGACCAAAGAGAATGAATTACTCAAAGGTTATCGAGATGCTGAACGGTCTGGCAAGTGGAATAGACAGAATATTTGGTGAGGCTGCCCTGCCTCAAGGATACGACGACAACGATATTTAACCGAAAGGATCTATAATGGAAGATATTAAGAACACAACTGCCGAGGAGGCAGTAAGCGAGGATAAAAAAGAAAAGAAGACCTCTAAGGCAGACAAGAAGCTTCTTGAAAAAATTGCCGAGCTTGAAGAAGCAATGGCAGTGATGGAGGACAAATACCTTCGTATGGCGGCAGAGTACGACAACTTCAGACGCCGTTCCAGAGAGGAAAAGGACGCCCTTTATGAGAGTGCAGCAGCAGATACCGTAAGAGAGCTGCTCCCCATTGTCGATAACCTTGACCGTGCAGCAGAATTTACCGACGGTTCAAAGGTGCTCGAGGGTCTCGTAATGATTTCAAACACTTCAAAGAGCGTATTTGAAAAGCTTGGCGTTGAGGAATTCGGTAAGGTCGGCGATACCTTCGACCCCAACATTCACAACGCAGTATTCCACGTTGAGGACGACGCATACGGCGAGGGAGAAATAGTCGAGGTGTTCCAGAAGGGATACAGAAAAGGTAAGCACATTATCCGTTTTGCAATGGTAAAAACGGCTAATTAATAAATAAAAGACAACTATACTTTACAAATTATTAAATTTTATTCTATATTTGGAGGATAATTATTATGGGAAAGATTATTGGTATTGATTTAGGTACTACCAACTCCTGCGTAGCAGTTTTCGAGGGTGGCGAGCCTATCGTTATCACAAACCCCGAAGGAGCAAGAACAACTCCTTCCGTAGTAGCATTTACTAAGACCGGAGAGAGACTCGTAGGTCAGGTAGCAAAGCGTCAGGCGGTTACAAACCCTGACAAGACCGTTAGCTCTATCAAGAGAGATATGGGCTCCGACGTTAAGGTAACAATCGACGACAAGAAATATACTCCTCAGGAAATCTCGGCTATGATTCTTCAGAAGCTGAAGGCTGACGCAGAGGCATATCTCGGAACTAAGGTTACCGAGGCTGTTATCACCGTTCCCGCATACTTCACCGACGCACAGCGTCAGGCAACCAAGGATGCAGGTAGAATCGCAGGTCTTGAGGTTAAGAGAATTATCAACGAGCCTACCGCAGCGGCCCTCGCATACGGTATGGATAAGGAAGATAGCCAGAAGATCATGGTATTCGACCTTGGCGGCGGTACCTTCGACGTTTCCCTTCTCGACATTTCCGACGGCGTATTCGAGGTTCTTGCAACCGCAGGTAACAACCGTCTCGGCGGTGACGACTTCGACGAGAGAATCGTAACCTGGATGGCTGATACGTTTGCAAAGGAAAACGGCGGTATCGATCTCCGCAAGGATAAGATGGCGGCACAGAGACTTAAGGATGCAGCTGAGAAGGCGAAGATCGAGCTTTCAGGCGTTATGTCCTCTAACATTTCCCTTCCCTTCATCACCGCAGACGCAACAGGCCCCAAGCACTTTGAGGCTACACTTACCAGAGCAAAGTTTGATGAGCTCACCCACGACCTCGTTGAGGCAACCATGGTTCCCACTAAGAAGGTTCTTGCCGACTCCGGACTCTCTGCAAGCCAGGTTTCCAAGGTTCTTCTCGTAGGTGGTTCTACCAGAATTCCTGCAGTTCAGGAAGCAGTTAAGAAGTTCATGGGCAAGGATCCCTTCAAGGGCATCAACCCCGACGAGTGCGTAGCGATCGGTGCTGCAATTCAGGGTGGCGTTCTTGGTGGCGACGTTAAGGACGTACTTCTTCTCGACGTTACTCCCCTTTCTCTCGGTATTGAGACCCTTGGCGGTGTATTCAACAAGATCATTGAGAGAAACACCACCATTCCCGTAAAGAAGAGTCAGGTTTACTCTACTGCCGCTGACGGACAGAGCTCGGTTGAGATCCACGTTCTCCAGGGTGAGAGAGAAATGGCAGCAGGCAACACAACTCTCGGCAGATTCATTCTTGACGGTATTCCTGCAGCTCCCCGTGGAGTTCCTCAGATCGAGGTTACCTTCGATATCGACGCTAACGGTATCGTAAACGTAACTGCAAAGGACAGAGGCACCGGCAAGGAGCAGCACATCACCATCACATCCTCTACCAATATGTCTAAGGAAGACATTGATAAGGCAGTTCACGAGGCAGAGAGATTTGCCGAGGAGGACAAGAAGATGAAGGAAGCTGTTGAGGTCAAGAACATGGCTGAAAACACCATCTTCCAGATCGAGAAGTCTATGAACGAGCTTGGCGACAAGATCACCGAGAGCGACAAGGCTCCCGTAAACGATGCGATTGCAAAGCTTCGTGAGACAGTAAACGGCGGCAACGTTGACGCAATCAAGGCTGATACCGAGGCTCTCCAGAAGGCATTCTACCCCATCGCTGAAAAGATCTATCAGGAGCAGGCTGCTCAGAACGGAGCAAACGCTGAAGGCGGTGCTCAGGGTGCTGACGGTAACTACTACGACGCAGGCTTTGAGGATAAAACCAACGGCTAATCACTAAAAGTAGGGCGATTCAAGTGATACTTGATTCGCCCTACAAAACGTATAAAAACAATGCAAAAAGGTTATTTTTGCAAACTATATTTTACATTTAGAGAGTAAAAGGCAGAAAAATGGCAGAAAATAAAAGAGATTATTATGAAGTCCTCGGTGTAAATAAATCCGCAGGCGAGGACGAAATAAAAAAGGCTTACCGTTCTCTTGCTAAAAAATACCATCCTGATATGAACCCCGGTGATAAAGAAGCTGAGGTTAAATTCAAGGAGGTCAACGAGGCTTACGCAGTACTCTCCGACTCTGAAAAGCGCTCTAAGTACGACAGATTCGGTCACGACGCATTTGACCCCACCTCAGGCGGTGGCGGCTACGGAGGTTTCTCCGGATTCTCGGGCGCAGACTTTGATTTTGGCGACATTTTCTCTTCCTTCTTTGGGGGAGGAACAAGTACAAGATCCAGAGCAAACGCTCCTGTGGAAGGCGACGATATTGCGGCACGTGTCAGCGTTTCCTTTGAGGAGGCTGCGTTTGGATGCAAAAAAGAGGTAAATTTTGCCAGAGTTGAGAACTGTCCTGACTGTCACGGCAGTGGAGCTGAGCACGAGGGAGATATTGAAAAGTGTCCCGAATGTAACGGTCTTGGTCGTATTAACGTAAGACAGCAAACCATGCTTGGTTATATGCAGACTCAGAGAACCTGTCAGAGATGTGCTGGCAGAGGAAAAATTATTAAGTCCCCTTGTAAAAACTGTAACGGTAAGGGTCGTATCAGAATTAACAAAAAGCTTGAAGTCAATATTCCCTCAGGAATCGACGACAGACAGAATATTATTCTTCGTAATCAAGGCTCTGCCGGTCTGAACGGCGGTCCTAACGGTGACCTTATTATTGAGGTCAGAGTCAAGGAAGATAAAATCTTTGAGCGTGAGGGTAACAACATATACTGTGAAGTTCCAATCAGCTTCACCGAAGCAACACTTGGCGCAGAAATCGACATTCCTGTTCTTGGTGGTGGGGTTGAGAAGTTCAAAATTCCCGAGGGAACCCAGTCGGGCAGCGATTTCACCCTTAAAAACAAGGGTATTCCCGATATAAACACCAAGCGTCGAGGCGATCTTATCTTCAAGGTTTCGGTTGAAACACCTAAAAACCTCAATTCCAAACAAAAAGAGCTGCTCCGTGCATTTGCAGAATCAATAGGTGAGACTCCAAACAGCAAAAAGAACAGACCTTTTAAGAAATTATTTAAATAATGGTATATTTTACCATTTTATAACAAAAACCGATAATTTTTTTCATACTTCCCTGCTCTATTTAGGGATTTTGAAGAAATTATCGGTCTTTTTTTATACTTTCACCTTAGTAATTCCGACTTCAATCAAATGATCATCAAAGGAATATACGTCCGGTTTAATTGTTTCTCCATTATAATAACAAACAGAAAAGGATGCGTTTGTAGCAAAGGGAACCTCTTTTACAGCATTTTCCCAAGGAGTATTGGTAATTATAGTCCAAAAAGCTCTGATAACAGCTGCATGTGCGGTAATAAGAATAGTTTTTCCCTTATTTTGCTCGGCTAATTCACAAACTCTATTGTAAAACCTTCTGCCTCCATCCTGAATAAACTCACCATTCGGGAACGTAAATGTACCAAAATGTCCATGCCAATCATCTTCAAAGGCTTTCCTGCCCCATTTTTTAATAATTTCATCTACGTGAAGCCCCTCCCAGTCTCCAACAAAGATCTCTCTGAGTTGCTTATCAGTAATAACCTCTAAACTACGAATTTCTGCGTGTGGAAGGGCAGTATTATAAGCTCTTTTAAGATCTGATGAGTAAATAACGTCAATTTTTTCATTTTTTAAGTAATTTGCAGTAGTTTTCGCCTGTAAATATCCATGTTCAGATAAATCAAGGTCGGTGTGACCTAAAATGATCCTTTTAGCATTACCTAGGCTTTCACCGTGCCTTATTACAATAATTTTAGTGATTTCGTTCATTTTTCTACCTTTAATATTATATATATACTATTATAGCCTAAATTTATGTTAAAGTCAACATTGTTTCACGTGAAACAATGAAAAAGTGAAAAAATTATTGTTTCACGTGAAACATTATTGACAAACAGTCGCTAGTATAGTATAATATAAGTGTTAAATAATACTTATCGGAGGATAATATGGCAAAGGTTGTATCCTTTTCTAACCAGAAGGGTGGAGTCGGAAAGACGACTTCCTGCGTCAATATCTCGGCACAAATTGCAAATAAGGGCAAAAAGGTGCTAATGATTGATATGGATCCGCAGGGAAACGCTACTTCTGGCCTTGGAATTCAGAAATCTAAGGTGAAGAACACTATTTATGACGTAATTATTGGTAAATGCGACATTTCAGACGCTATTATCAAGACTAGATTTAAAAATTTGTCTGTAGTACCTGCAAACATTGAGCTTGCAGGAGCAGAAATCGAACTTCAGGAGCTTGATGAGAACCTTAACTTCACAGAAATAGCTCTTGATTCGATCAAGGAAGACTATGATTATATTTTCATCGACTGTCCTCCTTCTCTTGGAATGCTGACAGTTAAGGCATTATCGGTGTCTGATGGAGTTGTAATACCTATGCAGTGCGAATTTTACTCACTTGAGGGTATGTCTCAGCTTTTAAATACCGTAAAACGCATCAAAACGCTCTATAATCCTACCTTACAGGTGGTTGGAATACTTCTTACCATGTATAATGGACGCCTTACACTTACTGGGCAGGTAGTTGCAGAGCTTAAAAAGTACTATGCCGATAAGCTTTTCAAGGTTCCAATCTCAAGAACCGTACGTATTTCCGAAGCACCCGGATATGGCGAACCTATCTGCTACCACGATCCCTATGGAAAAGGATCTCTCGAATACGCAGCTGTTGCTAAGGAATTAATGCTTCGTATTTAATTGACATAAATTGGTATATTTTACCATTTTATGTAGCTAGTTTTCCACATTTATAACATTTTCTTTGTGGAAAAGTTGTTATTTTACTGTGATTTCAGCATAAATAGGGCAAAAAACCTATATTTTTCAAGGTTTTTCTGTCAAACAAGGTTTTCCACATTTTGATATTTTTTAAGGAGTTTTAATATGGCAAAGAAAAATAGCGGTCTCGGCAGAGGTCTTGATGCGATATTTCTCGACAATTCTCTTATGGAGGAGTCAGCACCTAAGAACGAGGGTGTAGCAAAGGTTAAAATTTCGCTCGTTGATCCTAAGCGTGACCAGCCCAGAAAATATTTTGATAAAGAGGCTCTTGAGCAGCTTGCAGAATCTATTGTAGAAAATGGACTTCTTCAGCCTATTCTTGTTCGTGAGTACGGTGAGGGTAGATATCAGATCATTGCAGGTGAGAGACGTTTCAGAGCGTCTAAGCTTGCAGGGCTCAGCGAAATTCCTGCAATCATTCTCGATAAGGATGACAAGAATGCAGCACAGATCGCACTTATAGAAAATATTCAGCGTGAGGATCTTAATCCCATAGAGGAAGCTTTGGCGTATAAGTCTCTTGCAGAGGAGTACGATATGACCCAGGAGGAGCTTTCAAAACAGGTTGGAAAATCCAGATCTGCTATTGCAAACACCGTTCGTCTTCTCGACCTTCCTGACGAGGTACTTACTCTCGTTGCATCGAAAGAGCTCAGTGCAGGACACGCAAGAACTCTCCTTGGCCTCAATAACCGTGATGACATGATTCTTCTCGCACAGCACGCCGTAGAAAATGATCTCTCGGTACGTGTACTCGAGGAGGCTGTAAAGCATTATAACAAACCCACAAAGCCCACGAAGGAGCAGGATGAGACTCCACCCCTTGTAGACTACTTCCGTGAGCTTGAAATCCGTGTTCAATCCCACCTTGGAAGAAAGGTTAAAATTGACGGAAAGGGAAGAAATAAAACAATCACTCTTTCCTATGAGGATAACGAGGATCTTGATGAAATTCTCACCCTTCTTTGCGGTAAGGAATTTCTTGATCAGTAAATAAAAATGGTTAAAATGTAAGATTTAGTTTACATTTTAACCATTTTTTATTGCGTTAGCTATATAATATTCTGTATTATCAATATTAATTTTAGTAGCCTCAATTTTACTTTTTCTCGTCAGATCATGAATATTTGAAAGGGAAGAGAAGCCGTCACCGTGAAGCTTCATAACAGCCTCCATAGACGTCCAATTTGAGGCAAAATTAATACCCACACCTTCAGCTTCAACCTCGTAAAAAACGAAATCAGAAGCATCTTGTTCCGCAAGAAAATATGTTATACCGATATTTTCTTTTTTGGAAGAAAAATTACTTAGAAATCTTTTTTCAAGTCGTGCCTTCATCGCTTCTTCAGGCTCGGTCTGAATATCAACTCCAACGTCATATTCATCGGATAGGGTCACAACCGTAACACCACCGGAATGAGAAATATTGAAGAAGATTTCCTGTGATTTGATATGAGGCTTTTTCCCCTTTTGGTGAATAATTACGGGATTTTCAATATTGTAAAAACACTTTAACGAGGCGAGTAGGGAAGAGTAAGCACCTAGCCTCTCGGCTTTTACAAGTGAATTTCCTGCTTCATTGACGTACTCTGCAATATTAGCTGGTAAAGTGAGAATCGACTGTCGCAAAACGCGACAGTCGTTCTTTTTTCTGATATTATTTTCTCGATTTTTAGTGTCAAAAATTACACAGTAAATCATAGATCCATAATAACCGGCAGTATCATAGGCTTACGCTTTGTTTCCTTGTAAATAAACTTTGCAAGGTCATCCTTAATAAGTCCCTTGATGTGCGCGCGGTCGCCGTATCCCTTTGAAATTGCACGCATCAGCGAATTTTCTGCAATAGTTTTTGCCTCACGCATCAGCTCCTCCGACTCCTTTACGTATACGAAGCCTCGGGAAACGATATCAGGGCCTGAAACTATCATTCTGTCCTCCATATCAATGGTAGCAACAACAACGACGAGTCCGTCCTCGGAAAGATGCTTTCTGTCACGAAGGACAACGCTACCGATATCACCAACGCCCGAGCCGTCAACAAGGACCTGACCTGCAGGCTCGCTGCCATTGAATCTGGCACCCTTGCGGTCAATTTCAAGAACCTTACCAAGCTCGGAGATAAAGATGTTTTCAGAGGGAATACCCATAAACTCACCAATATCCTTGTTGGCATAAAGATGCTTGTATTCACCGTGAATAGGCATAAGATATTTTGGCTTCAAAAGAGCCATCATAAGCTTGATCTCCTCACGGCAGGCGTGACCCGAAACGTGAACGTCCTCGGTCGAATCATTTACAACCTTAACACCGTTCTTTACGAGAGCGTTGATTATCTTTCCCACAAGTCTTTCGTTACCGGGAATTGCGCTGGAGCTGAGGACAACTACGTCCTTGGGGCTGATTTTAACCTTGTCGTGCTCGCTGAAGGCAATTCTGTAAAGAGCAGACATAGGCTCGCCCTGGCTACCGGTAGTAATCAGAGTAATATCCTCGGGACGGTATCTGTTTATGTCACGGATATCTATAAGTACGCCCTCAGGCAGATCCATATATCCAAGCTCGGCAGCTGCGCCAACGACGTTTACCATGCTTCTGCCGATAATGGCAACCTTTCTTCCGTGATTGTAGCTTGCATTTATGATCTGCTGAACACGGTGTACGTTGGAGGAAAAGGTAGTAATAATCAACCTTCTGTCCTCATACTGAGCAAAAATACGCTCAAGAGAAGAGCCAACGGTACGCTCGGATGCAGTGAAGCCGGGACGCTCGGCATTGGTAGACTCGCAAAGGAGCATTGTAACACCGCTCTTGCCTATCTCACCAATACGAGTAAGATCCATAATTTTGCCATCAATAGGCGAGACGTCAAGCTTGAAATCGCCCGTATGGAACACGATTCCGTAGGGAGTCTTCAAGGAAATTGCGCAAGCATCGGCAATAGAATGATTAACGTGAATAAACTCAGCCTTGAAAACACCGAGGCTTACAGTATCACCTGCCTCAACGGTGTAAAGCTCAGGCTCAAAGGGTGGGGGATTTTCATCAAGCTTTCCCTCGATGATTCCGAGAGAAAGTCGCGTTCCGTATATTGGAACGTCTATTTGCTGAAGAAGATAGGGAACTGCTCCGATATGGTCCTCGTGTCCGTGGGTTATCAGAATACCGCGGATCTTATGAGCGTTCTTAACAAGGTAGGAAATATCAGGAATGACAAGGTCAACACCAAGCATCTCATCGTCGGGAAAACCAAGTCCCGCATCGATTACAACAATATCGTCGCCATATTCAATGGCTGTCATATTCTTTCCGATTTCCTGAAGACCGCCGAGAGGTATAATACGAAGCTTCGTATCTCTACTTCCTTTTGTCTTAGTATTTTTCATTATCTATCCAAAGTTATATTATTTTCAAATTCAAATGGAGCTATCTTAAAATAAGATAAACTCCAAGGTTAACTAAAAGTGTGACGGCAACGCCACAAAAGAAGGGAATAATCACGCCGGCTCTCAGCAGTCTCCTTCCCTTTATACGTTTTTCTGTGTCTTTAAGGCTTTCCCTAATAATTCTGTTAGCCTCAAAAATCATGTCGCTCTTACAAATCTGCGCTTCTTCACCTCGGCGACTGACGACAAAATAAGCCTCGTCAAAAAGGTGACTGCCAGTATCTTTTAAAAAAATAACCTTTTTCTGGTATCCTCTCATTATCCCACTCCATCTTTTTTTTGTTTATTATAGACGGAGTGGGAAAAGTTATTCAATTAATGAAAAAAATATGTAAAAATGAGAGAAAATATAAATTTTACTTTACTTTTATTATCTTCTACCGAAGATTCTATCGAAGAAGCTACTCTTCTTTACAGGTGCTTCCTCAACCGTCTCAAGATCCTCAAGGGTAATGGGCGAGGGCTCCTGAGTCTCGGGAGCGGGAACGGTATCGATCTTAGGAGCAACAGGCTCTGCCTTGGGAGCAGGTGCTACGTTGATCTTGGGAAGCTCAGCCTCAACCTTGGGTGTAGGCGCTACCTCAACCTTAGGAGCTACGGGTGCTGCCTTAGGAGCAGGTGCTGCCTCAACCTTAGGTGCAACGGGTGTTGCCTTGGGAGCAGGTGCTGCCTCAACCTTAGGTACAACGGGTGTTTCCTTGGGAGCAGATGCTGCCTTAGGTGCTTCGGGCTTGGGTGCTCTCTTCTTTCTCTTCTTTTCAGGAACGGGAAGGTCGTAGCTGTCGTCAAGAAGCTCGTCGATAGAGATGGTAAAGAGCATCTTCATTTCAAGAAGCTTGGGAACCTCAGGATAGGACTGACCGCTTTCCCATTTATAAACTGCCTGACGGGAAACGCCAACTGCGCTTGCGAAATCATCCTGGGTAAGACCCTTGGATTTTCTCAGAATAACGAGTTTTTCCTTGAATGTCATGGTAAATCCTCCTTACCGCATTTTATGCGGCTATATAAATTATTATTTTTTATTTTTTGAAATTAATTTGTTTTATCAAAAAGGATTATTCCTCCGATTCAAGGACTTCCTTTTCTACCTCTATTGGAGTTTTTTCAATATTTGCCTCTGCCTCGGCACTTTGCTTTTCGATATCCTCACTCTTTTCGAGTCTTGCAACATTATTGATCTTGCATCCCTCGTCAAGTCTCATAAGGATTACGCCGCCTGCGGTTCTGGAGTAAACGTTAATACCCGAAACGCCTGTACGGATAATAGTACCTTCGTTAGTGATAAGCATAATATCGTCATCGTCGGATACGGTGAGAATTGCGGCAAGCTTGCCCGTCTTCTCACTGATGTGGTGGCAGGTTACACCCTTACCGCCACGGTGCTTCATCTCACGGAAGTCGGAGAAGAGTGTTCTCTTACCCATACCGCCCTCGGTAACGGTAAGCAGCGACTTTGTCTCGTCAACCACGCATACACCAACGACTACGTCCTCACCCTGAAGGGTAATACCTCTTACACCTCTTGCACCACGGCCCATAGAACGAACGTTATTCTCGTCGAATCTGACTGCAAGACCGTCGCGAGTAGCAAGGATAAGAGACTCATCACCCTTGGTGTGTCTTACGAAGATAAGCTCATCGCCCTCGTCAAGATTGATAGCAATCTTACCGCTCTTTCTCTGATACTCAAACTCAGAGAGCAGAGTTCTCTTGATAACGCCGAGCTTGGTTACCATCGTAAGGTACTCGCCCTCGGTGAACTCGGTAATGGGAATGATTGCGGTTACAAACTCACCATCGTTAAGCTCAATGATGTTAACAAGGTTAGTGCCCTTTGCGGTTCTGCCTGCCTCAGGAATTCTGTACGCCTTCTTTGCGTAGACCCTTCCTCGGTTGGTGAAGAACATCAGGTAGGAGTGGCTGTTTGCGACGATAACGTCCTCTACAAAGTCATCCTCCTTGGTGGTCATACCGATAATACCCTTACCGCCTCTGTTCTGTGCGGAGTAAACGTCGGCGCGCTGGCGCTTGATGTAGCCGCTATGGCTTACGGTAATAACGCAGGTGTGCCTTTCAATGAGGTCTTCAAGGTCGATTTCCTCTGTAGCCTCGGTGAGCTCGGAGCGGCGCTCGTCACCGTACTTTTTCTGAATTTCAAGAAGCTCGCTCTTGAGAAGACCGAGGAGCTTTTCCTCGCTTTCAAGAATGGAACGAAGCTCTGCAATAAGCACCTCAAGCTTTGCAATTCTGTCCTCAACCTTCTGTCTTTCAAGGCCTGAGAGCTTACCGAGAGTCATCTCAACAATAGCCTGTGCCTGAACGTCGGTGAGACCGAATCTCTCACAAAGTCTGAGCTTTGCATCGGGAATAGAAGCAGATCCCTTGATGATCTTGATTACCTCGTCAATATTCTCGGTTGCGATTCTGTAACCCTCAAGAATATGGATCTCACGAAGCGCTTTATCAAGGTCAAATTTAGTACGTCTTTCAATAACTTCCTTCTGGAAACCTATGTATTTGTCAAGTATAGTTGGCAAATTAAGCGTTTTAGGCTCTCCACCGTCAATAACAAGCATATTGACCGAGCAGGTATCCTGAAGCTGAGTATACTTATAAAGCTGATTAAGAATAACCTCGGCGTTTGCATCGCGGCGATACTCAACGACGATTCTCATACCGCCTCGGCCCGACTCATCACGAAGGGCGGTGATACCCTCGATCTTCTTATCCTTAACAAGGTTTGCCATGCTCTCAATAAGCATAGACTTGTTAACCATATAAGGAATTTCTGTGAAGATAATTCTTCTGTGCTCATCCTCAATAGTCGCTCTCGCGCGGATATAGATCTTTCCACGACCTGTCTCGTATGCTTCTCTGATACCACGGGAGCCGTAGATGATCGCCGCAGTGGGGAAGTCGGGACCCTTGATGAACATCATAAGATCGTCAACCGTACACTGGGGATTATCAATTCTGTGAACGATACCGTCAATAACCTCAGTAAGGTTATGAGGGGGAATGTTCGTTGCCATACCAACCGCAATACCAACCGAGCCGTTGATAAGAAGGTTGGGAAGACGGGAGGGAAGCACGGTGGGCTCGTCACGGGTGTTATCGAAGTTACGCATCATGGGAACGACGTTTTTCTCAATATCGCTCATCATGAAGTCGGCGATCTTTGCCATTCTCGCCTCGGTGTAACGGTATGCGGCAGCACCGTCACCGTCTACGTTACCGAAGTTACCGTGACCCTCAATAAGGGGATAGCGGAGTGAGAAATCCTGCGCCATTCTTACCATAGTACCGTATACGGCGGAGTCACCGTGGGGATGGTATCTACCAAGCACGTTACCGACGGTGGTTGCCGACTTACGGAAGGGGCGGTCATGGGTGAGATTATCCTCGTACATAGCGTAAAGGATACGTCTCTGACCGGGCTTCATACCGTCTCTTACGTCGGGCAGGGCTCTCGATGTAATAACGCTCATGGAGTATTCAATGAAGGACTGACGTACCTCCTTCTCCATATCACGCATTTCAATTCTCTGCTGAGGGAATTCTATATCGGTTGTTTTGTAATTGTGTTCCATCTGATTCCCTCCTTATATGTCAAGATTTTCAACGAATTTTGCGTTTTTAGTAATAAATTCACGTCTGGGCTCAACCATGTCACCCATAAGCACCGAGAATATCTCGTCGCAACGGATTGCGTCGTCGATGGTCACCTTGAGCAGAGTTCTTTTCTCGGGGTCCATAGTGGTCTCCCAAAGCTGCTCGGCATCCATCTCACCAAGACCCTTATATCTCTCAGACTCAACGCCCTTGACGCCAAGCTCCTCAATAGCTCTGTCACGCTCCTCATCGGAGAATGCATAGCGGAGCTGCTTGCCCTTATAAACCTTATAAAGGGGAGGCTGTGCAAGGTAGATGTGACCCTGCTCAATAAGGGGTCTCATATGACGGAAGAAGAAGGTCAGAAGAAGAATTCTGATGTGCGAGCCATCAACGTCGGCATCGGCCATAATGATTATCTTGCCGTAGCGGAGCTTTTCAATATCAAAATCGTCACCGATACCGCAGCCGAGTGCCTGGATAATGGGAATAATCGAGGTGTTGGAGTATACCTTGTCAAGACGGGACTTTTCAACGTTAAGCACCTTACCTCTGAGGGGAAGAATCGCCTGGAAACGGCTGTCACGGCAGTTCTTTGCAGAGCCTCCTGCCGAGTCTCCCTCTACAAGGTAGACCTCGGTAAGTCTCGTTTCCTTCTCGTTACAGTCTGCAAGCTTTCCGGGCAAGGTAGAGACCTCAAGAACGTTCTTACGTCTGGTAAGCTCTCTTGCCTTTCTCGCCGCTTCTCTTGCGCGGCTGGCAGCCATTGCCTTCTCAATTATAATCTTGGCGGAGGCAGGATTTTCCTCAAAATACTCCTCAAGCTTCTTATCTACTATAGAGTCTACGAGAGTTCTGATCTCGCTGTTACCAAGCTTCGCCTTGGTCTGGGACTCAAACTGTGCATCGGTAAGCTTAACCGAAATGATGGCGCAAAGGCCCTCACGGACGTCCTCACCCGAAAGACCCTTGTCGTCACCCTTGATTACGCCTGTTTTTCTGGCGTAATTGTTGATTGCTCTGGTAAGAGCCGACTTGAAGCCCGTCTCGTGAGTACCACCCTCAATGGTGGACATATTGTTGGCAAAGGAGATAATGGTCTCGTTGTAGCTATCGTTATACTGCATAGCCACCTCTGCAATAGAGGAATCCTTCTCACCCTTCATATAAATTACGTCGTTGTGAATGGGAGTGCCGCGCTTCTCGTTGTTGAGATACTCGACAAAGGAGATAATACCGCCCTCGTAGCAAAGATCCTCCTCACGCTCAAGTCCCTCACGGGTATCGGTAAGAATAATTCTTACGCCGGCGTTAAGAAATGCCTGCTCTCTCATTCTTGTGAGAAGAATCTCGTAGTCAAACACGGTATCCTCAAAGATCTCGCCATCGGGCTTGAATCTTACGTAAAGACCGTGACGGCCGTCGGACGAGCCCTCACACTTGAAGGGACGAGCAACCGCGCCCTTCTCAAATCTCTCGGTATACTTATGCCCGTCACGGCAGTTTTCTACCTCAACCCACTCGGAAAGTGCATTTACTACCGATGCACCTACACCGTGGAGACCGCCGGCGATCTTATATCCGCCGCCGCCAAATTTACCGCCTGCGTGAAGCACGGTATAAACTACCTCAAGGGTGGGAATACCTAATTTTTCGTTCATACCCGAGGGAATTCCTCGTCCGTCATCCTCAACGGATACGCTGTTATCAGGCCAGATAGTCACCTTTATGTAGCTACACTCACCTGCAAGCGCCTCGTCTATGGAATTGTCTACGATCTCGTATACAAGATGATGAAGTCCACGCAGAGAGGTCGTACCGATATACATACCGGGACGCTTTCTTACTGCCTCCAGACCCTCAAGAACCTGTATTTGACTGTCGCCGTAGTTCTTGGTTTCGATTTCGTTTGCCATATCTTATTGCCTTTCAAAAGCTTTCGCTTTAATTTTCCTTATCGTATTCACTCTCGTCAGCTCTCGCAACAAGACCTCTTGAGGAGATTCGAGAGAGATTAACCTTGTATTTTTTATTTTCTTCGATCAGAAGAAAGGATCTGGGAAGATCGTCGTCGTTATACTCAACGTCCCCTTGTCTTTGCATTCGGTTGATAAAGTCCTTGCCCGTCTTCGTAATGGTGGCGGTGTCAAGGTCGAATATTCCGATAATATCCTTTTTTCTGACGCTTTTTCCGTTACCTATGTGAAGAAACATAACGTCCTCCCGTAACCTCAATTTCGCTATCGGTGTAACCGATGCATTCGCCCTTGTTGCAGGCGGTGATGATGATCTGTTTCTCGCCTATGCCGTCAAGAACGTATTTTCTTCTCTTGTCGTCAAGCTCCGATAGAACGTCGTCAAAGAGAAACACGGGATAATCACCGCATATCTCACGAATAACCTCACCCTCGGCAAGCTTCATTGCCAGAACGATAGATCTCTGCTGTCCCTGAGAGGCAAATGAGCGTGCGCTCTTGCCGTTGATCTCAATGGAGATCTCCTCTCTGTGAGGACCGTAAAGGCTGACGCCTGCAGCTATCTCCCGGTCGAGTGATGAGGACAAAATGCGCTCATACTCGCTCTTAACGCTTGATCTATCGGTAATATCGGGAGGAATGTGACTCTCATAGCTTAGCCTCAGCTCCTCGTTACCGTCGGAAATATCACGCATAACCTCGCCTGCATATACCTTCAACCGTTCCACGTAATCACGTCGCATAAGGTAGATGTGAGATGCATATTCCGCCATAGAGGAAGACCAGGAGTCAAGCTCCTTCTGGTCAACCTGCAACCCCTTCTGCATCATTTTCAAAATGCAGTTGCGGTTTTCAAGCGCCTTTTTGTAATCGGCGTAGTACCTGACGTATGACGGATAGCAGGTAGAAACAGCTACGTTCAGAAAGCTTCGTCTCTCCTCGGGCCCGTCCTTGACAAGGCTGAGATCGTCGGGGTAGAAAAGCACCGCACGGAAGCTGCCGAGCATCTCGGTAACACCCTTTAGCTTGTAACCGTTTTTCTTGCGAAGTCTCTCTCTGCCGAACATTGCGTATTCGAGATTTCCCGAGCTGTCCCCGTCCTCATAGTCTACCGAGATACGGAAGCCCTCGCTGCCAAATCTGACAAGCTCCTTGTCCTCTCGTCCTCTAAAGGACTTTCCACGGGAAAAGTAATATATTCCCTCAATGACGTTGGTTTTTCCCTGAGCGTTCTGACCGTACAAAAGATTTACACCGGGGGAAAATTCAATATCGCAAGCCTCTATGTTGCGAAAATTCTCCGCCCTAAACCTTTTTACTATCATTTCTGCTCGTTCATCCTTACGGGAAGAATCATGTAGAAGTACTTGAAGTCATCTGCCTCCTCATTAGGCTCGATGGTAATAGCCTGAGTGGGGCTCTTGAGAGTGATCTTGATATTTTCACCCTCTGCAACCTTAACGCTGTTGATGAGATAACGGCAGTTGAAGCCGATCTCAATATCACGTCCCTCGTGAACGCATTCCATCTCGTCGGATACTCTGCCGTTTACAGATGCAGAGGTAATGGAGATAAACTGGTCGTCGGTGGTAAGCTTTACGTAGTTTCTTGTGCTGCCCTTGATCTTCTCGTCGGCAACGATGTTTGCTCTCTCAAGACCGTCAAGGAATCTGTCTCTGTCAACCACTACGGTAATGTCGTTATCCTTGGGAATAATTCTGTTGTAATCGATGTACTCCGAATCAATGGTTCTGGTGAAGAAGATGCTCTCGCCCTTCTTAACGATAGCGTGCTTTCTTGCAATGTAGAACTGAACGTTCTCCTCGTCACCGTCTGCAAGGTTCTTGGAAAGCTCATTGAGAGCGTGACCGGGGATGATGAATGAGAAGTTTACTGCACTACCCGAGAAGAGAGACGTAATATCACACTTCACAGAGCAACGGGAGAGAGTGTAGCTGTCGCAGGATACGACCTCAAGATTGCCCTCGGTAACCTTGAAGAATGCACCGCAGAGCATAGGTCTGTTGTCGATCTCGGCAATAGAGTGAGAGACCTTGCCGATCATAAGGCGAACCTTCTCGGAGGAGATCTCAAAGCCACGGTCACCCATAAGCTCGGGCAGGTTAGGGAAGTCCTCGCCGCGAAGGGCAAACATAGAGAAGGACGCCTTGCCGCTGGAAATGGTGCAGTTGAGCTTGTCGTTAACCTCGAGGGTAACCTCGTCCTCGGGCATTACACGGACGGTCTGGTAAAGACGCTGTGCGTTAATGATATATTTTCCTTCTCTTTCAATAGAGATGGCGTCAAGGGTAGATCTGACACCCTTGGTCATATCGTATGTAGAAATTCTGATCTGATTGTCCTCGAGGGTCTCGATAAGCACACCCTCAATAGCTGTAATAGTACCCTTGTTGGATACAGTACCCATAGCAGGAGTAAGCTTGTTTACGAATACTGATTTTGAAACGGTGAACTTCATATTTGTTTCCTTTCTCTTTCGCCGAAGGGCGAAGAATAGAGTGAATGTTTTTTAATATTGGTAGACGTAATAGTAGTAGGGGATGTTGAAAATGTTGATATCCCAAAATTGCCTTATTTTTCAAGAGAAAACTCGGAATTTTTTATCAACATTTTTTGTTGACTCAGGATAATGCAAAATCTTGGTAGTTTTATACACAATCTTCCACATCAGGAAAATATCAAATCAACAGCATTCTTTCAACATTCGAACATTTTTATCTTGAAAACTATACGCCGCGAATTTCCTTGATAAGCATATTGATCTCGCTCTCGTAGTTCTTTACGGTGCGGATATTAAGCTCAATCTTGTTTATTGAAGAAATGATGGTAGAGTGGTCTCTGCCGAGTATCTTACCGATCTCCTTGAGAGAAAGGTCGGTGAGCTTTCTGATAATATATACCGAAACGTGTCTTGCGCCTGCGATAGAGTCGGTCTTTTTCTTGGATTTGATGTCCTCAACCGATACGCCGTACTTTTTTGATACGTGGATGAGTATCTTCTCAACCATGGCGTCGTTGGGTATATTGCCGGGATCTACGATAGAAATAATATTGTCGATGGATTCCTTGGTGATTTCCGAGCCTGTGAAGGAGTGGATAGCGTATAGCTTTTTCAGTATACCCTCGATCTGTCTGATATTGTTGTTAAGGCGCTCTGCAATATAGTCTATCAGCGTCTGGGGAACAGAGAGGCCCATATCCTCGGACTTTTTCTTGATAATTGCGGTACGAAGCTCGAAGGAGGGGGGCTGAATGTCTGCGATAAGACCCCACTCGAATCTTGTACGAAGTCTGTCCATCAGGGGATTGATTTCCTTGGGAGGACGGTCGGAGGTGAGGATTATAAGCTTCTCGGACTCGTAGAGGGCGGAGAAGGTGTGGAAGAACTCCTCCTGAGTGGACTCCTTACCTGCAATAAACTGAATATCGTCGATCATCAGCACGTCTGCCGAGCGGTACTTCTCCTTGAACTCCATTGTGGAGTGGGCGGAGATGGCGTCTATCAGCTCGTTAATAAAGGTCTCGCTCTTTTTGTAAACTATTTTAAGGTTGGGATCCTTCTTCTTCATATGGTTCATTATCGCATAGAGAAGGTGGGTCTTACCAAGTCCCGAATGACCGTAGAGGAAGAGGGGATTGCAATATGAAATGTCGTTTGCAACGGCGTAGCAAACAGCCTTTGCAAACTTATTGGATTCACCCTCGATGAAGTTGTCGAAGGTATATTCATCAAGAAGGGTGCGCTTTTCGTTGGAGGAATTGAGTATCTCCTCAATTCTCTGCTCCTTGCGCTGGCTCTTCTTGATAGATTCCTCCTCAAAGTGCCTTTCCATATCCTCTGCAGGAGCTACGGGGGAGAAAGCTGTGTCCTCGTCGAGAGAGCGTATTTCTATTTCAACTGCAAAGCCGATAACCTCGGTCAATGCTTCCTTGATAAGCGATATGTATCTGGTGGAGAGAATCTGCTTTCTTAACTTTGTCGGGGTGGAGAACACCGCCATATTTTCGTCAAGAGAGGTGAGATTAAAATCTCCGAACCAGAGGTCAAAGGAGGATTGCGGAGAGCCTATTCTTGCTCTGAGCTCTTCCTTTATAGCCACGGATATTTCTAAAAGCTCGTTCATCTTAATTATCCCTTTTCTTTATTAGTCCATAATAATACTATTATAAACATTATAACATATAAAGTTTAAAAAATCAAGGGATTGTAAAAAAAAGTTAGCATAATTTTGAAGGTTTTATACAAACAATTATTTACATTCTTTTAGATTTTGTGTCGAAAATAAACGAAGCTAAAAGACCTGAAATAAGTGCTGCGGTAATTCCTGCCGCAGAGGAGGTTAGACCACCCGTCAGCACACCCCAAAGACCGCTTTTATCTACCGCCTCACGGACACCCATTGCTATGTTTGCGCCGAATCCGATAAGGGGCAGGGTAACGCCTGTTCCGAAGATCTCCTTCATCGGTTCAAAGAGACCTATGCCATACAGCAGGACTCCGAGTGTTACGTACAGCACAAGAATTCTTGCAGGGGTGAGACGGGTAAGGTCAATGAGAAGCTGGGCAATAACGCAGAGAATTCCTCCGCCCACAAACACCAGAATAATATCGGTAAGATTCGTCATATCTTTCTCCCTTCAAGTCTTATCAGCGGTGCGATACCGTAAATATTCTCGCCCTGCAAAAGGCTTTGAGGACTCATAAGCGCACCTGTCGATAAAAATAATATTCTCCTGAGTCTGCCGTCCTTCAGCATCGGAAGAAAGTGACAGGCAAGGACTGATGCTGACGTTCCGCAGCCCGATGCACCGCTGTGAGCATCCTGCTTTTCCATATCGTATAGCAATAGACCGCAGTCTGTGTGTCTTCTTTCAAGACCCGGGTATTTCTTTGAAATAAGCTCTCTCAGAATATCCGATCCCACCCGTCCGAGGTCGCCCGTGACGATAAGGTCAACGTCCATAATATTCTCATCGGTGCGATCGACGTACTCGGATATGCTGTCAAAGGCAGCAAATGCCATTGCACCGCCCATATTTGCACCGTCGGAGGTGGAGCCGTCTACTATGCGCCCCGGCATAAATTCAGTAAGCATTATATCGCCCTCGCCTCTGCCGAGAATAAAAGCACCTGCCGCTGTTGAGGTCCATTGTGCAGTTTCGGCACGCTGACCGCCGTATTCGATAGGCGTTCTGAATTGCCTCTCCGCCGCCGAGTTGTGTGATGAGGTCACTGCCGCACCGTATTTTCTACCTTCAGAACAGCTCATAAATGCTGATAAAACCATAAGCGACTCGGTTGCGGTAGAGCAGGCGCCGTATACCCCAAGAAAGGGAATGCCAAAGCTGTTAAGACCGCCTGATGAGGCTACGCATTGGTTTTGCAGGTCGCCTGCGACGAGCAGTTCAAGGTCTGTGTGGGAGATATTCGCCTTTGTCAGGGCGGTGTTCAGGGCAACTCTTCCCATTTCACTTTCAGCAATTTCCCAGGTCTTTTGCCCGAATTTGTCGCTTGTGTCGCAGAAGTCAAAAAGCTCTCCAAGCGGTCCCCGTCTTTCCTCGTAGCCTCCGACCGCAGCATAGCTGACGAAATGAACGGGTGTTTTAAGCTTTGTAATTTTTCCCATCAGATCATCTCCTTAATAACACCGCAAAGGTAGTAAATAATGCCGTAAAGCACTCCTGCACTTATGCCGAATAAAATAACGGGTCCTGCAACTGTGAAGATTTTTGCTCCGACTCCAAGCACGTAGCCCTCGCTCTTGGCATCAAGCGCCTGTGAGACCACGGCGTTTGAAAAACCGCTCACAGGTACGAGTGTACCTGCACCCGCGTGTCGTGCGATCCTGTCAAAAATACCAAATCCCGTGAGCAGGGCAGCAATAACAATCACCGTCACCGTAACAAGTCCTCCTGCCACTTTTTCATCCGGAATAAACCCTGAATAAAGGTTTAAGAGCAACTCACCGATAACGCATATGAAGCCGCCAAACAAGAATGCTTTAGCAGAATTTTTGAATATCTTTGACCCGGGAGAGTGTTTTTCGATAAGTTCTTTTTTCTCGTTAGAATTCATTTTTTCACTCCATTTTGTAAATAATTATTGACAAAAATGAGGAAAATTTCCTCTTATAAGCTAATTATTTGACCAAACAATTGGTATTATTCGTTAATTTTTGAATAAGGTCTTGCCAAATGACGAATTTTGTGGTAGAATAGAGAAAAACCAAAAGGAGAAGAAAAATGCAGAATCAGTTTGACGAGACTACTCAGCAGGGTGAGAGCGGAGCAAATGAAGGCGAGTACGCCTACAAGAGCGTCGTTAAAAAGGATATGAAAAACAGAAGAACTATATCGGTAATATCTCTCGCAGTAGCTGTTTTATCGGTTCTTCTTTTCCGCATTCCCTGGGTAGCCCTCATTCTCGGAATACTTTCGGTTGGCGGTGCTGCCTTTTCGAGAAAAAACCTCGGTTATTTCGATAAAATTTCCCTTGCGGCAATTTTCGTTGGAATATTCGGTGTGGTTTTTGCTCTTGCAGGAATAATTTTTGCAGACGTTTTTTCGTTGATTTTCGGATAATTTCATATTTATCAGAGTCAAGTCTTAACTGCTTTTTAGGGGTTAAGGCTTGACTTTTTTGCGCGTATGTGTTATTATTATTAATTGGAGAAAAAATATTTATTTATTTAATAAAAAAAATTTGCCGTTTAAACGGCAGAATGGAGAAAAAGCGAATGTTTAAAATAGGAAAAGTTAAACTTCCTCACAACAAGCATACCGCCGACATGAAGGACTCTAAAATTCCTACTCCGAGCAGTGTTACGCTTCCTATGTCTCAGTACATTGGCGCACCTGCTATTCCAATCGTTAAGGTTGGTGACAAGGTAAACGTGGGAACTAAGATCGCAGAGGCCGACGGTAAGGTAAGTGCCTGCATTCACGCGCCTGTTTCGGGCACGGTCAAGAAGATCGGCGACTTCCTTATGGCTAACGGCAACAGCTGTCAGGCCATCACTATTGAATCGGACGGTGAAATGACTCTCGATCCCGGTATCACTCCTCCCACAGTTACTACTCCCGAGGAGCTTTGCCAGGCAATTCGTGAGAGCGGTCTCGTCGGACTTGGTGGCGCAGGCTTCCCCACCGCAAACAAGCTTGAAAATGCTATTTCCAAGCAGGTTGATACCATTATAATTAACGGTGCGGAGTGCGAGCCCTATATTACTATCGACAACCGCACTATGATCGACGGCAGCGAGTACGTTGTACGCGGCGTTAAGATCATTGAGGAGTTCATTCCCGGACCTCAGAAGATCTACGTTGCTATTGAAAATAACAAGCCTGAGTCTCTTGCAAAGATGAAGGAAGCCTTTGCAGGCGATTCCAAGGTTGAGGTAGTTTCTATTCCCTCCGAGTATCCCCAGGGACTTGAGAAGACTCTCGTATACACCCTTACAGGCAGAATTATTCCCGAGGGAAAGCTTCCCTCCGACGTTGGCTGCGTAATGTTCAACGTTACCTCTGCAGCCTTCTTCGCTCATTACCTTGAGACGGGTATTCCCTTCGTATGGAAGACCGTTACCGTTGACGGCTCTGCAGTTCGTGAGCCCAAGAACGTTACCGCTCCCATCGGTACAAGTCTTCGTGACGTACTTACCTTTGCAAATGCAGATTTCGAGGATCTCGGCAAGGTGCTTTACGGCGGTCCCATGATGGGTATTGCGGCTTATAACCTTGACGATCCTATCTACAAGAACACCAGCGCGGTTATCGGTCTTAACAAGAAGGACTCCCTTCCCAAGACCCAGTATCCTTGTATCCACTGCGGCAAGTGTGTTGAGCACTGTCCCGTAGGACTTAATCCCACTGCCTTTATGAAGGCTATGAAGATCGAGAGCAAGGATGAGAGAGCCGAGGCTCTTACAAATGCAAGCGTGCTTTCCTGCGTTGACTGCGGAAGCTGCTCTTACGTTTGTCCCTCCCGCCGTCCTCTTGCAGAGAACAATAAGCTTGCAAAGCAGGATCTTCGCGCTACTTTGGCGGCTAAAAAAGACTAAGGAGGCAAAGACATAAAATGAATAAGCTTATAGTTTCCTCCGCTCCTCACATTCGTGCTAAGAAGGATACCCCCTCGATAATGCTCGACGTTATCATCGCCCTTCTTCCCGCACTCGTTGCAGGTGTGGTTATCTTCGGAATCCGTGCGCTTCTCGTAGTAATGACCTGCGTTATTGCGTCTGTTGTTTCCGAGTTCCTCTTCAATATTATTACGAAGAAGGAACAGACAATTTTCGATTTCTCCGCAATCGTTACAGGCCTTATCCTTGGCCTTAACCTTCGTGCCGACGCTCCCGTATGGCAGTGCATCGTTGGTGCTGTATTCGCTATCATCGTTGTAAAGTGCTTCTTCGGTGGCCTTGGTCAGAACTTCGCTAACCCTGCTGTTACCGCAAGAGTATTCCTTCTTATCTGCTTCTCTAACACTCTTGCAGGCGGCGCACTTCCTCTTATCTCCTCTAACCCCGACCTTGTTGCAGGCGCAACTCCCCTTAACGTGATTGCAGCCGGCGGTGAGCTTCCTTCCATTATGGATATGCTCCTTGGTCTCAGAGGCGGCGCACTCGGTGAGACCTGCATTATTGCACTTCTCCTCGGTTTTGCATACCTCGTAGCACGCAAGGTTATCCACTTTGAGACTCCCCTTATTATGATTGCAACCGTATTCGTTCTCTCCCTCATCGTAGGTGGCGACGCAAAGCTTGCACTCTATCAGGTTCTCTCCGGCGGTCTCGTATTCGGTGCAGTATTTATGATCACCGATTATTCCACCACCCCCATCACCCGTACAGGTAAGATGATCTTCGCTTTCGGCGCAGGTCTCATCACCTTCCTTATCAGACAGTACGGCGGATATCCCGAGGGTGTTTCCTTCGCAATTCTCTTTATGAACATTCTCTCTCCTTACATTGAGGGTTGGACAAAGCCTAAGGCTCTTGGAAAGAGAGGTAATAAGTAATGAATTTTAAGAAGTCTTTAAAGGACGTTGTTGTCCTTGTAGTTATTTGTGCCGTATTTGCTACTGTTCTTGCAGCAGTAAACTCTGTAACAGCTCCCATTATTGCGGAGAGACTTGAGGGTGCGGCAAACCAGGCGTACGAGGCTGTTATGCCCGGCGCAACAGGCTTCGAGGACGTTGATCTCTCGAGCTACACTCTTCCTGCTACCGTTGTTGAGGCAAAGCGTGAGAAGAGCGGTATGGGTTATGCTCTTAAAATTGAGACTAAGGGCTACTCTACCGGTATGGTTCTTATCATTGGCGTAAGCTCCGACGGCTTCGTAACCGGCGCAACCTGTATTGCATCCGGTGAGACCTGGGGTCTTGAGAAGACCTTTGGTGACAAGACCGTAGGTAAGGACGTAAACACCATCGTTGACGTTGAGGCAGGTGCAACCTCTCTTACCGTTAACGGTTACCGTGCAGGCGTTAAGGATGCTCTTAATGCCGCTATCATTCTCGGCGGTGGCTCTGCCGACCTTCGTACTCCTGAGGAAATTCTCAGAGACAACCTTATGGCAGCTCTTCCTGAGGGCGGCGACAAGTTCACCGAGCTCTTTATGGTTGAGGTTACTGAGGGTGTTGACAAGATTTACGCAGCCGACAACGGCAAGGGCTACGTATGTGTGATCGGCGAGGAGTTCATCGGCGTTGGTGAAAACGGCGTTGCTCTTGGCGAAAGCGCAAACAAGGCTGTTGCAGAGGCTGCAGCTGCTATCGTTAAGGCAAGCGTTGTTACCGAGATCGATATTTCCGAGTATCTTAACAGCTCTGACAGAAATATCAAGAAGATCTTCAGAAGCATTAACTCCGTAAGCAAGACCGACAGCGGCAACTACGTTGTTGTTGCAAAGGTTACCGGTTATGCCGATAACATGATCGTTAAGATCGCTATCAGCGCAGAGGGCGTTGTAATTGACGCTACCTGTCTTTCCTCTAACGAAACCAACGGTGCTGAAAAGACCTACGGTGATAAGTTCATTGGTAAGACCGATGAGGAGGCAGACGCTGTTGATACCATCGGCGGATCTACTCTGACCACCGATGCTTACAAGAAGGCTATTGGTTATGCATTCGACGCTATTACCATTATTGAAACACCCGCAGAAGGAGGTGCCGAAAATGAATAAGAACAGTAAGCTTTGGATCGTGCTGAAGGGCATTATTGCAGAGAACCCCGTTCTCGTGCTCATTCTTGGTACCTGTCCCGTTCTGGCGGTTTCCACCAGCATCGTATCCGCAATTTCCATGGGTATTGCTGCAACCCTCGTTCTTATCTGCTCCAATACTCTTATCTCTCTTCTCAGAAAGATTATTCCCGATACAGTTCGTATCCCCTGTTACATCGTTGTAATCGCAGGATTTGTAACTATCATTCAGATGCTCCTTCAGGCATTCCTTCCCGATATCTATACGCTTCTCGGTACATGGCTTGCCCTTATCGTTGTTAACTGTATCATTCTCGGTAGAGCCGAGATGTATGCAAGAAAGCATAATCCCCTTGATTCCGCACTCGACGGTCTCGGAATGGGTATCGGCTTCCTTGTAGCACTTCTTGCTATGGCTATCATCCGTGAGATCCTTGGTACAGGTGCAATCGACCTCAGCTCTCTCGGTATGGAGTCTATCACCATTCCCGTGCTTTGTGACTACAACATTCCTCTCCTTACTTCCGCTCCCGGCGGCTTCCTTGTATACGGTATTCTTATCGCTATCGTTAACAAGATCGGTCCTAAGGCAGGTAGTGAGAAGAGAAAGAACTTCTCCTGCGAGGGCTGTCCCTCCGCATCCATCTGTGGCAGAGTTTCCTGCTCTGAGAATGCTGAGCTCGTTTGCGCTGCAGAAGAAAATACTCTTGTAGAAAAGGAGGATAAATAAATGGTAAAGGATTTAATTTACATTTTGCTCGTAGGCGTATTTGCTAATAACTACGTTCTTCAGCAGACCACAGGTATTTGTCCCTTCCTTGGCGTTTCCAAAAAAATCGACCAGGCTGCAGGTATGGGTGCTGCGGTTATCTTCGTAATGCTTTGCGCTACTGCGGTTACCTGGCCTATTCAGAAGCTCGTTCTTGAGGCGTTTGGTCTTGAATATCTCCAGACTATCGTATTCATTCTCGTTATTGCGGCTCTCGTTCAGTTTGTTGAGATCATTCTCAAGAAGTTTATCCCCGCACTCTATAAGTCGCTGGGTGTATACCTTCCTCTTATCACAACCAACTGTGCGGTTCTCGGTATCGCAATCGACAACTTCTCCTACGACTACGTAACCAACTTCGGAACCGCTATGGTTTCCTCTCTTGGAGTAGGTCTTGGCTTCCTCTTTGCAATGGTTCTCTTTGCAGGTGTTCGTTCCAAGGTTGACAGCTGTGATGCTCCCAAGGCTATCAAGGGTCTTCCCGCAACTCTCATCGCAGCATCCATTGTATCTCTTGCATTCTACGGCTTTGCAGGCGTTATCGATGGCCTGCTCGGTATGTAATAGGAGGGCTGACAGATGGATATTATTGTTGCATTAGTTGTTCTTGTAATTATCGCACTTGTTTGTGCTGTAATTCTTACTCTTGCCGCTACCTTCTTCGCAGTTAAGGAAAACGAGAAGGTTGCTGCAGTTCGTGATTGCCTTCCCGGTGCAAACTGCGGTGCTTGCGGTTACTCGGGTTGTGACGGTTATGCAAAGGCTCTTGGTGAGGGCGAGTGCGATAACGCGGCTCTCTGTATCCCCGGCGGCGCCGAGGTTGCTGCTCAGGTTGCCGAGATCTGCGGTCTCGCTGCAGGTGACGTTGCTGCAAAGGTAGCTTACGTTGCTTGTAACGGTGAGTGCAAGGCAGAGAACAGAAAGTACGTTTACGACGGTATCAAGTCCTGTAAGGCTGCTAAGTTCTCTTACTCCGGCGATACCCAGTGTACCTTCGCTTGTCTTGGCTACGGTGACTGCGTTGCCGTATGTCCCAACGACGCAATTCACATTGGTGAAAACGGCGTTGCAGAGGTTGATCCTACCAAGTGTATCGGATGCTCTCTCTGTGCTAAGACCTGTCCCAACAGCGTTATTCACATGGTTAACGACACCACCCGTGTTGTTGTTAAGTGCTCCAGCCACGATAAGGGCGCTGTAACACGTAAGGTATGCTCCAATGGCTGTATCGGCTGTATGAAGTGTCAGAAGACCTGTCCTCACGGCGCAATCAAGGTAGAGAATAATCTCGCTACTATTGATTATGATAAGTGTACAGGCTGCGGTGAGTGTGCTGCGGTATGTCCCGTAAAGTGTATTCACCTCGAAAACTTCGTTTGCGGTACTCATCTTTAATTTAAACTAAAGGGTCGGCGGATCACTCCGCCGACCATAAACAAAAAAACGGAAAGGAAAAAAAGAAGATGCTTGACAAGATAAAGAAAATCTTAGAGAACAAAAAGCTTCGCTCGGATTTAATTCTTGTTGCGGTGCTTCTCGTAGTTAGCCTTTCCGTTTTTCTTATTTTTTATCTTAACAGAACCGAAGGTTCTACCGTAATCGTATCTGTTGACGGTAAGAAGGTTGCGGAATATCCTTTATCCGTTGACGGTACTTATTATCTTAATAACGGTACGAACGTGCTTGTTATTGAGGATGGATATGTATACATCAGCGAGGCAAACTGTCCGGGATTTCAGGACTGCGTTGAGGAAGGAAAAAAGCATTTTGTTGGTGAAACCATCACCTGCCTGCCCAATAAGCTCATCGTTGAAATAACAGGAGAAGGGGAGGGCTTTGATATATGAAGAAAAAGCTTACAACAAAGCAGCTCGTAACCCTATCTGCTCTTATTGCCGTGGCAATGATCCTCTCTTATATCGAGTCGATGATCCCTGCCTTCGTGGCTGTTCCGGGTGTGAAGATGGGTCTTTCCAATATCGCCACCGTCTTTGCCCTGTATGCTCTTGGCTGGCAGTACGCCATCTGCGTCTCGGTGGTCCGTGTATTTCTCTCGGCTCTGCTGTTCGGTAACTTCGTCAGCCTGATATATTCGCTTTCGGGTGCGGCACTTGCCCTCGCACTTATGATCCTACTTAAAAAGCTTGATAGCTTTTCCTCTGTTGGCGTCAGCGTCGCCGGAGGCGTAGGCCATAACGCAGGTCAGATCATCGCCGCCTGCATCGTGATGGAAAACGCAGCGATCTCGCTCTACATCATCCCTCTCATCATCTCGGGCACAATCTCGGGCATCGTTATCGGCCTCGTTGCAGGCAACCTGGTTGAGAGAGTGAAAAAGTATATATAAAGAAGCTCAGTTCAGCTAAGAATGACTATAGAGCTTCTTTATTTTTTTATTTATTTGACAAATAAGAATAAATATGGTAAAATATAAAAGGCGCAGTCCGCCGATGCGCTGCGAAAGGTAAATAACAGGCGGAGAATGAAGAAAAATGAAACTGAATACAAAAAGAACGATCCTCGTTGGATTTGCTTTCTTCTTAATCAGCGCATTTTGGCAGGCGTATGATGCTATCGTACCCCTTGCGCTGAACAATCATTACGGTCTCCCTCATTCCATTTCCGGCTTTGTTATGTCGATCGACAACATCCTTGCCGTATTTATGCTGCCCATCTTCGGCGCGCTCTCGGACAAGGTTATGACGAAATTCGGCAAGAGAACGCCCTTTATCGTTGTTGGTACTATTGCGGCGGTTCTTTCCTTCATCGCTTTGACATTTGTTAACGGTATTCAGCTTGAGGCCCTCAAGGACGCAGGCATCGTTGACGCATTCAATAACGCACAGAAAGTCTTTACTGCTACCAAGGAGCAGCTTGCAGAGTCATTCAAGAACGGTCTCATCTCCCAAGAGGCGAGAGAGGCCGGCATATCTCAGGCAGAGTCTATCTTCAACGCAGTTAAGGAGGAGCTTGCTCTCGAAGCGCGAGAGATAACTCTCGGCAACATTTGGCCCCTCGTTGGATTTATGGCTGTGCTTCTCCTCGTGCTTATCGCAATGGCGACCTTCCGTTCTCCTGCCGTTGCTCTTATGCCCGACGTTACCGTAAAGCCCCTTCGTTCCAAGGCTAACGCTATCATCAACCTTATGGGAACTGCGGGCGGTATTATCGTTCTTGTTGTTACCACCATTGTTGGCACGTCAAGTAAGCTTTATATGCATTACTTCGGCTACGTTGCTCTGGTTTGCTCTATAATGATTATTGGTCTTCTCATCTTCCTCTTCACCGTCAAGGAGAAGAAGTGGGCAGAGGAGATGGAGGCTGACTCTATCAAGTTCGGTCTTGTTGATAAGGAAGAAAACAGCGCCGAGGGCAATCGCTCTCTCTCCAAGGGCGAGATGAAGTCTCTGCTTCTTATTCTTGCATCGGTTGCTCTTTGGTACATCGGTTACAACTCTATCACAAGTAAGTACACCGTTTACGCTACCACCGTTCTTAACATCGATTACGGTATTTCTCTTATAGTTGCCCAGGCGGCTGCTATCATTTCCTACATTCCCGTAGGTATAGTTGCATCCAAGTTCGGCAGAAGAAAGACTATTCTTGCAGGTATTATTATGCTTGCCAGCGCATTCTTCATCGGTAACTTCATCGGTGCAGGCGTATCCAACCTCGTTATGTATCCCATCTTTGCTCTTGCAGGTATTGGTTGGGCTACCATTAACGTAAACTCCTTCCCCATGGTTGTTGAGCTTGCTCGCGGCGGTGAGGTTGGTAAGTACACAGGCTACTACTACACCGCATCTATGGCGGCGCAGATCGTTGCTCCCATTCTTTCGGGTATTCTTTACGATGCATTCGGTATGAGAGCTATGTTCTTCTCCTTCGGTACGGTATTCGTTGTCTTCTCCTTTGTTACCATGTTCTTCGTTAAGCACGGCGATGCTAAGGCAGAGAGACAGGGATCCCTTGAGGCTCTCGGCGGTGCAGACGACTAAGCTGAGGATTTGATATGATTGCCATTCCTATTGTAATTATTGTTCTTTTCCTTCTTTGGCTCTTCCTTATTGCGCCGAAGAACAGAAAGGAAATGGAAAGATTTAAGAGCGTTCATTACGCTCACCGCGGTCTCCATAACGCCGAGAGGGCAGAGAACTCTATGTCTGCCTTCAAGGCTGCCGTTGACGGTGGCTGGGGCATCGAGCTTGATATCCGCCTTTCCAAGGACGGAAAGCTCGTGGTGTTCCATGACGATACACTCGACCGTGTCTGCGGCAGAGAGGGAAAGGTTATCGACTTTACCGCCGAGGAGCTTGCCACCTTCAAGCTGAAGGGTACTGAGGACGGCGTTCCCCTTTTCTCTGACGTTCTGAAGCTGGTTGACGGAAAGATTCCTCTCCTCGTTGAGATCAAGGAGGACCCGGGTAACAACAAGGTATCTCTTGCTGCCTGCGAAATGCTGGACGGATATAAGGGTGAGTTCATCGTTGAGTCCTTCAACCCCCTTTCGCTGAAAACTGTGAAGGATAAGAGACCTAAGCTTGTTCGTGGAATCCTCTCCCACCGTTATTACGAGTACGAGAAGTATAGAAAACCTATGTATTTCGCACTCCAGTCCCTGCTCCTCAACGTTCTTTGCCGTCCTGCATTTATTGCCTATGATCACAAACATGCAAGCTCCTTTGCCCTCCGCTCTGTGCGCAAGCTGTTTAACGTACCCACTCTTGCCTGGACCGTCAGATCTCAGGAGGAGGAGAATATTGCTCTCAAAAACGGCTTTGGCGGCATTATTTTTGAGAATTATATCCCCAAAATTTAATAAATTTTAGCAATTCACTTGCAATTTTGCCTATTTTAGTGTAGAATATACTTTAGACTGAACGAAAGGAGACTGATATGAATAAGACGAATATGACCTTCTTCAACGCTTACCTCGAGCTTGACAAGGCCTGCGCTGTACTTCTCGAGGTCTCCCGTGGCGGAGCATCTGCTTACATCAACAAGCTTGCCGAGCTTCGTTTCGCTCCCGAAAGGAGCGAGGTCCTTCCAAAGCTTATTCAGTACAGAAAGCTCAGAAACATCATCGCCCACGAGGAGGGCGCGTTTGAGGAGCTTGAGGAGATTACAAAGGCGGATATCAAGTGGTTGAATCACTTTACCGCCAGCGTGAATAAGAAGCGTGACCCAATCTCCCGTTACGAGCGTAAGGCGAGAAGATACGCCGCTTGGAAAAAGGTGAAGGTTGTGCTTATCGCCCTCCTTCTTCTCATTCTAGCTCTTGCGGTGGTTGTTATTGCAAAGCAAACGGTATAAATAAAAAATAGGTGCTGATTTCAGCACCTATTTTTTATATCTTGATATCGAACCTTGTTTTACAGCAAGGACACACCACGGTGTGCTTTCCCTTTTCCCTCGGCAGGCGAAGGTTGTTTTTGCAGGAAGGACACTTTTTGTAAACGTGGGTCTTTCTGTCTCGATTTTTGCACTTCTGCAGCTTGAAAAACTGCTTAGGCTTGTCGGCGTATTTGATGAATTTCTCGTTTTCCTGCTGTCTTTTGTAAATATTTCTTGACATTACACGGTAAAATGCAAAGACAATCAATGCACTTTCCAAAAAACTGATAACAAATGAATTCAGAAAAATATTGATTACAAGAAGGCTGAAGCATATTGCGAGAAGGAAATAGTATAATCTGTCGATACCGTATCTGCCCACCATGTAGGAGGCAACCCTTTCCTTGAAGGGGCGGCGATTGTTATTTCTCATAAAAATCTCCGAAAATTTATTTTCATCCTTATTATACACCGCAAAGGGGTGACTGTCAATCAAGCCGCGGCTTTATTTACAAAGCACTCTATGATTATTAACAATTTGTTTTCCTTTTGCTAATCAGACCGATGAGGATCGACACAAGGCAAAGTGTGACGATGGATGCGAGGATAAGGATAGCGCAGTTCATAAAGAAATCCTGGGGAAGAATGCGGATGATCTCGTCCTCCCACCAGTTGAAGAGCCAGTTATCCTTACCCGGGAAGAAAATCTTGTGGAACACGGTGAACGCACGGTCGAAATCTATGGCACAAAGACCGCCGATAATGGCAAAGCCACCGAGGGTGAAAGCGCCTGAGGAGAACATAACGTTCATTCCGAAGGGGCGGAGCATCTCAAAGACGTCGTTCCCTCTAAGTATCAGCAGAATGCCGAGGCCTATCAGGGCGGTAATAAGAGCGTAGAGGTTAAGGTCGAACAGCACCTTGCAGTCCTCGAAGTGAGATTTTCCGCTCTCGCTGTACTTGAAGTCGCCTGTCTTAAACTCCTTGCCGGGGATGGTGAGGTAGTCCAACAGCTCGTCGTATGCCTCAATAATGGTCTCACGGTCGGCGCCCGAGTACTGCTCAATATTCAGCGCATCGATCTGAGAGTAATAGAAGGGACGGACGTAGATCGGCAGACCGATCGACACCGTAATGATCAAAATTGCAATACAAATACCCGTCAGGGCGGTAAAAATTCTATTTTTCATAAAGCACTTCCTTAGGTTTTATAGGAATATTTTAGCACAAAATAACACTTCTGTCAACTTATACTTGATAATCTGTTTAATATATGTTATAATACTGAAAAAGTAATAACGAGGATGCTATGCTGCAATTTCTACTTACGGTTTCAGATGAATCCGATCATAGCAAAATTGAATATATATACGACAAATTCTATAAAGGTATGATGAGGTTTGCTTTGAGCAGGCTCAGAAGCTATGGCAGAAGGAATTATATGCTTGAGGCAGAGGACGCCGTTCAGAATGCCTTTATGAAAATTGTCAAGCATATTGACAAGATCGACTTTTCCCGAGGGGAGAAAACGGTCAAAAATTACTGTTTTACCATACTTACTAACGAAATTTCTAACCTTTTGCAAGAAAATTTTGAAAATTTTGAAATTTTTGAAGAATTTTGCCTTGAAAAAGAGTATAACTATATAGAAGAGCTTGAAATGCGTGAAAATTATGCCAAGATCGTCAAGGCAATAGAAAGTCTTGACGAAAGGTACAGCGTAACGCTTCACCTTGTTTTCTGCGAGCAAATGACGGTAGGCGAGATTGCCGAAATGATGGGCATCTCACCCAAGACGGTTTACACTCGCCTCGCCAGAGGTAAGGAGCTCTTACTTAATTCCTTGAGGGGGTTAGAGTATTATGGATAAAACCAATCTCGAGCTTTTTCAGCAAGCCTTGAACGAGGGGCTTAGCAACAGGTTTGACAGTTTGGCAGAGGAGTATACAGGGGAAATCGTATGTTCCAGAAAGCATAAGCTTGCTATGCGTACAATCGTATACGGCAAGGCAGGCGGCGCGAGAGCTTGGTCGCCCAGAATGAGGCGTGTCGTTGCTATCCTTGTTGCCGCCGCCCTCCTGCTCACAAGCTGCGGTATCATCTTCCGTGAGGAAATACGCGAGGTGTTTGACGAGCTGTTCGTAAGCCTGTATTTTAAGGATGACAGCGAAGCACCAAGAACCCTAGAGGAGATTTACACTCTCGGTTACGTTCCCGAGGGATACGTGCTTGATCAAGAGCTTAAGGATAGTTTGGCGGTGAAATATGTATTTAAAAATGAAAACAATGATGTTTTCACTTTTGGTCAAAACACTATTCATGGTGAGTTTGTAATCGACAGCGAGGAGGGATATTCCGAGTTCGTAGCGGTTGGAGAAAAGAGAGTATATTACAGATTTACTGGTAAAAACCACAATTACATATGTAGTGACGGAAAATACGTAATGAGTATAATGACAGAGGAAGATTTCCCCAAAGAGGAGATAATTCGTATTATTGAGGAAATGACCACAAAACAGTAGAAAAATACAAATTTTAAAAAATCCTGAAAAATTTTTCAGGATTTTTTCTTTTTTTTGAAGAATTTTGAAGAAAAAAACTGTATAACTATATGAGAGCTTTTTAAAGGCTCAAAAAAACTTATTTAAAAAGGAGATTTTTTATGAAAAAAATCACAAAAACAATCGTAGCTATTCTTTTGATAGCGGTAATGTCTATGGCAAACGTAGTTGCCTTTGCAGATGGCGGTATCTCGCCTCGTCTTTCTCATATGAATGGAGCAAGTTTTGATTTTTATGCTACTGACAGTGGCGGAGATATAAGTGTTATCTACGAAGGATATGACAGCTTTACAAGAGCAGAGCTGAGCGTAAAGGTTCAGAAAAGATTTCTACTCGTAATATGGAATAACGTAGGAGAGTGGAGTGCTACATCAACTGATCAGTATGATATTTTTTCTCACACATTCGCCCTTAACGGCAGCGGAACGTATAGGGCGGTATTTACCCTGAAGGTGTACGGAACTGACGGTACTTATGACACAATAGAGAAAACTATTGAAAGTAAGTATTAAATCGAATCCTGTCACCTGTTACGTGACAAAAAGCGACTTTTTAAGAAAAATAAAAATTTTTTATAAATTTTTTCAAAAATCTGAAGAATTTTGAAGAAAAAAACTGTATAACATATAGAAGCATTTTAAAAAATAGGGAAAAATATGCTTTTAAACCAAGAAAAGGAGGTATACGCCAATGGGTAACGTTAATGCATTGACAAAACCAAGATAATAATATATACTAAAGGAGAATGAAAATGAAAAAAATAGCGACAAAAACAATCTCAACCATAGTGACGGTTGTTTTATTGATTTTATCTGTTTTGGGTATTCCTGCATATGCAATTTCAGGCTCTTGTGTATCTCATCATTTTATGAGTTTAACGACAGAAACCGACGAGGATGGTAATGTTGTTGTTATTCCTACCCCTCCAAGTGAAATGAGCTGTGCGTATGCCGCGATGAGTATGTTATTGACATTTTATGATTCGTATTGGGATAACAACTTTGTTGATGACCATTATGAATGGCAAAATGGACTGTATAATTCATCAACCGATAGCCTTATTAGAACTTTTTCTGCTATTGAAGAAGCTGAGGCTTGGCAGAATTTTGTTAATAATAATGTTCCATCATCAGAAAATGGTTATGACTACTACAAGTCGTATGCCCTATCAAACAGTAACAATTTTTTTGAGCCGTATTTAGTTTCTATAGGAACTAGACTTAAATCATACAATGAATCGGACCCGTATCTTGGGCTAACCGCTGGTAATGTGGTAGAAATACTTGAAATTTATCTTTATGAGGAAAGAGGATTTAAAGCTGACGAATTATCAGTGAGAATAGCTTTATATGAAGAAGGTGATGATATCTATTCTGTGATGACCGAACAGATTTCCAAAGGTTTTCCAGCTATCTATTTAGGACAAACGATAACCGGAGAGGGGCATGCACTTATCGCATATAATACGGGTAGCAATCACAATATTATGTTTCACACAGGTTGGAGTGGCCTAGAAACAATCTATACCTATAATAATAATCCATTTGGATATAACGGAATAGTTATCTGGCTTGAAATCAACGAAGAAAATTTACCTCATACATGTTCTAATAATTATTTTGATGTAGCAACGAATACTCCTATGTGTTCTTGTAAAATATACAGTTCTCATTCTGCACATGACCCGGATTACTATCATGAAATTGAATATAACAATATAGAATCTCATTGCTATAAGTGTGATTGTGGGTATGTTTTTAATGTTCAATCTCACAATCTAACCTATTCTTATTACAATCCAACCCAACACTACGAGGACTGCACTGATTGTGCTTATATGGGAGCTAAGACGCATAGCTATACCACGGTAATGGCTTCAACTTCTGCTAGCGGTCACCAGGCGGCTTGCGTTTGTGGACAGACAACAACGGAAGAACATTATGTATGGGATTACGTATCACAAGGAAGGGATTCACACGCCATATACTGTGAGTGCGGATACTTGATAGGAACCGAGTATCATGATATGGAGCCGGGCTTTAAGCTTGGAACAAGCTGTTGTGCCATTTGCGGATACATACGTGACAATTCCGGATTTGGTGAAGCGATTATGGGTACCGAGGATGAAAATTCAACACAATAAAATAACATACACAACAAAGAAAACTCTTGACAAAGCCTTTTTATGATGATATACTAAATAAAAAGGGCTTTCACGTCCCATAGTATAAAACCGCAGAAATGGGACTTGTGTCACAGCTTTTCTGCGGTTTTTATTTAAAAGGAGGTTATTATGAAAGACTATTTATTAAAATTGATCTCTCTTACTTTGATTTTTGTTTTTGCCACACTTGCTTTATCATCTTGTGGTTTAATGGTGGCGGCTAAAGAAAATGATGATGTGAGTGGAGATGAATTACCGCCAGACAATAATGATGAAAAAAACGAAACCGTTTATGGACCTTATCCTGAATGGAACTTTTATCCCGAAGGCTATACCGCAGGATTCCCTAGAGATATTAACAAGCCTGCCCCCAGAATAGAATATTGGTGGGTAGAGACGTACGAGGAAGCTCTTGCAGCCATAGAGCTTTTGAAATCTCATGGTAGCACGTTTCAAAAGTCTGCAATCTTTACACACGATGGTGAGCTTTTTGACACCAAATACTGTTTTCAAATTGATGTGTTAAGCAATATTACAGAGAAAATAGAGTTTGGGGATAATCCGTTTGACAGATGCGCAGGAAACGTGAAGGTTACAAGCTATGCATTTTTTGACGACGTAACTATCGATGAAATTAATCATTCGGATATTAGTGATTACAAGAAAGGTACAATATCATCTAACTTTCCGTTGACTGACGATTATAAAGAACCGCCTGTGCTAAACGAGGAAGATTTTACATACCTATGGACTAATTACGGTACGCTCAAAATATTTGATGATCGTTTTTCGATATTAACTGTAAGCTCCTTTGGTTATCACCAAGATCCGGACATGGGTCGCATTTATCTTCGTGCAGTGTTTAACAGCCTGGAATTTATCGGATTTGAATAATAAACTTAATTAAACAAAAAACCTCTCGTGGTAGATCATCTACTTCGAGAGGTTTTTATATATACTTTTTCACTCTCTCAACTAGATTGCCTTCCTCACACCGAAAACGGCAGCTACATAACACCTGACGGAATTACCGTCCTCGTCGATGAGGATATTGAGGCATTCCTTAACGGCACGCTGGAATTTATTTATCCCTCTATTGGGGAGACTTCCTAATATATATAAAACGGCGAGAGTAATCTCGCCGTTTTTCTTTGCTGTATAAGCCTTTGGCCTAAAGAGAGGGGATTTTTGGTGAAGTTTGGCTTCGCCAAGTGAAGTTTACCGTTGGTAAGTGAAGTTTGACTTGCGGTCAAGTGAAGTTAAAAACACCTGCTCGATTGAGCAGGTGTTTTTAGTTGTATAAGCCAGGGGCTTATACTCCCGAGTATGCAGCGAAGCCGCAGTCGATGGGAAGAACTACGCCTGTGATTGCGGAGGCTGCCTTGTCGTCGGTCAGGAAGAAGAGACCGCCGAGAAGCTCCTCGGAATCTACGAAGCGACCCATGGGAGTTCCGTTAAGGATCTTTGCGCTACGGGCTGTGGGGGTGCCGTCCTCGTTGAAGAGGAGAGCACGGTTCTGGTTGGAAACCAGGAAGCCGGGAGCGATAGCGTTGCAACGGATGCCTGTGCCTGCGAAGTGAGTTGCAAGCCACTGGGTAAAGTTGGAGATACCCGCCTTTGCCGCAGAGTATGCAGGAATCTTGGTAAGGGGAATGTAGGCGTTCATAGAGGAGATGTTGAGGATGTTACCGCTCTTGCGCTCTACCATATCCTTTGCGAAGGTCTGGGTGGGAAGGAGAGTACCCTGGAAGTTGAGCTTGAATACGAAGTCAACGCCATTAGGGTCGAGGTCGAAGAAGGACTTGCCGCCTTCCTTTGCCTCGTGGTGGTACTCGTTGTCGGTGGTAGCCTTGGGGCTGTTACCGCCTGCGCCGTTTACGAGAATGTCGCAGGGACCGAGATCCTTGAGAACTGCCTGATGTACCTCTTCAAGAGCTACGGGGTCAAGAACGTTTGCCTTGTAGCCCTCGCAGATGAAGCCCTCAGCCTTGAGCTCGTCAGCGAGCTTCTTTACAGCCTCCTCGTTAAGGTCGAGTGCAGCAACCTTTGCGCCTGCCTGAGCGTAAGCTCTTGCCATATCACCGCAGAGCACGCCGCCTGCACCTGTAACTACTACTACCTTGCCGGAAAAATCTACGTTAAGGGGAAGATTAATCATTTTAATTTACCTCCAAATATTACTTATTGTCAAGCTTTTCAAGCATATCCCATACGCCGAGCATATACATAATGCCGAGGGCACGGTCGTAGAGGCCGTAGCCGGGGCGCACGTTACCGGGCTTCTCATCCCAGAGATGTCTGCCGTGGTCGGGACGGATGTAGCCCTTGTAGCCACAGTCGTGGTATGCCTTGAGAATGTCGAGAATACCTGTGTCGCCGTCGCAGTCTCTGTGGCTCGCCTCGGAGAAATCACCGTTCTCGAAGTGCTTAACGTTTCTGATGTGGGCGAATGCGATTCTGTCGCAGTGCTTTCTTACGATATCAGCAACGTTGTTGTCGGGGTTAGCGTTAAGAGAGCCGGAGCAGAGGGTGAGACAGTTGTACTCGTCGTCTACCATAGAGAGGAAACGGTCGATGCTGGGGCCGTCAATGAGGAGACGGGGAAGACCGAAGATATCCCAGGGCGGATCGTCCATGTGGATAGCCATCTTGATGTCGCACTCACGGCAGGTAGGCATAATTGCCTCGAGGAAGTACTTGAGGTTCGCCCAGAGCTTCTCGTGGTCAACGTCTGCGTAGTCCTTGAAGAGCTGGTCGAGCTTCGCCATTCTCTCGGGCTCCCAACCGGGGAAGGACATATTGTACTTCTCGGTGAAGTCGAGAATGTATTTTGCCATTGCGTTGTAGTCGTCCTGGATCATACCCTTCTCGTAGAAGAGAGCGGTAGAGCCGTCGCCTACCTCGTGGAAGAGGTTACTTCTTGTCCAGTCGAAGATGGGCATGAAGTTGTAGCAGATAACCTTTACTCCGAACTTGGAGAGGTTTCTGATTGTCTGCTTGTAATTCTCGATAAGAGCGTCACGGGTGGGGAGACCGATCTTGATGTCGTCGTGGACGTTTACAGACTCAACAACGTCACCGTTGAAGCCGTGAGCGTGGAGCTGGTCCATTACAACCTTGATCTCGTCCTCCTGCCAAACCTCGCCGGGCATCTTGCTGTGAAGCGCCCATACGATTCCGTCTACACCGGGAATCTGCTTAATGTCGGACAGCTTGATACGGTCGTTACCTTCGCCGTACCAACGGAATGTCATTTGCATATTTTTGTCTCCTTTTTTAAGAGATTAGTTTTCTTTTTTCTTGGGCTGGGGAATGCGGCTAAGCTTCTTGTTATAGCCGAGAAGCTCTTCCTTAGTGAATTCTACGTTCATCATACCGCCTGCCATAGTGAGCAGACGAAGAACGGTGAAGCCACCCATCATTGCCATAAGATCGGATGTGATCTCAAAGCCCATAGCCTTGGGCTTCTCCTTCTTATCACCCTTCTTCTTGCCGCCCATCATTTTGCCCATAACCTTTGCGAAGAAGA
>JBGVPG010000030.1:0-146533 GCA_045126855.1 Eubacteriales bacterium | reverse complement strand
ACGTATTCAGCTAAAAACAAAACTGACACCGTACGAAAAACGATGTCAGTTTCAAGAAATAACGAGCTTTTAAGAGCAAACTAAAGCTATTCTACGAAATGCTTTTTTATTTCGTGTCTATTGCCTGGGGTTCACTCCAATCCGCTTTCTTCTTTTTTATTTATTGAGTCTTTCTATATAGTAAGGAAGAGCCTGCTCGAAGTTTACGCCGTAGTTGCGGCGATTCTCGTCCTCCATTGTTAGCTTGATGCACTCGTAGGTGTAATCCACCGCAACGGTAAGAGCGCTCTCCACAGAGTGACCGCGCATCAATGCGCCCACGGTGGCAGAGGCAAAGATATCACCGGTGCCGTGGTAGGCAACGGGCAGATGACCGCCAAAATAGGAGAAATAGCTGTCGGTCGTGCTGTCGTAGGAGTAGCAGCCAAGCTTACCCTCCTCAAAGGATATGCCCGTCAGGGCGGCACGCTTTGCACCAAGGCCCGTAAGTCCCTTCAACATATCACGGATATAGCTCTCGTCATAATCCTCCCTGTAAGGAACGCCAAGCATAAAGGCTGCCTCGGTAAGGTTAGGGATAATAAGATCAGCCTTGCCACAGAGACCTGCCATAGCAGCCGCAAACTCGGGTGTAAAGCCGGTATAAAGCTTGCCGTGGTCTGCCATACATGGGTCGATAACTATCATTGTAGAGTCGGTCTTATGTCTGTCTATAAGCTCGCTGACAAGCCCCAACTGACGGAATGAGCCGAGATAACCCGTGTAAATTGCGTCGAAGCCAAGCTCAAGCTCCGAGAAGGTCTTTGATATACCCTCGATCTCGTCCGTAAGGTCGCAGAAGGTGAACTTTGGGAACATGGTGTGGGTGGAGAGAACTGCCGTGGGAAGCACGCCCGTCTCAACACCTGCTGCAGAAATTATGGGCAGAGCAACCGTAAGCGAGCATCTGCCAACGCAGGAAATATCCTGAACTGTGAGAATTCTTTTCATTTGTTTGTCCTCTTTTATGTATTTTCAATATCGATATCTGCACCAAGTGCAGAAAGCTTTTCGGGAAGATTTTCGTATCCTCGGAGAATTATCTCGGCGGAGGATATGCTGCTTTCCCCATCGGTCATAAGCGCACACATAAGGCAGGCAAATCCACCACGCAGATCGGGTGCTGTGACGCTTGCAGGGGAAAGGATAGAGGGGTATATTTCGGCAGAGCTTTGCCCGAGGGTATACCTGACGCCGAAAGCCTCAAGTTTTTCAAGATATCCGAACCGCCCATGCCACACGAGGTCGGTAATGCTACCGCCAAGATATGCCGCCATAATAGGGGCGAAGATCGGTTGAAGGTCGGTTGGAAAGAAGGGATAGGGTCTGGCACAGATCTCACCAGGTCTTGGAGTCTTCATATGCAGCAGGCCACAACATTCCTCAGCACCGAGAGAATAAAAGGCGTCGTACACCGAAGCCATCTGACCCGAGGGGCAATTCTTTACCCTGACCTCGCAGGAATTTGCCAATCCAAGTGCAAGATAACTGCCTGCCTCGATCATATCGGGAATGATCCTGACTTTTCCTCCGTGAAGCTCCCTGCCCTCTATAAGAAGGCATTGGTCATCTCTCGTTATAGATGCACCTGCAGAGTTGAGAAAATCTATGAGACATTCTATATGCGGCTCTCTCGCCGCACCGAATATACGGCTGATCCCCTTTGCACCAGCGGCAAGGAGAATAGCGTTCACGGTTGCGCCAACAGATCGCTTTTCAAAGTGTATATCTGTGCCGACGGGTATGCCGAGAATACGGTCATCCTCAACACGGCAGCCAAGGGATATACATGCGTCAATATGCATGTCTATGGGACGGTGCTGGAAATTACAGCCGCCAAAGGTGGATATATGAGAAACTCCGAACCTGCCAAGGCAGGCACCCAAAAGATAGGTTGAAGCTCTAAGGCTGGAGGTCATAATCTCGGGTGGCTGTTCGTAGTGAAGAGAACGTGTATCGATAAATGCCTTTCCGTCACGGTAAAGGACCGATGCACCGAAACCTCGAAGGATATCGAGGGCAACACGGGTATCTCCAATGTCGGGAAGATTCTCGATCTCGCTGACACCGTTTATCAAAATGCAGGAGAAAATTATGGGCAGAGCGGCATTTTTAGATCCGCTGACACTTATTTCTCCCCTGAGCGGCTTGCCGCCACGCACCCTTATTATTTTCATATACTCTCCTAGTGATGGAATAATTCCATCTTATTCAGGAGAGGATATTCGGTTACTTTTCCCGGTTATAATATGCAACGACAAGTCTTACCACGTAGCCGTAGCTTACTACTCCGTCGCTGCCGTTAGATTTAAGGTAAAGGTCGTTTATTTTTTCGGATATTTTCTCTATGATCGTATCGTCATACAGGTCGCTTATTCGATTTGCCTCACGGAAATCTGCCCTTGCGAGAGGAGAGAGCTTATCGTATAATTCAAAATACGCATCCTTGTCAGTTCTGTAAAGTGCAGAGGCAACGTAGCTGTAAACCTCCATCGCTCCGCTGTATCTGAGGTGGGGATGATCCGAGGTCATAGTTATAAGAAATGCAAGGAAATTCGCCTCGTTTTCCCTGAGAACGCCACGCTGATGGCACATCTCGTGGGCGGCGGTGAATATGGTAACGTAGGAGGGATAGAAGCTATTAACGTTAGCCTCGCCCGTCGGATAGGTATAAACACCCGAAATACCGAGATAGCACATTGCCCAGCCGTTAGCGACGCTCTTGGCACGGCTGTCAAAGCCGGGTATCAGATCGTATATTTCGGCAAGTGCATTGTAAGAGGAGGTCACCTTCCCACTTATTTCATCAAATGTAAGATCGGTTGTAAATACACCGTCGTCGTTTCTTGGGAGAGCATCTGCAAGCGAGTTGATTTCCTCGGTCAGAATTTCAAGAGTCGTAGCAAGATTTTCACCGTTAACCTTGACGCTCGGCATACCCATTTTGGTGGCGAGAGGCGTTGAGTTGTGTGCGACTCCAAGGGTGAGCAGATGTCCACCGTATATAAGCAGGACGAATGCCGCAAGTTTTGAAATAAACCTGGCCCTTCCCTCTGCCGTTTTAAAGGCGAGCACAGCCTTTCTGATAAAGATGATCAAAGCAAGGGGCAAAAGGATAATTACCAGCTCAAAGAGTGAGAATGGAAATAGGTCGCCGAAAGCAGCAAAACACCTTCTTACCCAGTGAGAGGCAGTCGAGTTTACAAGGTCTGCAAGGCTGTATGAAATGCCCGAAATCAGGTAAAGAATAAGGCAAATGAGAAATAAAATGGCAGATACTATCACGAAGGGTGTAAAGATAGTTTTTAGTTTATTTTTCATCTATATTCCTTTCTGCCTTTATTTTTTCCTCAAGTATTTCGAGGTTTCGTCTGATCGTCGGTCTTTTGCGCCAGGCGTATGCACGGCGTGAAAACTCCTCGTCCGTCATTGCGTCGAGGGCTTCGAGAGTAAGACGCTCTATTCTCTCACGATAGAAAAACTCCACGGGAGTGAGCCTTGGATCACGGTTGTGAGGACAAGAGGTCTGACAAAGATCGCAGCCCCAAACGGTGTTATGCTTTTTCATCAAGGCCATCTCATCCGAAGTAAGCTCACCCTTGCGCTGTGTAATAGCCGATAGGCAATCCTCACCCTCTCCACGCAGAATACCCGTAGGACAAGCACGGAGGCAGGCTCCGCATCCCTCACAAGGCATGATCTCCCGAGGCTCGTCAGCCGATAGGATCGCAGGGTCAAGGTCGGTCACAAGGTCACCGATAAATACGAAGCTACCGTATTTTTCATTAAGGATAAGTCCGTTTTTACCTGCTTTACCGAGGCCGCCGATCAATGCGGCGTGTCTTTCGTCAATGGGACTGTGATCGCCGTAGCCACGAAGTCTGGCATCGGGATACTCTTTTCTTATAGTCTCGGCAAGTGAGGTATTAATTTCGTTTATAGCAATATGATAATCAAGAGAGGTGGCATAGATTGAAAGGTTATCTGCTTTACCGCTGTAATAAGGCAGAAGATAGACGATAATGCTTTGGGGCGCAAAGCCCTCGCGCTCCATAATGCGTGAGTTGGTCTCCCGACACACGGAGTACGGAAGAATTGCAAAATACTCTATACCCGTTTTCAAAAGAGTTTCCTCGATTTTCTCTCTCATTATCATCACTTCCTTTCGGTAACATTATACATCACCAACCGTCAAATTTCAAGATATTCTTGACAACATTTTAATATAATGATATAATATTGTAGTTAAGTAAATTATAAGGGGGTTTATCTTGTGGATATATTATACGTTTGTCTTTCAATAATCGTTGCGTACCTGCTTGGCAGCGTGAATTCGGCTATTATCGTGTCCAAGCTGCTATACAAAGAGGATATTCGTACCCACGGTAGCGGCAACGCAGGTCTAACCAATATTCTCCGTACCTATGGCGCAAAGGCGGCTGTGCTGACTCTCGTCGGCGATATGCTTAAAGCCGTTTTGTCTATTGGCTTTGCCGCCCTCTTCTTTGGTCTTAACTATCAGGGTGGAATCAGCCTTAGCCACTATTGTTATCTTGCAGGCAGCTTTGCCGTTCTCGGTCACGTATTTCCTATTTTCTACCAGTTCAAGGGTGGAAAGGGCGTGCTTGTTACCGCTACGATGGCGCTTATGCTCTGCCCCCTTCACTTTGCAGTTCTTCTCACGGTCTTCATTATCGTCGTGATCATCACCCGATACGTTTCCCTCGGTTCAATAATAGTTGCCGCACTCTTTCCCATTACTATTTGCCTTTACATTGCACTCGTGGTAGGCGCACCTCTCTCGGTGATTACCGTAATATCCACCTTCTTCCTTGGCGGATTTGTAATCTGGTGTCACAGATCAAATATTAAGAGGCTTATTGCAGGCAACGAAAAGAAAATCTCCATAGGTGGAAGGAAAAAGCATGAATAAGCCTGAATTTTTAGAGCTTGTCCGTCGGTCGGTGGAGACCGAGACGCTGAAAAAGCTCGTCCTCTCACGCCCAAAGGACAGCGAGGTCAAGAAGATTTCCGCAAGGCTTGTCTCCCATAGAGGAAGACGTATGCTTGCCCTTGAATACTCCCTTCCGGGGGACACCGTTTCTCACAAGAACCTTGGCGAGGGAGATCTCTCGGAGCTTTCCGATATCATCGACGGCTACCGCCAGGTAAACCTTATCACCACCCTCGGCGAGGCGGAGCTGAAATGCTCCAAGGGCGGCAAGGAGACCGTCCTCGGCGGTGACAATTTAAGAAAAAGACTTTCGGGGGACACTCCCGACTTTGAAAAGGCTATCGAGAGCCTTGATAAAAAGAAAAATTATATTCTCTCGGGTAACGAGGAATTTCTTATTAAGCTTGGCGTAAGCTCGGCTGAGGGTCGTGTTCACGACAAGAAGCAGGGCAAGTTCAGACAGATAAATAAATTTCTCGAGCATATTGAGGAGATCTACGCCCTACTTCCCCGAGAAGGTGTGATAAAGATATTCGACCTTTGCTGCGGCAAGAGCTATCTGAGCTTTGCGGTATACCATTACCTCACCGCTATAAAGGGACGTGAGGTCTACCTTTACGGCGCAGATCTGAAGCGTGACGTTATCCTTTGGTGCGACAGTCTCGCAAGAGAGCTGAAATATGACGGAATGCATTTCGAGGTGGGCGATATTACGAAAATTCTCCCCTCCGAAAAGCCCGATATGGTGATCTCCCTCCACGCCTGCGATATTGCAACCGACGTGGTGCTTAATACCGCCATGAGGCTGGATGTCAAGGTTATCCTCTCCACCCCCTGCTGTCACAGATATCTTAACGGCAAGGTGAAGGCAAATGAGCTGAAGTTTATAACCGATTATCCCCACATACAAAACAAGCTCTGTGAGGCAATAACCGACGCCCTTCGTCTCGGAAGGCTGAAGGCAGGTGGATACAGCGTATCTGCCCTTGAGCTGACCGACCCCGAAAACACGCCTAAGAACACCCTTATTAAGGCAATTAAAAACGAGAAAATTGGAGAAAAAGAAAGGCAGAAGGCAAAAAGTGAGTATGAAGCTATGCTTTCATTCGTGCTCGGCGACGCTGCCGACAGCTACCTTTCGGAAATAGAATAAGATGTTTAAAATAACGAATTCGCCCCTCGAAACCGAGGCGGTTGGAGCGGCACTTGCCAGAGCCCTTGAGGCGGATGGCGTGCGCCGTGCCTTTATCGCAATGCGCGGTGAAATGGGCGTTGGAAAGACCGCATTAACCCGTGGCTTTGCCTCGCACTTCGGCGTTGCGGGTGTAAAGAGCCCCACCTATACCATAGTGAACGAGTACCGTGGCAGGGTGAGAATATTCCATTTTGATATGTACAGGATCACCGACAGCGACGATCTCTACTCCATCGGCTACGACGACTACGTTGAGAGCGACGGATACTGCATTGCCGAGTGGTCGGAAAACATCGAAGGCGATATCCCGTCGGACGCAATTTTCGTTACCATCAGCCGTACCGACGACGCCGAAGGAAGAAGGATTGAAATAAGCTATGAAAATATTGGCATTTGACGGCACCGCAAAGGCGGCTACCGTAGCTCTAACAGACGGTGAAAGAGCACTCGGCTATTACACCATAGACAACGGACTTACCCAAAGCGAGCTTTTGCTCCCTATGGCGGAAAACCTGCTGAAAAGCCTTAATCTTAGCTTTTCCGACGTGGAGCTTTACGCCACGTCGGTTGGACCCGGTTCGTTTACCGGTGTGAGGATCGGTGTTTCGCTGGTCAAGGGACTTGCCTTTGGCAGAGATATTCCCTGCGTTGGTGTATCCACCCTCGAGGCGCTTGCCGAAAATATGAAAGGCATCAAGGGAATTATTCTTCCCTGCATGGATGCAAGGCGTAACCAGGTATACTCCGCAACCTTTATCTCCGACGGTGAGAAGCTCACAAGACTCACCGAGGACCGAGCGATTGCACTCTCCGACCTTGCCGAGGAGTTAAGGCAGTACGAGGGCGAGAGCATTTACGTCACGGGTGACGGATACAGCGTTGCCCACAGGGCGCTGTCCAAGGCAGGCATCAAGCTTATGAATACCCCCGAGCTTCTTATTTTGCAAAACGCAGTTTCGGTGGCACGGGTTGCCGAGCGTATGTACGAAAAGGGTGAGGCGGTAACCGACAGCCAGCTTTCCCCCGTATATTTAAGAATGCCCCAAGCAGAGCGTGAAAGGCTCGAGCGTGAGGCAGCTGAAAGGACATAATTATGAGAAAGATCTTTATTGGCGCTGACAGCGCAGGCTACAGGCTCAAGGGAGAGTTTATTGAGCATCTCACCTCCCTCGGATACGAGGTTACAGATATGGGCTGCGACTCCGAGGCATCCTGCCACTATCCCATATTCGCATCGGCTGTATGCGAGAAGGTGCAGGCAGACCTTGACGGCTCCTTCGGTATTCTTATCTGCGGTACAGGTATCGGTATGTCTATGTGCGCAAACAAGCACCGCGGTATACGTGCGGCGGTTTGCTCCGACACCTTCTCTGCAAGAATGACAAGATGTCATAACGATGCAAACGTCCTTTGTATCGGTGCTAGAGTTACAGGCTCCTGCCTTGCCCTCGATATCCTAGACTCCTTTCTCGGTGCGGAGTTTGAGGGTGGACGTCACAAGACCCGAGTGGATATGATGACCGAGATCGAGTCAAAGTAATCAGAGACAGGAAAACCTTTCTATTGCCCTGCCCATTTCAAGGCAGGTGTAATGCTCTACTATATATGCAGAAAGCTCGGCGGAGAGGGGCGTTGCGAATTCCAGAATACAGGGGAATTCCACAACCTCTCCGCCCTTTCCGTATTCCTCAAGAGAGAGATAATATCTGTCATTTGAGCAGTATACGTCTCCCTCAAGCTCTATTTCCCCGGCAGCCGACCTTATAGCACGGGATGCCGAAATAAGGTTTTCAAGGTTGTCGAAGGCGTATAGACTTCTTTTTCTCGAAAGAAGAGAGACTCTGTTTGATCGGGAGACCATTTTCGCCGACGAGTCGGGTAGCAGCCCGAGTTTGGTGACAAAAAGCTCCAGCCCGTCATTCATAGGATAAAGCTGTATAAGAAGCTTATCTCCCTTTGGATCGAAGCCCACCTCGGTTTTCGCTTTATTAATGAGCTGCCAGAATGCACGTCGGCTATCCGCACCGCCGATATCCCCTCCGCCGAGGTTCATCGTCTCCGCCTCACGACGGGTCAAAACTATTTTTATTTTAGATTCACCTATAAGTAAAAATTCCAAGGCAATCCCCCTTTTCTTTACAGTATACTTTTCAGGGGTTGAAAATGCTACTGACGGAATTATTTTTTTTATTTTTACTATTGTTTTTATATTATAAATGTGATATAATAATTTGTGGTGAGTTCGAGACCTTCCTCACCGAGCCTGATGGCAAAAAAACAAAACTAAAGGAAAGAAAAATGAAAAAAAGAAAGCAAAACACACTTTACCTGACCCGTGGTGCGCTTATTTCCGCACTGTACGTGGTGCTGACGCAGCTTGCGTCAATGATGGGTCTTTCAAGCGGCGCGATACAGCTGCGCTTCTCGGAAGCACTTTGTATTCTACCCATCTTCCTGCCGGAGGCAATTCCCGGGCTTTACGTCGGTTGCCTTATTTCAAATATTCTGGCAGGCGGCGTCTTTTGGGACGTTGTATTCGGAAGTCTGGCGACCCTTATCGGTGCCGTTGGTGCTTATATGCTCCGAAAGCTTCCAAAAAAATTTATTTGGGTTTCTACCCTACCCACCATTCTCGCAAATATGCTTATAGTACCGCCGGTGCTTATGCTGGCGTACGGCGTTCCCGATTCCTTCTGGTTCTTAGCACTTACCGTAGGAATAGGTGAGATTATTTGTGCGGGATTTGGAGGCACCGCCCTCTACCACATACTTAAAAATGCGAAAACACCGTGGCTGAATTGATTTTTGAAATTCAAAAATAGTAAAACCACCATTTGAAGTTCAAAATAAAAGGATGCCTGGGCATCCTTTTATTTTTTGGAGGAAAAATATGATGAATTTTGATTCATCCGAAAGAAAATATTTATCCGAGCTTGCAAAGCAGTACCCTACCCGTGGTGCGGTTGCCGCAGAGATAATCAGGCTGAACGGTCTGCTCAATCTCCCCAAGGGCACCGAGCATTTTTTAAGCGACATACACGGCGAGTGGGAGGCATTTTCTCACATCAGACGTAATGCCTCCGGCGTTGTAAGAAATAAGGTAAAGCACCTCTTTGACGGAAAGCTCAGCGAGGAGGAGCAAGCCGAGCTTGCGAGCCTCGTATACTACCCCAGCGAAAAGCTTGACGCTGCACGTGAAAGAGAAAGTGACATCGCCTCCTGGTACGCACTGACTATTGAAAGGCTGCTGGACATCTGCCACCTTGTGGGCAGCAAGTACACCCGTGAGGTGGTCCGTGAGCATTTAAGAGCCGGCGCAGGTGAATACGTTTATATAATCGAGGAGCTGCTGAGCGACGGTCGTGACGAGAAAAAGACTCTCTACTGCGACAGCATAATCCGTACAGCCGTGAGAATTGGCTCTGCAGAGGATATTATCAAAGGCCTCTGCTCTACTATCAAGAGCCTGGTAATCGATCATTTGCATATCGTAGGCGACCTCTTTGACCGTGGTCCGAGAGCTGATATGATCCTTGACGAGCTGATGAAGGAGCGCTCCATAGATATTCAGTGGGGTAACCACGATGCCCTGTGGATGGGTGCGGCGGCAGGCTCCAGAGTTTGTATCGCAACGGTGCTGAACAACTCTATCACATACAAGAACCTGGACGTTATTGAGATCGGATACGGCATTTCGCTCCGTCCCCTTGCACTCTTTGCCGAGGAGACCTACGGTGAAAGCGACGTATCTGCATTTATGCCCAAGGGTGAGTCGGGTGGTAATTTCTACGGTGGCGCAGACGATCTTCTGGTAGCGAGAATGCACAAGGCAATCAGCATTATGCAGTTTAAACTCGAGGGTCAGGCTATACTGAGAAATCCCGATTTCATGATGAATGAGCGACTTATTCTCGGGCAGATTGATAAATCAAACGGCAAGGTAACTATTTCGGGCAAGGAATACGCCCTTCGTGACTGTGATTTCCCGACCATCGGTGATGACCCCTATGCCCTCACCGACGAGGAAAATACGGTTATGGAATATCTCAGAATTGCCTTTATGCGCTCTGAGAAGCTTACAAGACAGATCAAGTTCATTTACGAAAAGGGCGGAATGTATAAGGTCTATAACAACAATCTGCTCTATCACGGCTGTATTCCCATGGACGAGAACGGTGAATTTCTCTCCCTCCCTGCCGCAAGCGGAAAAAGTGGCAAGGCTCTTATGGATTACTGCGACGAGATGGCACGCACGGGCTTCTTTGCACGTGTAGGTTCAAAGGAGAGACAGCGTGGCAAGGATCTGCTCTGGTTCCTCTGGTGCGGAAAGGACTCTCCCCTCTGCGCAAGGAAGAAGATAGCAACCTTTGAAAGACTGCTCATCGATGATAAGGACTCCTGGGTTGAGCCGAAGAATGCATATTACCGCTCCTGGGATGACGAGAAGATCGCTATAAAAATACTCGGCGAATTCGGTCTCGGAAGCATTGGATCTCACATTATCAACGGACACCTCCCCGTCCACAAGGGCGAAAATCCCATTAAAGCCAACGGCAGGATCCTCGTTATTGACGGTGGCTTCTGCAAGGCATACCATGGATCGACGGGTATAGGAGGCTACACCCTGATTTACAATGCAGACGGCATGCGCCTTCAGGCACACGAGCCCTTCTTTGACAGGGCAGACGCTATAAGGAACAATGCTGATATTGTTTCGCAGACGATAATATTTGAAAACAAATCCGACAAGATGCGCATTCGTGAGACAGACCGTGGTACAACGATCCGAGAGAGGATCGCAGACCTTATGATGCTCCTTCACGAGTATGACGCAGGAAAAATCAAATAAAGAAAAGTGACTGTCACACCGACAGTCACTTTTTATATTTATTAATGATGGCCTCTGCAACGATAAGTCCGTCACGTGCGGAGGAAACTATGCCACCTGCGTAGCCTGCGCCCTCGCCCGTGGGGTAAAGACCGGAAATACCGACGGCAGAGTAATCCGTACCACGCTGAACACGGATAGGTGAGGTGGTTCGGGTCTCGGGACCCGTCAGAGCAGCCGAGGGATAATAGAAGCCGGGCATCCAATCGTCGAAATCGAAAATCCCCTGCTTTAATGAATCTGTTATAAAATCGGGGAGATATTCTTCGGCAGAGATAGGTTTTACACCTCTGGGATAGGAAGGCTTTACTTCTCCAACGATAGCAGGCATTCCCTTTACGAACGCCTCCATAGTGGTAGTGGGTGCTGTATAATCTCCCCCTGCCACACGAAAGGCACGCCTCTCGATTTTACGCTGAAGCTCGATTCCTGCCAGGGGATCGTTGCCAAAATCATCAGGGGTAACCGAAACGAGAAAGGCTGCGTTTGAATTATCGTCATCACGGCTGAAGCGACTCATACCGTTCGTAACTATTCCACCCTGCTCTGATGCCGCCGCAACGACGCTGCCGCCCGGACACATACAGAAGCTATAAACGCTTCTGCCGTTTGAAAGATGAGTTACGAGGTGATAGCTTGCCGCACCGATGCCACGGGGAGGATTATCGCCATATACCAGACGGTCGATATACTCCCTTGGATGCTCGATACGGAGACCTATTCCAAAGCCCTTTGCCGTCATTTGCGCACCGCAGGTGCGAAGCATCAAAAAGACGTCTCTTGCGCTGTGTCCCGTGGCGAGAACTATATCATCGGTATCAAATTCTGCGACGTTATCCCCCTGCCTTACTAAGGCGCCGACTATCCTTCCGTCTCTTAGCTTCAGAGACTCAAGCCTTGTGGAAAAATAGACCTCGCCACCAAGAGAGATTATCTTCTGCCTGACTTTTTTTACTATATTCTGCAGTTTATCCGTTCCTACGTGAGCGCCGACGCTAAACATAATTTCACCGGGTGCGCCTGCCTCGACAAACTCGGAGAGCATTTTATACTTGTACTTATCCATGCTTCCCACCTTCAGCTTGCCGTCCGAGAAGGTGCCTGCGCCTCCCTCGCCAAACTGGATATTGCACTCCGAATCAAGTATACCGAATCTGTTGAAGCTATCTACGAGAGCAGTCCTCTCCTCCACGGGGAGACCGCGCTCAATAAGGACAGGCCTTGCCCCAGACTCGGCAAGAAGGAGAGCGGCGAAAAGTCCTGCAGGGCCTGCGCCTACCACAAGGGGTCTTGATGGGAAGGCTGAGGGTGGAATAGTAAGTGACAGGTCGTCTACCGCTGACACCTTCTTTTTCATCTTCAGAAGTCCCCCCTCACGCTCGGGCGAAAGACTGATGCCTACCGAAAGGCCGTAGCCTATATTGCTTTTATCGCTAAGGTTCAAGGTCCTTTTAAGAATCCTCATATCAAGGATATCGTCACGGGTTACGGGAAGGCGCAGAGAAACAGCGTCAAATATATCATCGTCGCTATAATTAAACGGCAACGTAATATCGGTTTTAATCATATCTCGCCCTCCTTTTTTTGAGACAATTATACATCAAAATCGCCATGATGTCAACAACAATATCCAAACAATGGAAAAAACGTAGTTTTTTTAGCTTTTTTATTGACACACACGCCCTGTCGAGGTATAATATATATTATATTATTTTAAAGGTGAGTCCATATGATCAATCGAAAAATGCAGGAACTTGGCGCTAAGCGCTCGGTTATCCGCGAACTATTTGAATATGGAAAAAAGCGAAAGAGTGAGATCGGCGAGGAGAACGTCTACGACTTTTCTCTGGGAAATCCCAGCGTTTCCGCCCCCGACGAGGTAAATCTCTCAATCAAGCGACTCCTTGACGAGGAAAGCTCTGTTTCTCTGCACGGCTATACCTCGGCAGAGGGTGATGCTGCCGTACGTGACGCTATTGCGAGCTATATAAACGAGACCTATGGCGAAAGCGTTACTGCCGACTGCCTTTATATGAGCGTTGGCGCCGCCGCCGCCCTCACCACAACCCTCACCGCCATTATCTCCCCCGGGGAGGAGGTTATCGTACCTGCCCCATACTTCCCCGAGTACAGGGTCTTCATCGAAAGATGCGGCGGTGTGATAAGAGAGGTCCTTTGCGACGATAGACTTCAGCTTGATACCGGCGCCATTGAATCGGCTATCAGCGAAAGGACAGCTGCAATAATCGTCAATTCCCCCAACAACCCCACGGGTGCTGTATACAGCGTGGAAAATATTACGGCACTTTGCAATGTGCTGCGCCGCTGTGAAGAAAAATACGGTCACCCGATCTACCTCATCTCCGACGAGCCCTACCGTGAGCTTGTGTACGACGGCGTAGAGGTACCCTATCTTACGAAGTATTACGACAACACGATAGTCTGCTATTCCTTCAGCAAGTCGCTATCTATTCCCGGCGAGAGAATCGGTTACGTCCTGGTCTGCCCGAGATGTACTGATTTCACCGCAGTATATCAGGCGGTGTGCGGTGCGGGACGTGCCCTTGGCTTCGTCTGTGCGCCCAGTCTTCTTCAGAAGATCCTGCCCTACTGTATTGGAAAAACTGCCGATATTTCTGTTTACAACAGAAACAGAAGGCTGCTTATAGACAAGCTCTCCGCCCTCGGCCTTGAGACCGTTCGCCCGGACGGTGCGTTCTATCTCTTCATCAAATCCCCCTCGGGTGATGCAACCGAGTTCTGCGAGAGAGCGAAAAAATATGAAATTCTCATCGTTCCAAGCGATGATTTTGGCTACCCCGGATATGCCAGACTCGCATACTGTGTAACCACGGAGCAGATCGAAAGAGCGATACCTGCCTTTGAAAAACTTGCAAATTCTTATAAGGACTAAAGAAATGACAGAGGATTTACTTGCTAAAGCAAGAGAAACAATAAACGAAATAGACAAGGAAATGGCAAGGCTATTTACTCTTCGTATGGAGGCGGTAAAAACCATCGCCGAGTACAAGAGTGCAAAAAGACTTGAGATATTTGACGCTCGTCGCGAGACTGAGGTTATAGACCGAAACTCCACCCTCGTAAATCAGGAGCTTAGAGGCTATTATCTCAAATTCCTGAAGAGTAATATGGAAATTTCCAAATCCTACCAAAGAGAGCTTATCCCCACCGAAAACAGGATTCATATCGATCTTGGCGACCAAAGCTACGATCTGCACATCGGTCATGGCCTCATGGAATCGGCAGGCGAGCTTTTCGACCTTGATCGCAAGGTGCTTATTCTGACGGATAGCGGCGTTCCATCGGCTTATGCCGAGGCTGTGAAGGCAAAATGCCGCCTGGCCACCGTTCTGACGATGCCCGAGGGTGAAGGAAGCAAGAGTATCGAGGGACTTTCAACCGTTCTCTCGACCATGGCCGACATCGGTATGACTCGCAGCGACTGTCTTGTGGCAGTTGGTGGCGGTGTTGTTGGAGATCTTGGCGGATTTGCGGCTGCAACCTATATGCGAGGTATCGATTTTTACAATATTCCCACCACCCTGCTCTCGCAGGTGGACTCCTCTATCGGTGGAAAAACCGCAATCAACCACGGCGGCATCAAGAACCTTGCAGGTGCATTTTATCAGCCGAAGGGAGTTATCATCGATCCGAGCCTTCTCCTTACCCTGCCGAAACGGCATTTCGCCGCCGGTATGGCCGAGGTGATCAAGATGGCGGTGAGCCTCAACGCTAATCTGTTTGAAAAAATCGAGCGCGGTGCCGATATTCTTGAGATAATCGAAAGCGCGATCAGGATAAAAAAGGCGGTTGTTGAGGCTGACGTAAAGGAAAATGGCCTTCGTCGAGTGCTCAACCTCGGACATACCCTCGGTCACGCAATCGAAGCCACAGATCCCGATTTTATCCACGGAGAATGTGTCTCTATCGGTATGATGGCGGTATGCTCAAAGGAGGTAAAGGCAAGACTCGTTCCCCTCCTTAAAAGATACGGTCTGCCGATTGAATATAACAAAAACCCGGACTCTGCCATATCGAAGATAACCCTTGATAAAAAGAGCGAGGGAGGCAATATCTCCGTAATCTACGTTGATAAGATCGGTAGCTACAGAATAGAAAAAATGGACGCAGAGAGCTTTGCCTCTGCCGCTTTGGGAGAGCTAAAATGAAAAACAGCTTTGGAAATTCACTGACTATCACCCTCTTCGGTGAGAGTCACGGAGAATATATCGGTGCGGTGCTTGACGGCATTGCCCCCGGAATAAAAATCAACGAAGAATATATTGCATCGAAGCTGGCTTTGCGCCGTCCTTCCGGAATGATCTCTACGTCGAGAGTTGAGGCAGACGAGTATTCAATCGTCAGCGGTGTGTTTATGGGATATACCACGGGAACACCCCTTTGCATTCTTATCCCCAACACGAACAAAAAGAGCGCAGATTACGGCGAGGCACTTGATATTCCCCGTCCCGGTCACGCAGACTATACTGCCAGAGCGAAATATCACGGCTACGAGGACTTCCGTGGCGGTGGACATTTCTCGGGCAGAATTACAGCCGCACTGGTTGCGGCAGGCGCAGTTGTACAATGCGCCCTGGAGGGCCTCGGCATAAAGCTCGGCTCTCATATTACCGAGCTTCACGGCGCCTTTGACCGTCCCTTTGAAAGCATCGGAGAGGATATTGATCTTCTCGCCAAAAAGTCCTTCCCCACACTTGGAGACGAGGCGAGAATGGTCAAGGAAATCGAAAAGGCGGCAGAACGGGGCGACAGCGTTGGCGGTATTCTTGAGACCGCCGTTATCGGCATTCCCTCGGGAGTTGGCGAGCCCTGGTTTGACAGTATGGAATCTATGCTCTCCCACGGACTTTTCTCCATTCCCGGTGTTAAGGGCGTGGAATTCGGCCTTGGATTTGCCTTTGCCGACGTATATGGCAGCGAGGGTAACGACGCCTTTGCAGTCGAGGACGGTAGAGTTATCACCAAGACCAACAACAACGGCGGTATTAACGGTGGTATTACCAACGGTATGCCTGTTATCTTCCGCACGGTAATCAAGCCTACGCCCTCTATTTTTATGGCGCAGGAGAGCGTTTCGCTTTCAAAAATGGAAAACGCCACCCTTGACCTCAAGGGCAGGCACGATCCTGCAATTATTCACAGAGCAAGAGCCGTCGTTGATGCGGTGACGGCGCTGGTTATCGCCGATGCGCTGACCACAAGATACGGCACAGACTATCTTGCAGGTAAGTCCCTATGAAATACGGATTGATTGGCGAGAGGCTGGGTCACAGCTTCTCGAAGGACATACACGAAAGGCTCGGCTACGACTACGAGCTTTGCGAAATATCCCCGGACAAGCTTGAGAGCTTTATGAAGGAGGGAGATTTTCTCGGCATTAACGTGACCATGCCCTACAAGGCGTCTGTTATCCCCTATCTCGATCACGTTGACGAGCCTGCTCAAAAGATCGGAGCGGTGAACACCGTCGTTAACCGTGACGGCAAGCTTTACGGCTACAACACCGATTATTACGGTATGAAGGCACTTTTTGACCACGCAGGGATTGACCCCGAGGGCAGAAAGGCCGCGATCCTTGGCAGCGGCGCAACCTCGAGAACGGCTAAAGCTCTGCTAACCTCTCTCGGTGCGAGAGAGATCAACGTGATCAGCAGAAGCCATGGCATCACATACGACGAGCTGTACGCAAAACATAGCGACACCGAGATCATCGTCAACACCACGCCCGTGGGAATGTTCCCAAATATTTTCGGTAGCCCGATTGACCCGACCGCATTCAAGAGCCTTGTGGGTGTGATAGACGCAGTTTACAACCCACTTAACACCGATCTGATTTGCAAGGCAAAAAAGCGTGGTATAAACGCCGAGAGCGGCTTATATATGCTCGTGACACAGGCGATCTTCGCCTCAGAGCTCTTCTTAGACACCAAGTACCCCTCTTATATGCTTGACGTAATCTACGAGGGCATTAAGGCTGAAAAGGAAAATCTTGTTCTTGTCGGTATGCCATCCTCGGGAAAAAGCACGGTGGGAAGACTTCTTGCAGAAAAGCTCGGCAACGAATTCGTTGACACAGACGAGCTGATAATAGAGAGAATAAAAATGCCGATTAAGGACTTCTTCTCTACCTACGGTGAGGAGAAATTCCGTCTGGTGGAAAGCGAGGTTATCAATAGCCTTGCAGGACGAAACGGCCTTGTTATCGCCACGGGGGGCGGTTCGGTTTTAAGAGAGGAAAATATTTCTGCCCTGAAATATAATGGCAGAATTATATTCCTTGACCGCTCACTTGACAAATTGGTGACTACCGATTCCCGTCCGCTTTCATCCGACAGGGCTTCTCTTGAAGGGCTTTACAACCTGAGATACCCGATCTACCAAAGGATCTCTGACCTGCAGATCCCAGGTGACGGTACGCCCAGTGAGGTAGCAAACAACATCCTGGAGAACTATCTATGAAAATATATCTTTTAAACGGACCAAATCTTAATATGCTGGGAATACGTGAGCCCGATATCTACGGCAAGGAGAGCTATGCTTCCCTGCTGGAGCTTGTAAGTGGACACGCAGAAAAGCTTGGCATTGAGCTTGTGTGCTATCAATCCAATCACGAGGGCGACCTTGTGGACAAGATTCAAGAAGCCTATTTTGAGAAGGCAGACGGTATCGTAATCAATCCCGGGGCATACACTCACACTTCGATCGCCCTGCTTGATGCAGTAAAATCCGTTGCTCTTCCCACCGTCGAGGTGCATATCTCCAAGGTTGATGAAAGAGAGGCATTCAGACAGACCAGCTATATCGGTATGGCTTGTGTGAAGACCATTACCGGTATGGGACTCAACGGATACGTCGAAGCGATAAATTATTTGTATGAAAAAAATCATAAGTAAAAGTCGGGCAGGAGGCAAAATCACCCTGCCAACATCAAAAAGCATGGCGCACAGACTGCTGATCGCTGCAGCACTCTGCAAGGGACAGACGAGCCGAATTTACGGCATTACCCCATCCGACGACGTGCTGGCAACCATTGATTGCCTGACTGCTATGGGCGTTAAAATAGAGCTTCGTGGTGAGGCTATGGAGGTCGTGGGAATTGATTTTTCAAAAGCCGACGTCAGCCGTCCCCTTAATTGCCGTGAGAGCGGAAGTACGCTGAGATTTCTTATCCCCCTTTGCCTGCTCTCGGGTGGCGAGGCAACGCTTATTGGAAGCGAGAAGCTGATTTCCCGTCCACAAAGCGTATATGAGGAAATCGCTACTCTGAAAAAGGCAGACGACAGAATTTTTCTGTCGGGTGAACTGAAGGCGGGCGAATACAAGGTTCTGGGAAATATCAGCAGCCAGTTTATTACGGGTCTGCTCTTTGCCCTGTCTACACTTCAGGGTGATTCAAGAATCGTTATCACGACCGAGATAGAGAGCCGATCCTATATCGAACTGACCATTGCCTCTATGGCGGAGTTCGGTGTAAGAGCTCATTGGGAGGACTCATCTACCCTGCTTATCCCCGGTGGACAGACCTACGGGGCACAAGAAATAAAGGTTGAGGGCGACTGGTCAGGCGCTGCATTTATTGAAGCCTTTAACCACCTTGGCGGCAAGGTTGAGCTTCTTGGCATTTCGGAAAGCAGCCTGCAGGGTGACCGTATATGCATCGAGCATTTCAAATCCCTTGACAGAGGCTACTGTGAAATAAATATCGAGGATTGCCCCGACCTCGGGCCAATTCTTTTCACCATGGCTGCCATAAAGAATGGCGCAAAATTCCTTGGCACAAAAAGGCTGAAGATAAAGGAAAGCGACAGAGCCCTTGCTATGAAGACCGAGCTTCAAAAGTTCGGTGCTGAGCTTGTTATCGAGGAAAACACGGTAACAGTTCTACCTCGTGAGCTACACGCTCCCAAAGAGGTCCTTTACGGTCATAACGACCACAGGATAGTAATGTCTCTGGCTGTGATCTCCACCCTGTTCGGCTGTGAGATCGACGGCTGTGAGGCGGTGAAAAAGAGCTATCCCAATTTCTTTGAAGACATAAAAACACTAGGAATAATCACTCATGACATTTGATAAGAACACCAAAATTCTGATAATTGGTCTCGGTGTTATTGGCGGAAGCTACGCCAAGGCGCTGAGCGATAAGGGATACACCGTTAAGTGTATCACCAAGGAGGCAGCAGACGTGCGCTACGGTCTTGAGCACGGAATGATAAGCTACGGAACCACCGAGGTTGAGCCCAAGCTTGTTGGCGAGGCTGAGCTGATCATCTTTGCACTCTACCCCAAGGCATTTATAAGCTGGATAAAGAAATATCAGCATCTCATAAGCCCGGGAGCTCTGATAACCGACGTAACCGGTATTAAGAGCCAGGTGGTATATGCTATTCAGAAGCTGCTGCGCGATGACGTCGAGTATATTTCTGCCCACCCTATGGCAGGACGTGAAAGATCGGGCGTTGAATTTGCTGACCCATCGGTATTCAACGGAGCAAACTATATCGTAACACCCACCGAGAAAAACAGCCTTGAGGCAATCAAGCTCTGCAAGGCCCTTGGCGAAGAGCTTGGCTTCTACCGTATTTCCGAGCTTTCCCCCGAGGAGCACGATGAGATGATCGCCTTCCTGTCCCAGCTCACACATATCATCGCCGTTACGCTGATGAACTGTAACGACTCCGACGGACTTGAAAAGTACACGGGAGACTCATTCAGAGACCTTACCAGAATTGCTAAAATAAACGACCGAATGTGGTCCGAGCTGTTCCTTATGAATAAGGATGCTCTGCTTCTTGAAATGGACAGATTTATGGAGGAATTTGCCGAGTTCCGCCATTATCTCGCCAATGAGGACGGCAAGAGAATGAGAGAGAAAATGCGCGCGTCAACTGCCAGAAGATCGCTGTTTGACAAACCGGCAAAATAAAACCGAGGATAACTTACTATGAATATGGAATTTTACCGCAAGCTACCAATTCCCAAGGAAATAAAAGCACAGTTCCCCCTGACGAAGGATGGCGAAAAGGCGCTTGCATTAAGAACAAGTGAAATAAACAAGGTGTTCTCAGGCGAGAGCGATAAGTTCGTGCTTATTATCGGCCCCTGCTCTGCCGACAGAGAGGATGCGGTGCTTGATTACATCTACCGTCTGAGAGAGGTTGAGGAGAAGGTTAAGGATAAGATAATTATCGTTCCCAGAATCTATACCAACAAGCCCAGAACCACAGGCGAGGGCTACAAGGGTATGCTTCACCAGCCCGACCCCAACTCCGACCCCGATATGCTCAAGGGTATCCTCGCTATCAGACAGATACACATGCGTGCTATTTGCGAGACCGGCTTTGGCTGTGCAGACGAGATGCTCTACCCCGAAAACCACAGATATCTCTCCGACCTACTCGCCTACGTTGCTGTCGGTGCGAGATCGGTTGAGAATCAGCAGCACAGACTTACCGCCAGCGGTCTTGACATTCCAGTTGGTATGAAGAACCCCACGGGCGGCGACATCAGCGTTATGATGAACGCTATCAAGGCAGGTCAGTCCTCCCACGTATTCCTCTACCGTGGCTGGGAGGTAAAGACCCATGGCAACCCCGTTACCCACGCAATTCTCCGCGGATACATTGACAAATTCGGAAAATCGCATCCCAACTACCACTACGAGGACCTCTACAATCTTTACGAGACCTATATGGCATCGGGCCTTGAAAATCCTGCCGTAATAGTTGATACAAACCACGCAAATTCGGGCAAAAAGCACCTTGAGCAGGCGCGTATTGCCAAGGAAATTCTCCACAGCTGCCGTTACTCCAAGGATGTTAAGAGTATCGTCAAGGGCCTGATGATCGAGAGCTATATTGAGGACGGCGCCCAGAAGATCTGCGACAACCCCATCTACGGAAAGTCGGTTACCGACCCCTGCCTTGGCTGGGAAAAGACCGAGAAGCTGATTTACGAGATAGCTGACAGTCTATAATATAATATCGATCGGGGGTGAACTGATGAGTATAAGAAAAATTCTGAGCGCTATTACGGTAATACCCTTCCTCGCCTTTGAAGGATTGATGTTTTATCTTATCCACTTTGGAGAGCACTCCCCCGACTTTGATCCCTACTATGCAAGCATTATTGCCGCAGCGTCCTTTGCCATTCTTATTTTTCTGATAAGACTTATCACGGCAAGGGCGGAAAACAGGCGACTGAGAGACGTCGTTTTTAATGCGAAGAACGGAAACCTCATACTGATCGCTATGATATTCACCCTGGTCGCCGACTATTATCTGGTGGCGATCCCCGATGATATGGAGCTCAGAGGAGTGACGGTATTCCTTGGCACCCAGCTTTTCATCTTCCTTCACATTGTGGCGAATGACGGTGATACTAGGTGGAGGAGAAGGAATATTGTCACACGCATTATTCTCATGGGGGTTATGCTCATGGTGGGTTACGCCATTCTTGACGGAAATCCCGACCTACTGTCCTCTGTCAGTATGATATACTACGCCAACCTTCTGGCAAACGCCCTGTTTGCCCACCGAAGCGGACGTGGAGGAGTGTTGCTCACAATAGGGCTTATCCTCTTTGCCCTCTGCGACGTAAACGTTGGTCTCTCAGCACTTGACTCGATTTACGTCGGCGGCTTCCCCGAGGGTACATTGCTTTATGATATCATAAATTCCGATATCGAATTCATCTGGATATTCTATATTCCATCGCAGACGCTTATTCCAATGACGATGCTGCTCTGTGAGGATCAATAATAAAAAAGGACAAAGGAAAAAATCCTTTGTCCTTTTTTATTATCCGCCGAGGTAGGCTTTCTTAATCTCGTCGTCCATAAGAAGCTCGCTTCCCGTACCCGTCTTGACCATAGTTCCGATCTCGAGAACGTAGGCTCTGTCTGCAATAGACAGGGCTTTTTTCGCATTCTGCTCAACGAGAAGAACTGTCGTTCCCTGCTCATTAACCTTCTTTATCATATCAAAGATAGTGTTAACGTAGAGAGGCGAAAGTCCCATACTGGGCTCGTCCAGAAGAAGGATCTTGGGGCGTGACATAAGCGCACGGCTCATTGCCAGCATCTGCTGCTCACCGCCCGACAAGGTTCCTGCTATCTGATTTTTCCTCTCCTTGAGAATGGGAAAGCTCTCGTAAATTTCCAAGAGTATCTTATCGAACTCCCCCTTATCACCCGAGGAGTAGAAGCCCATCTGCAGGTTATCGTAAACCGTAAGCTCCTGGAAAATTCGCCTTCCCTCAGGCACCTGCGCCATTCCCTTGTATACCATTTTGTGGGCAGGGGTGGTCGTAATATCCTCACCCATAAGGGTGACCCTGCCACCTGCCTTTGGAATAAGTCCGTTTACCGAATGCATAATGGTGGTTTTGCCTGCGCCGTTTGCTCCGATGAGAGCAACGATCTCGCCCTCGCCGACCTCGAAGGAAACACCCTTTATCGCCTTTATCAGACCGTAGTTCACTTCCAGGTCCTTGACCTCAAGTAAAGCCATAGTATTCCCTCCCTTTTATTTATCGTCGCCGAGATATGCACGCACAACCTCTGGGTTGCGAAGCACCTCGTCGGTCTTACCCTCTGCAAGGGTTGTACCGAAATTAAGAACGGTTACGTTGTCACAGATACCGGTGACAAGATTCATATCGTGCTCTATAAGAAGAACGGTCATATCAAACTTATCCCTTACAAAGCGTATAGTCTCGACCAGCTCGGCAGTCTCCTGAGGATTCATACCTGCTGCAGGCTCGTCTAAAAGCAAAAGCTTAGGATTGGTTGCAAGGGCTCTTGCAATTTCAAGCTTACGCTGTTTTCCGTAAGGCAGATTGCAGGCGAGAATGTTCTTCGACTCGTAAAGTCCGAAGATGGAAAGCAGCTCCTCAGCACGCTTTACCATACTTTTCTCCACCCTGAACTGCTTAGGGAATCGGAAGATGGTTGGAATAATTCCGCACTTAAACTCAGGCAGATTGTGAAGTCCTACCATTACGTTACGGATAACCGTCATATTATTAAAGAGACGGATGTTCTGGAAGGTTCTGGCAATTCCCTTGCCGTTTATCTTCTCCTGGGAGAGGCCGCGAAGCTCCTCACCGTTAAGATAGAAGCTGCCCGTGGTAGGCTTATACACGCCTGTAAGCATATTAAAGACCGTGGTCTTGCCTGCGCCATTGGGACCGATGAGACCGTATATCTCGTTTTTCTTTATCCTGAGATTTACGTTCTGCACAGCCTTTAAGCCGCCGAAGGATATGCCGAGATCACGTGTTTCAAGTACGTATTCGCTCATCGCTTATCCTCCTTGTCCGGCTGAAGCACGCTTTCCATAGGCACAACGTCAACGGAGAGCAGCTCGTCCATATTGATTTTCGTAGGAACTCTGTCCCACTTGCCCTCGTCGTCCACGTATCCGTGCTTGTTACGAAGGAGACCGAACAGACCCGAGGCAAGCTTCTTTGCATTATACTTTTCCCTGAATCCACGAAGGGCGGGAGCATTGTTGTAAATTACAACGCAGATAAGAATAAGGGCGTAGATAATATCGCTGAGCACAGCAAGGTCACCCGTCAGCACGCTCTGAAGCTTGATGTCAAGGAAGGTGATGAAGGTGGCGGAAATAATAGCACCGTTGATGCTGCCCATACCGCCGAGAACCACCATAACCAATATCTCAATGGACTTATTATAGTCAAAGAGTCCTGCGGATACGTTGGAGTTGGTGAAGCTGTACATTACGCCTGCGATACCTGCGAAGATAGCAGAAATAACGAAGCCGAGAAGCTTGTATTTTGTTACGTTAATACCCGTTGCACGGGCGGCGATCTCGTTATCTCTGATAGCCGTAATAGCTCTGCCGTGCTTGGAACGGATAAGATTCTGAATAACCGCTGTGGTGATCAGTACGATAACGAAGCCGATAATGAAGAAGTACTGCTTATCAAATCTTGGTGTTCTTATACCGATAGGACCGCCGACGGTCTTGCCACCGATTTCAAAAGTAACGTTATCAAAAATAGTCTTAACGATCTCACCGAAGGCGAGAGTTACGATAGCCAGATAGTCGCCTCGCAAACGGAGGGTAGGCAGGCCGATAATAAATCCGCAGATACCTGCTACCGTAGCACCGACTACCATAGAAATGATGAAGGAGAGTACACCGTCGCCCTTCACTGCCCCGCTGAGATCAAGGAGCATAGAGGTGATGCCGCCGAAGTATGCGCCAACACACATAAAGCCCGCGTGACCGAGGGAAAGCTCACCGAGGAAGCCAACCACCAGAGAAAGCGAAACGGCAAGAGTGACGTTTATTGTCATCTTCTCAAGGAGATATAAATTGGACTGCTTCAGTCCTGTGGTAAGGGTCAGTATAGTGAAAACAAGTCCTATTACGCCAATGATAACATATCTTACAAAATACTTCCACTTAATATTTGAAAGGAGATTGGTCTTCTTTTCCATTATACCTTCTCCCTTCTCTTCTTACCGAGAATGCCCGTAGGCTTGACAAGAAGAATAACTATAAGAATAGCAAACTCAATAGCCATGGTATAGGGGGCAAGGGTGGGAATGGAGTTGGAGATACATTCCACGACGCCGAGAAGAATACCACCGACCATTGCACCGGGGATAGAACCGATACCGCCGATTACCGCAGCAGTAAACGCCTTAATGCCCGGGAGAGCACCGTAGGTGGGCATTATGGTAGGCACACGAAGGAGGCTGAAAAGACCTGCAAGGGCAGCCAATGCCGAGCCTATGGCAAAGGTTATCATAATAATGTTGTTCACGTTTACACCCATAAGTCGGGCGGCATCCTTATCCTCGGAAACGGCAAGCATTGCCCTGCCCGTCTTGGTATACTTAACAAACAAGGTGAGAGCCGTCATAATGATAAGAGATGCAACGAGGGTTATGATAGTAGCCACGCTGATGGATATACCGCCGATATTAACGCTGCCGAGGTTGGCGATAGTAACGTATTTCGGCGATGCACCAAAGATTATCTGTGCAAGGCTCTGGAGGAAGTAGCTGACACCGATCGCCGTGATCAGCACCGCAAGAGGTGACGCGCCTCTCAGTGGGCGGTAGGCTGCCTTCTCAACCAGAATGCCGAGAATGATACAGAATATTACCGAAAAAATGATTGCAAGAATTGGATTGATAGAAAGGAATACCAGAATTGCGTATCCGCCCACCATGATAATATCACCGTGAGCAAAATTAAGCATTTTTGCAATACCGTAAACCATAGTGTAACCAAGGGCTATCATAGCGTAGATCCCACCAAGGCTCAATCCGTTAACTAGGGTTATTAAGAAATCCATGAATTTACCTTTTCCCTTATATGACAAATTGCCGGCACGGCAAAAACCGTGTCAGCAAATTGTCTTTTGTTATTAATATTAATTTGTAGCGCTCTTTACAACGTACTTAACAGCTTCCTTGTTTACGTATCCGTCCTCGGTCCAAGAAATAGAGGACTTGCCGTCAGCCTCAGGCTTACCGGTGATACCGTGGAACTCAAAGCCGCCTGCAAACTTAGCGGTAAGGATCTCACAAATCTCGGATGCGGAGGTAGAGCCGTCAATGGTCTTACCCTCGTCACAAGCCTGCTTCAGCGCCTCGTAGATAGCATATACGCAATCGTATGCAGCTGCACCGAACTGGTTAATGGGATCGGTCTCAACGTTGAAGTTTTCCTTATACTTTGCAATATAATCGGCAGCAGCACCGTCGGTAGCGTTGGAGTTGAAGTGAGACAGGTAGGAAACCTCCTGAGTGATGGAGTTAAGGTCGAAGCCGTCGATAGCATCGATACCGTCAAGTCCGTCACAGCCGTAGTAAACGGCATTTGCCTTAACAACGCCCTTGCCTGCAGTCATGAACTGAGATGCGGGGGTGTAGTAAATGGGCATAAAGATAACGTCGCAATCCTTGAGAGCCTGAACCTGCTGGTTAAAGTCAGCCTCCTCACCCTTGAAGGACGCCTTTGCGATCTCGCCGAAGGATGCGTCAAGAGACTCCTCAAACTTTGCAAGAATGCCTGTGGAATACTCATCGTCGGACTTGTAGAAGGCACCTACCTTCTTGCCCTTGTAGTTATCGTTGAAGTAAACTGCCGATGCAGTACCCTGGTTAGAGTCTGCAAAGCACATCTGGAAGCCGTTAGAATACTCGGGAACGTCGTCACCCGATGCCGAGGGAGTGAGGAAGAAGATGTTATCATCCTTAGCATACTCCTTGAACTCAAGGCCGGGCTTGGTAGTTACAGTACCGAGAGAGACCTGCATACCCTTTTCAATAAGGTTTGCGTAGCCTGTGGAAACAAGCTCAGGCTTGTGCTGGTCGTCGAACATTTCAAGAGAGAACATAACGCCGTTAAGTCCTCCGTTAGCATTGATCTCGCTTATTGCGAGCTGTGCGCTATTGTAAACAGCCTTGCCGTATACCGCAGCTCCGCCCGTGAGGGGTCCCGAAATACCGATCTTAATGGTATCGTCAGAGAACTTTGGAACGTCAAGTCCCTTTTTCTTGCACGCCGCAAAGGTGGGGACGAGAAGTGCGATGACGAGCATCAGGCAAAACATTTTGGTGAATAACTTTTTCATAACTTGCTCCATTCTGCCTTGAAGGCTTAAAAAAATAAAAATATGAACCTATTATATTACTTTTTACTTCATTTGTCAATAGTTTTCGTCCACTTTTTTGTGATTTTTGCAAGTTTTTGTTATTCGTCCTTCATTTGTGTTATAAATATGCATATTTTCTGCATATTTACCCACATTTCTACATTTATATTATATTGCTGATCAGTCAATAAATCCACCGAGCATAACCACGCCGTCACGGTAGAGTACCGCTGACTGACCGGGAGCAAAGACCTGAGGGGATGATAAGCTAAGCTCTGCCCTGCCGTCGGGGTATAGACGAGCCATCGTCTTTACAGGCCTTGCACCGTATCTGAGCTTTACCTCAAAGGGCAGCTCTATCTCCTCGGTGGGAGCAGCCATACCCGAATAAACTATACCGCTGACCGACAGACTGCACTTACCCGTAAGATCGGTGGAGAGCGTGATCCTGTTTGTCTCGGGATCTATTGCGGTGACGAAGGCACGGGTGCCGAGGGATATTCCAAGACCCTTGCGCTGACCTACCGTGTAGTGGATAATGCCCTTATGCCTACCGAGAACGTTGCCCTCGGGATCTACGAAATCGCCCTCCGGACATTTGCCCTTAACGCTCTCAATATACCTCGCGTGATCACCGTCGGGAATAAAGCATATCTCCTGGCTGTCTGTACGATTTGCGGCAGAAATTCCTGCCTCCTCAGCCTCTGCCCTGATCTGCGGTTTTGTGCCCTCGGATAAGGGGAGAATCAGTTTTTCAAGGATATTTTGAGGCAGACGGTATAACATATAGGTCTGATCCTTCTTAGCATCCTCGGGAATGGCAAGAGCAAATCTATCGCCGATCTTCTTAACCGAAGCATAATGGCCTGTAGCGATAGCGTCGTATCCCATTACGTCGGCATAGTTATATAGGCGGCTGAACTTCACCCTCTCGTTACAGATAATGCAAGGATTTGGCGTTCTGCCGTGGGTATATTCCTCGACGAAGTTCGACATAACGGCAAGAAACTCCGAGGTAATATAAATCTTATGAAGATTTATTCCCAGAGACTCTGCGACCTCCTCAGCGGCAGCGACGTCGGTATGCTCGTGCATTATGAGGATAGCACCCTCTACCTCGTGGCCCAGGTCCATAAGACGTTTTGCAGCGAGAGCGCTATCCACACCCCCGCTGATTCCAACAAGTATTCTCATTAATGCTCGTGATCGTGGTCAAGCTCGGTCTCAAAATCAACCGGTCTGCCAATCTTCTTATAGTAATCTGCGACGGCGGTCTTAATCGCCTCCTCCGCAAGAACCGAACAATGGACCTTTACAGGGGGAAGACCGTCCAGCGCCTCAACGACAGCACTGTTTGTAAGCTTTAGAGCCTCCTCAATGGTGTGGCCCTTAACAAGCTCGGTCGCCATAGACGAGGTTGCAATAGCCGCACCGCAACCGAAGGTCTTGAACTTACAATCGGTGATAACGTCATTCTCGTCTATTTTAAGATACATCTTCATAATATCGCCGCACTTTGCGTTACCAACTACGCCAACGCCGTCGGCATCCTCAATTTCACCTACGTTTCTGGGGTTGGTGAAATGGTCCATTACCTTTTCGCTATACTTCATTTTCTTTCTCCTTATGCCTTTGTCTTAACTACTTCCTCCCAAAGAGGGCTCATATTACGGAGCTTCTCAACAATGGGAGCAACGTTTTCAATAATATATTCAATATCCTCATCGCTTGTCTCGTGAGTGATGGAAAGTCTCAGCGAGCCGTGTGCCTTCTCGTGAGGCACGCCGATGGCAAGCAGAACGTGAGACGCATCAAGCGATGCGGAGGAGCAGGCGGAGCCTGTGGAGGCACAGATGCCTGCCATATCAAGCCACATAAGCATACTCTCGCCCTCGATGAACTCAAATCCCACGTTAACAAGTCCGGGCAGACGGCGTGTTCTGTGACCGTTCAGCGAGGAATATGGGATCTTTGTAAGTCCCTCGATCAGTCTGTCACGCTTTGCCTCGATCTCGGGGATATATTTAAGATTTTCCTTTGCTAATTCAAGAGCCTTTGCCAGTCCAACAATATAAGGCAGATTCTCGGTACCGCCTCTCTTACGCTTTTCCTGACCGCCGCCCTCAATAAGGTTGTTGATAACAACGCCCTTTCTGATAAAGAGCAGACCGATGCCCTTGGGAGCATTGATCTTATGTCCCGAAAGAGCCAGCATGTCAACATTTGTCTTTGAAAGGTCAACGTCAATATGTCCAACCGCCTGAACGGCATCGGTAAACATCAGGGCGCCCTTCTCGTGTGCGATCTCTACGATCTCATCAATGGGCTGAATAGTTCCGATCTCATTGTTGGCATACATAATGGCAACAACGGCAGTTTTGTCGGTAACGAGGCTGCGAAGCTCGTCAAGATCAACGATACCGTCGGAATCAACTCCGCAGTAGCTTACCTCGAAGCCCTCACGCTCCAGCGCCTCGCAGGTGTGAAGAACGGCGTGATGCTCGATCTTGCTTGTAACGATGTGGGTTCTTCCCTTCTTCTTCATTCTCATAGCTGCACCACGGATAGCCCAGTTATCCGCCTCGGTACCGCAGGAGGTGAAGTAGATCTCACCGGCACTGCAGCCGAGGGTTGCGGCAATTCTCTCACGTGCATCGTCAAGAATGTCCTTTGCCTCCATACCCTTTGAGTGCTGGCTTGAGGGGTTGCCCCAATCGCTTTCAAAGCAAGGAAGCATAGCGTCTATAACCTCGCGGCTGACGGGTGTTGTAGCCGCATTATCTGCATATACGAATCTTCTCAAAGTATTTTATTTTTCCTTTCGATTTTTCTCGTCATTTTTTACCGATGTTATTGTATACCATTTTTGTGGATATTTCAATAGTATATAAATATTTAAATGTTAACTTTTTGTGAACAAAACCTTCATAACGGCAAAAATACAAAATTTGCCTTTTATCTTGACTTTTCAGCCCAATAAATATATAATTTAAGGTGAAGTAAAATTATCGGAGGATAATATGTATACTATCGGTATTGATCTCGGAGGAACAGGAATCAAGGTCGGTCTTTGCGACGATGCGCTGAACATTATTGACAAGGACTCCTGCCCCACCCTGGCAAATCGCCACGGAGAGGAAATCGTTCGTGATATGGCAGAGCTTGCCAAGAAGGTTATTGAGAGAAACGATCTCAGCCTTTACGATATTCAGTACGTTGGAATTGCTACTCCCGGCACGGTCGTTTTGAAGACCGGTTACGTAGAGTATGCAAACAACCTTCCCTTCAAGAACTTCCCCATGGCGGATATCTTCAAGAAGTATCTTCCCGTAGACAAGGTTTACCTTGCAAACGACGCCAATGCGGCGGCTCTCGGCGAAGCCCTTGCAGGCGCAGGCCGTGGCACGAAGAACTCTATCATGGTTACCCTCGGCACGGGTGTCGGCGGTGGTATTATCCTGAACGGCAAGATCTTCTCGGGCGGTCTCAACGATGCGGCAGGCGAGCTTGGTCACATGGTCATCCATACGGGTGGCAGACAGTGCTCCTGCGGTCGACTCGGCTGCTGGGAGGCATATTGCTCCGCAACTGCACTCACCGATATCACCAAGGCGAAGATCCGTGAGCTTAAAACAAAGAACATTCCTTCCCTGCTCTTCGACTGTGCAGACCGTGAGGGCAAGGTAAGTGCAAGAACCGCATTTAACGCCAAGGTGCGTGGCGACAGATACGGTGAGGAGATCGTAAACGAGTACATATTCAACCTTGCGGTCGGTATCACCAACCTTATCAACGCATTCCAGCCCGAGGTCATTTGTATAGGCGGCGGCGTTTCAAACGAAAAGAGCGGCATTGCAGAGCCCGTGGCTGCTATCGTTTCCCACGAGCAGTACACTCGTCACGCCGAAAAGAAATGCCAGATCAGAATTGCAACCCTCGGTAACAACGCAGGTATCATCGGTGCGGCAGCACTGGGAAGATAAGCGGGGCTTATCTTCAATGAAATCGATTTGCCCGTGGCAAATCGGATAAATCGCAGAGGCGATGAAATCCTCGATTGAGGATGAAATCACCTTCGGTGGTTATTATGTAGTTTGTGTAAAGTTTGTTAATAAAAATGCCTATCTCGTTTTTCCGAGATAGGCATTTCGTTTTTATTCCGCGGTGTTATCGGCTGTGGGTACAGCCTTTTTCTTACAATAATAAATGGTAACACCGATGTCTGCGGCCGCGATGATGATAGCTAAGATGGAAAGGATGGTTGCGCCAAAGCCCTCGCCAAAGATAGAGGCGGTCTGCTCCTGACCGGAAGCGGTGTTGTTGATATAAACCTCGCCTGCGCTGAACTTTCTGATATAGGGGTCATACTTAGTGTTGTTAAGAATTATATCGCCGCTTTCAGCAAATATAACAGAATCATAGTTGGTATTTACGTTTCCGGTGATGTCGCTATCATTGACTTTACAAGAACCGACGTCAAGATGTATAGCAGAACCGTCGATGCCGGCAGAGTTTCCGGTAACAATACAGTTGTTCATCTCAACGTTACCGATAAGAATACCGATAGCACCACCGAAACGAGGGCTGCTATTATTCTTAATAGTACAGTTATTAAGGGTAAGATTACCGAAGGTTACGTATGCGGCTGCGCCGGAGCAGACAATACCGCGGCCTACGTAATCGTGGGTAATGATGTTGTCAGAAATGAGAACGTCGTTAAGAGTCGCACTAGCGTCATCAACGTAGATACCGCCGCCAAGAACGCCCCTATAGCCCTTGTTGTTAACGATCTTACCGCCATTCATAATGAGGTTCGCATCGTCATGAACAGCGATACCAATGCCCTGGTCATCCTCAACGGAGTTGCCCTTAATGATCACGTTATTAAGAACGACATTCGCATCATCGTTAATGTGGATGCCACCTGCACCGTTGCAGCTAAAGCCACCGGTTATAGTACCGAGCTGGATGTCACCTGGGTTCTCACCAAGCTTAACGATAGGATCGCCTTCCTTACCGCCGTTGATGATTACGTCGGCTCCGTTGGAAACATACATAACCTCACCATTATACTCATACTCTGTGAGACCGCGGTCGATGGTGTGGCCGTTCATGTTAAGGGTAATGCAAGCATTGTCGTAGAAATAAATAGCATCCCAATTAAAGCCCTTGCCGTTAATTATATCGTCGCTAAATTCACCGTTTATTGCCTTCCAGTCGGCGAGAAGGTCTACCACAATACGGGTATAATTTTCATTATTGAGGTATTCCTCGTCGATGGCAAGGCCCATAGCGTAGTTCCAGCCTGCTTCAAAGTCATCGTAGCTAGCGATTTTCTCAAGCTTTCCTTCATTATCCTGTCCGCTTACGACAAGCACGTCTGCGCCCTTTGTTTCTGCCGCCATGGCGGTGATGCAGAATACCGAAACCATAAGACAGATTATTATAGTAAGTAGAATAACCTTTTTCATAATAATTCTCCTTTTCTATGTTGATAATTTTTATTGGTTTTTCCTTTGTGTATACATTTTAACATCTACTGCGTTACAAGTGTGTTACAAAAAAGAAATGTCATATTGGAAAACAAAAAAACTCAAAATCTAAAGGCGAGACGCGTATTGATATGCGTCTCGCCATATTTGCATCGTATTATTTTATTCAACGTATTTCTCCGCCTGGGTGGTGAAGAGGTAGTGGTAATCGCCATGCTTTTCCATAAGCTCGCGGTGTGTACCGCACTCTACCACGCTGCCGTCACGAAGAACGACTATCTTTCCTGCGCCGACTGCGCTGGAAAGTCGGTGAGAAACGAAGACGGTAAGCTTATCCCTTGAAAGCTCGGCAAAACGGTCGAATATCTCTCTCTCGGCAATCGCATCAAGAGATGCGGTGGGCTCGTCCAGAATAAGGATATCCGAATCCTTATAGAACGCACGGGCAACCGAGAGCTTCTGCCACTGTCCGCCCGAAAGTTCAATTCCGTCCTCCTCAAAGAGACGGGTCAGGGGGGTCTCATATCCACGAGGAAGGGCTGTGATAAACTCATCGGCACCTGCGTGGTGGGCGGCAATAATTACGTCACCCCGATTCACTTCCCTATCCGCATCGCCAAAGGAAATATTATCGCTTGCAGTCTCGGCATACTTACCGAAATCCTGGAAAATAATGCCGTAGAGGTCGTAAAGAGCCTTAATATCATAGCTTCTGATATCCTCGCCGTCAAGAAGTATCACACCCTCGGTGGGGTCGTAAAGACGGGTGAGAAGCTTAATAAGAGTAGTCTTTCCCGCACCGTTAAGTCCGACGAGAACGACCGCCTCGTTAGTCTTGAAGGTCAGATCTATATTTTTCAGAACGTATCTGTCGGTTCCGGGGTAGCTGAAGGATACGTTTTTAAACTCAATGGTATGCTCGGTTCCCTTCCTCGGGATTCTGGGCTCGGAAAGAGTTGGAATTACTCCCGGCTCCTCATCCATAAAGTCTATCATATTATTGATGAAGAGAGTTCCCTCGTAGATTACTGCCGTTGCGGTAAGGAGGGTGGTAACGTAGCCCGTAATTGAGGTTAAAGCGCCTGTATAAAGCGAGTAATCACCAATCTCACCGTTATGATAAATAACGTTATATGCGACGTAAAGGAAAAGCGCACAGCTGACGAGAGAGGACAGGAGTCCGACAACAAGCTGCATCACACCTTCCTTAACGATAAGCTTTTTAAGGCCCTCGTAATATCTCTTGAAGACCGCCTTATATCTTGCAATAAGGGTGTCGCCGAGGCCGAGGATTTTAACCTCCTTTGCCATATCCTTATTGATCATTACCTCGGAGTAGTAGGTCATCTGACGTCTCTCCTTGGAATGGGCACGAAGGTATCTGAAGCTTCTCGCACGGTAGAGATAATTCACCGTCGCACCGGGAATTGCGGCAACGACAATGGCAACAGGTGCAAGAGGGCTAAGAGTTGCAAGGACTGCAACGAAGGAGACCACGCTGATAGATGCGCTGATAACGCTGAAGGTGGCTGAGAGTATCTGTATGGGGCGCATACCTGCCTCTCGGTTGGCATTCTCCAGCTTCTCATAAAACTCGGGACGGTCAAAGGATGCCATATCCACGTCCTTCGCCTTGTTGATGATCTTCAGTCTGATATGATTTACCACCAGCTCGCCTGCTATGTTGGTAACCATAGTATTAAGCCTTGCAAAAAGCTTCTTCAGAAGAAGATATACGAAGTATAGGACAAACAGGAAGATAAGCGGCTTCAGTGCCACAATAACGTCCTGATTTATACTGCCAATCTGAGTTGAGAGAATAAGCGAGGATACCTCGTTAAGAAGATCCTTTGAAATATAAGCACCAATAACGGGCAAAATACCGTCAAACAGGCAAAGGAACACCATTGCCAGAAGAAGGAAGGGCGCCGCCTCCCAAACCAGAGATACTATGTAAAGGAGTCGTTTAAAGAATCCCGACACTAATTTAGATATATAGGAAGGAATTTCACGCAGGGTTTTCGGGCGTGGAATACCGTCACTTTGCCGCTTCCTTTGTGGGGTCATATTAATGCTCACGGTGGGATCTCCTTTCATTTTTCTTATCAACTTATTATTTTAGCATAAAATAACGAAAAAAGCAAGTGTTTTGTATTGGCTATTGTCAAGGAACGGTAGGTGTAATATAATATAAAATGAAACAATGAAGCAAATACTTGACAAATACGACAAAAAGTGATATAATATCGCTATCCTATTCTTAATGAAAGGCAAATACAATGAATAACATTCCAAGAACTATCGAACTTTTTGATTTATCGCACACCAAGGCAGAGCCCCTGCTCAGTGAGTGCGAATATCCCTACGAGGCGATACCTAAGATCAAGGAATTTGTAAAGAGCCTGTTTGATAAGCTTGATGACTCCTATGAAAAGATTTCCGAGGACGTATATATCGCAAAGGATGCAAAGATCTGGCCGAATACGACCATCGTTGGCCCTACCATCATCGGTCACAGAACCGAGGTAAGACCCGGTGCTTTCGTCAGAGGAAGCGTTCTCGTTGGTGACGATGCCGTTATCGGCAACTCCACCGAGCTTAAAAACTGCATTGTCTTTGACCGTGCACAGCTTCCCCACTACAACTACGTTGGCGACAGTATTATCGGTCACCGCGGACATATGAGTGCGGGAGCGATAGCATCTAACCTCAGACTTGACAAAGGAAAGATCTCTGTCGAGGGGGTTGCAACAAATCTTACAAAATTCGGCGTATGTCTCGGTGACTTTGCCGAGGTCGGCTGCAGCGCAGTGCTCTGCCCCGGTACTATAATCGGACGTGGAACGCTCATTTATCCCCTCGTAATGGTCAAGGGAGTTCTTCCCGGAAACAAGGTTTACGACGGACACACTATTATGGATAGGAGACCTGATAATGTCACGGCTTTTTGGAACTGACGGTATTCGCGGCGTTGCAGGCGAGGAGCTTACCGCCGATCTTGCAAAGGAGGTCGGCTCTGCCCTTACGGTCGTGCTCGGCAAGGGCGAAAGCACTCGTGTGCTTATAGGTATGGACACAAGAGAATCCTCGGGCTGGCTTTGTGATAAGATCGCTGAGGGTATCTGCTCTGTTGGCGGTGAGGCTGCCATAATCGGCGTATGCTCCACCCCTGCGGTGGCCTACCTAGTTAAAAAACATAGCTTTGATGCCGGAGTTATGATCTCCGCATCCCACAACCCATATCAGTACAACGGAATCAAGATCTTTGGCGGCGACGGCTTCAAGCTCTCGGACGCTATGGAGGATGAGATTGAGGCGCTTATCGGCAGACCTCACAATTCAGCAGAGGGCGGCAAGCTTACGCAGTTTGACTCGGCTATCGACGAGTACGCCGAGTATATAATCGCAAGCTTCGGCATCTCCCTCGAAGGGTTGAACATAGGAATCGACTGTGCGAACGGCTCATCGTCGGTTACCGCAGAGAGAATATTCACGGGCCTTGGTGCTAATTGCACGGTCATTTCCGACAAGCCAAACGGCACAAATATTAACTTGAACTGCGGTTCGACCCATCTCGAAAACCTTATTCAGCTTGTAAAGGATCAAAATCTGGATCTTGGACTCGCCTTTGACGGCGACGCAGACAGATGCCTCGCAATAGACCGAAACGGCAACGTTATCGACGGTGATTTTATCATGGCGATAATCGGACTTTGGCTGAGAGAGCGTGGTGAGCTTAAAGATAATACCATCGTTGGTACTATAATGAGCAATCTCGGACTCAGAAAGTTCTGCGAAAAGAACGGTCTTAATTTCTTCGCCACCAAGGTTGGCGACAGATACGTTCTCGAAAAGATGAACGAGTGCGGATACGACATTGGCGGCGAGCAGTCGGGTCATCTTATTCTCGGCAGATACGCCACCACGGGTGACGGTCAGCTTACGGCAGTTGCCCTGCTTTCCAGAGTAAAGGAAAGCGGCAAAGATCTTAGTGACCTCGCCGCAGTTATGAGAAAATATCCTCAGTATATGGTAAATATTACGGCGAATAGCCGTGAAAAGGAGCTGTTCAAGACCGACGAGGTCATTCTCTCCCACATCGCATGGGGAGAGGAGCTGCTTCGCGACGGTGGCAGACTCGTTATCCGTCCCTCGGGCACCGAGCCCCTTATCCGAATTATGGCAGAGGGCGAGGAGCTTTCCGAGATCACAGATATCTGCAACAGCCTTGCAGAGAAAATTACAGCAAGACTTCTTGAATTAAAGGCTACCGTGGGAGAGTAATATCCCTGAATCGGTAATCATCATTACCCCGTAGCTTGATTTATACCCACCGAGAGCGCCTGGGTTGAAGAGATAATATCCCCCCTCCTCGGTGGGAACGTAGGTTTCAAGAGGCTGGTGAGTATGTCCGAAAAGAACTACGTCGGCAAAGCTCTCCCAAGCAAGCTTCTTGACGCCGTCAAGACCATATTTTACACCGTAAAGGTCGCCGTGAGTGAAAACTACTCGGCGGCCTTCTATTTTTATACTGTCGGTCTTTTTCACCAAGGCATCACCGAGAGTAAACTCCCTGTCACAGTTGCCACGGACGGCAAGAAAGGCGATATCTTTATTTTTAAGATACGGCTCAAGGTCGGATAGACCGTCACCGAGGAAAAAGACCACCTCGGCATCGGGATGAATGCTCATAGCACGGCGAATTGCCATGCTATCACCGTGGGAGTCCGAAAAAACGAGACACTTCATAATTGTAACCACCCAAAATAGATTTCATATAATTTTATTAGTACTGTCGAAAGGAGAATTATATGAGATTCGATAAAGAAAAGCTGGAGGCTCTCGCTGCCCTTCCCGACGACAAGCTCTGGTGTGAGGTCGTGAGGATCGCAGACAGTCTGGGCTATAGTCTACCCAAGGAAACTCCCCCACACAGCGAGCTTCAGAAAATGCGAGATGCGGTAAGGAGCGATAAAATCAATATTGCAGATGCAATGCGTGTGGTAAACCGTCTCAGGCGAGGTAAATGATATGAGCGAAAAGGAAAACCTGGACGTTGGTAAAATCGTAGGCTTGATCATGGAAAACCCACAACTGATCGAACAGATCTCCGCCCTTGCGAAAGGGAGTGACACGAAGCTGAGCGAATCGGAGCCTGTATCCGAGACTCCAGAGGTCCAAAGCGTATCAGCCGATACATACGAGCCAAGGCGTGACGGAAGAAATGAGAGAGCAAGGCTTCTCGGAGCGCTGAAGCCCTACGTATCGGGCGAGCGAGCAAAGGCAATAGATTCCATGATAACCATAGCAGATATTCTTGACGTAATGAGATCGAGGTGACGCCATGTATTCAAGAAGCTATTACCCCGAAGAGGAAAACCGACAAATCATACCCGAAGGTTACGACGGAACTGCCTTTCAGGAAGTGGCGCAAGCCGACGCCGAAAAGGAGCCGCCCCAAAGCAACGCAGAGGTCGAAAAGGTAAGCTCGATCCCCTTGATGTCAGGTCTGTTCGGTAACGTATCGCTTCCCTTCCTTGACAGCATAAAGATGCCTAAGATCGGGACAGAGGAGCTGCTGATACTCGCCGTAGCAGGATTTCTGCTATTTTCAAAAAACGGCGACCGTGAATGCGCCTTAATTCTACTATTTTTGCTATTTATCAACTAAAATGAACACTATAATTTACAAAATCGGGTGAAAATCACCCGATTTTGCTTTTTTATTTAGAACATAGAGAACTGATTTGTCTCCGAAAGTCCGTCAAGAACGTGATTTCTGCGCAAAAGCTCGATCACCGTCTTGGAAATACCCGTATGCTCACGAAGCTCCTGAACGGAATAGATGTCGTATTTATCCCTTGCCTCAATTATCTTATCTGCAGCGGTATCGCCGAGTCCGGGCAAAGAGTTAAATGGCATTCTGATCTTACCGTTTTCGGGAAGGAATGCTGTGGCATCGGATTTCTTCAGATCAACGTTAAGGAATTTAACGCCTCTCGCCAACGCCTCTCTTACAAGATAGAGGGTCTGGCAGGTCTGGTGCTCCTTCTGGCTGGCGTCATTACCCTTATCCTCAATCTCCTTGATCGCCGCATTTACGCCCTCATAGCCCTTGCCGACGATCTCGGCATCGAAGCCACCCGGTGCAACCGTAAGGAATGCTGCGTAGAACTCCATAGGATAGTAGATCTTATACCAGGCAAGACGGATAGCCGACATAACGTATGCGGCGGCGTGTGCCTTCGGGAACATGTATTTTATCTTCTTACAGGACCAGATATACCAATCGGGTACGTCGTGCTCGATCATGGCAGCCTCCCAATCAGGCTTCAGTCCCTTACCCTTTCTTACCGACTCCATAATATCGAAGGAAAGCTTACTCTCCATACCGTGAGCGATAAGATACAGCATAATACTGTCACGTGTTCCAACAACCTCGGAAATTCCGCAGGTGCCTGCCTTAATAAGCTCCTGGGCGTTACCGAGCCACACGTCGGTGCCGTGGGTAAGACCCGAGATCTGCACAAGGTCTGCAAAGGTCTTTGGCTTTGCCTCAACAAGAACCTGCTGAAGGAATCTCGTACCGAACTCGGGAATACCGAAGGTAGCAAGCTGGCTGCCGCCAATGTCGGCAGGTGTGATGCCAAGAGGCTTTGTAGACTCGAAGAGCTCGTAGACGGTCTTGTCGTTCATCTTAACGTCAAGAACGCTGGTGTTGGTATATCTCTCAAGCATTTTATACTTGGTGGGAATATCGTGTCCAAGCTCGTCCAGCTTCAGAATAGTATCGTGAAGGTAGGAGAACTGGAAGTGGGTGGTGACCGTGTCGGCATTGGGGTCGTCGGCAGGGTGCTGAACGGGTGTGAAATCGTAAATATCATACTCGTTAGGCACAACTATAATACCGCCGGGATGCTGACCCGTGGTCTTCTTGATACCCATAATTCTGGTCGCCATATAGCCAATCTGCGCCTTGGGGATCTTTATACGCTTGTCCTCAAGGTATTTTGCGATATAGCCCCAGGCGGTCTTATCAGCAAGACCCGTCGTAGTTCCTGCACGGAACACGTGGCCGTGACCGAAGAGCTCCTCGGTATACTTATGTACCTTGCCCTGCACGTCACCCGAGAAGTTCAGGTCGATATCAGGGGACTTATCACCGTAGAAGCCGAGGAAGGTCTCGAAGGGAATATCGTGACCGTCCTGATAAAGCATTTCACCGCAGACGGGACACTTTTTGTCGGGAAGGTCAAAGCCTGAGCCAACCGAGCCGTCGGTAATAAACTCGGAATAACGGCACTTCAGACATCTGTAATGTGGCGGAAGGGGGTTAACCTCGGAAATACCCGACATGGTGGCAACGAAGGATGAGCCTACCGAGCCACGTGAGCCAACCTGGTAACCAAGACTCTCAGAATATGCAACCAGCTTAACGGCGATCATATAAAGCACCGCAAAGCCGTTGTTGATAATAGAGGTAAGCTCCTTTTCAAGGCGCTTTTCAACCACCTCGGGAAGATCGTCGCCATACCAATCGTGGGCACGCTGCCAGCAGGAGTTAACAAGCTCCTCCTTTGCGCCCGGAAGGTCGGGCTCGTATCTGCCCTCGGGAATAGGTCTGATCTTCTCGCACATATCTGCGATCTTATTGGGATTGGTTATAACCACCTCACGGGCGACCTCCTCGCCAAGGTAGGAAAATTCAGCGAGCATCTCGCTTGTGGTACGAAGATAGATTGGCTCGGGACGGTCTGCGTCCTTGAACTTCATACCAGCAAGAAGGATGCGGCGATATATCTCGTCCTCCTCGTTAACGAAGTGGGCGTCACAGGTTGCGCAGACAGGCTTGCCAAGCTTCTTTCCAAGCTCGTAGATGCGGCGGTTTATATCCCTCAGAGCATCATCGTCTGCCACCCTACCCTCCTCAATAAGGAAGCGGTTATTACAGATAGGCTGTATCTCAAGGTAGTCGTAGAAGGAAGCTATCTCCTCAAGCTCATCCTGCTTTTTACCGTCAAGGATGGCGTTATAAAGCTCACCCGAAACGCATGCAGAGCCGATAATAAGTCCGTCTCTGTGCTGCTCTACAACCGTCTTAGGCATACGGGGTACCTTCTTCTGTCTGCCGAAGCCGCCGTAATAATTGAGATAGCTGTAGGAGATAAGCTTATAAAGATTTTTAAGACCCTCCTTGTTTTTGGCAAAGATGATCATATGGTAGGCGTTCAGCTTCACCGGGTCAACCTTCTCGCTCATTGCGGAGATCGCACCCTCGAAGTCGAGAATACCCTCCTTCCTGAGTCGGGAAAGCATCTCAATAAAGATATGCGCCAGCACCTCGGCATCATCCGATGCTCTGTGGTGATGGAACTCGCCTATGTTGTAGTATTCAACTATGGTATCGAGCTTATGGTTTTTAAGCTCGGGATTTACGTATCTTGAAAGTCCCAGGGTGTCGAGATAGGGGTTGTTAAAGGGAATTTCCTGTCTCTCTGCGGCAACCCTGATAAAGCCGATATCGAAGTTTGCGTTGTGGGCAATAAGAAGCTCCTCTCCTGCAAAGGCGAAGAACTGTTCAAGAGCCTCTCGCTCCTTGGGTGCGCCCTTAACGTCGGCATCAGTTATAGAGGTAAGCTTGGTTATTTCCTCGGGAATAGGGGTCTCGGGGTCAACGAAAATATCGAATTTATCGATAATCTTTCCGCCCTTGATCTTAACCGCACCGATCTCGATGATCTTGCAGGTACGGTTGGAAAGACCTGTGGTCTCAATATCGAAAACGACCATCTCGTCGTCAAAGGCGGGATAGCTCTTACCGAAAATACACTTTGCGGTGTCGTTTACGAAATATGCCTCGGTACCGTATAGGATCTTGAGGTCGGACTTGGATTTTTCAAGCGCAAGCATAACCTCGGGGAATGCCTGAACGTTACCGTGGTCGGTGACGGCAATGGCCTTATGTCCCCACCTGAGAGCGGTGTCAACAAGTTCCTTAGGTGTGATGATGGCATCCATCTGCGACATGTTGGTATGCAGATGAAGCTCGACACGCTTTTCGGGAGCATTATCCATACGCTGAAGGGTGGATATCTTCTTTATAGCAATGGGAGAGAGGAAGGGCTCGTTATCAAACTTGTCCTGCATCACCCTGCCTGCAATAGCAACGTGAGTTCCGCTTTTCAGCCCCTTGATCCAATCGAGCTCCTCGTTAGGAAGGGTTTTCTTTATGTAAATCGCAGATGCGCCGTCAGAAACGCCTATGGTGCAGTTGGTTTTGTCGCCTGCACGAGTCTCCTTCATCGAAACGTCAAAGATAGTGCCAAGGAAGGTAGCTCGTCCCTTAGAATTGGGAGCATCGGAAAGCGGCGTAGGAATACCAACGGCAAAATCATCGCCGTAGATAGGCTCGCTCTTCTCAAAATTATAGGTGGTAGCGCCCATTTTATAGCTGCTCTCACCGATAGCCTCTACCGTACCCGTGGCAGAGGATATACCGCTCTTTGCCTCGAAATCATAGGTGGGGTCGGTGCGGCGAAGCATTTCCTCACGCTCCTCGGCAAGCTTTCGCTGTTTTTCAACAAACTGCTCACGGCTCTGCTGCTCTGCCTCGGCAAGCTTCTGCTTCCTTCTCTCCTCCCAATGGTTATGGCGCTGATCTGCGCCCTCACCGCAAACAACCTTTATCTCACGCCTGATGGAGTATCTGCTATAAAGGATATTTGAGAGTATATCCTCCGCACCCGAGCTTCTCACGAAGTCAACGCCTGCATCACAGAAGGGTATGGAAATGGTGATCTTCTCACCGTCGTCAAGATAGCTCGCACCTGTAAAGAAGCCGTTTGTCACAGCACCGCAAAGGGCAGCCTCGCAGGTTATCTCGTCAAAGCGGCTCATCTCAAAGCATTCGGGGGTGAAATGGGGAAGGATTTTGAAGGACTCAGCCGAGTAAAGCTCACGGCACTCGTCCTCGATCTCGTATATTAATTCAGCATCCTCGTGACTGTTAAAGGAAAGGTCTACCTCAACGCGCATAGGATCCTTTGTGTAGCGGAAGCGCGCGTTATAGCCACGCTCTAAAAGAGCACGCTTTTCCTCTTGGGGTTTATATCTTGAAAAGACGTCAAAAAACCTTTTCTCGCCCTGCATTTTTCCTTTCCTTTCTATGTTTTTCGTAGTTATTCTTTGTTTTATTACATTTCTCTGATCTCCGAGATCAGCTCGTCGATCAGATGATTTTCGTCAATTTTTCTGATAATCTCGCCCTTTTTAAAGAGCAGAGCCTCTCCCTTACCGCCTGCGATTCCGATATCAGCCTCACGGGCTTCGCCCGGTCCGTTTACAACGCAACCCATAAGAGCGACCTTTATATTCTTGCGGTCAAGTCCTTCGATCTTTACCCTATCCTCAAACTCAGAAAGGAGGCCGATAAGGTCGATCTTCGTCCTTCCGCAGGTGGGACAGGAGACGATATCCATACCGCCGCACTCCGAAAGTGAGAGCGAATCGAGAATTGCCCTGGCTGCGGCGATCTCCTCTACGGGATCGTCGGTAAGCGATATTCTCAGAGTGTCTCCGATGCCCTCGGCAAGGAGGGTGCCAACACCGATAGAGCTTTTTACAAGAGCCCTCGTTCTCGCTCCTGCCTCGGTAACGCCAAGGTGGAGAGGATAGTCGGTCTTCTCGGCAAGAATGCGGTTAGCACGGATCATCGTCATAACGTCAGAGGACTTCACCGAGATAAGAATATCCGAAAAATCCATCTCACGGAGAAGCGACGCATGATACAGCGCCGACTCGGCAAGTGCCTCAGCTGTGGGAGAGCCGTATTTTGCCAGAATAGTTTTTTCAAGAGAGCCCGAGTTCACCCCAATTCTTATGGGAATAGACCTCTCACGGCATGCCTCTACTACCTGGCGAATTTTGTCCTTATCACCGATATTACCGGGATTAATGCGTATTTTATCAACCCCTGCCTTTGCTACGGCAAGAGCGATCTTATAGTCGAAATGAATGTCAGCAACCAGTGGAGCCTTCACTCCGCGAGCTTTAAGGGCGGCAAAGGTAGATACCGAATCAAGGTCGGGGGCGGTGATTCTTATAATATCGCAGCCTGCCTCCTCAAGTCGGCGCACCTGGTTATAAGTCGCCTCCAGATCGTGTGTATCGGTGTTTGTCATCGACTGAATGGAAATTCTGTTGTTTCCGCCAATACCAATGCCACCGACCTTCACCTCACGGCTCTGCCTTCTGTAGTCGTTGTATTTCAAGCCTAAATCTCCTTAACTGAAAAGTCCAAAGATATCCTTTACCATAATTATTGCCGAGAGGCCGAGAAGAACCATAAGGCCGACGGCATTGATAGTAGACTCGATCTTCGCAGGGATCTTCTTTCTCGTGATCATCTCAATGAGTATCATAAGCGTTCTTCCACCGTCAAGGGCAGGAAGAGGAAGAAGGTTCATAACGCCAAGATTCATGCTGATAAGTGCTGTAATATTAAGCAGCGACAGAGCACCTGCATTTGCCGCAGTGCCTATTGCCTCTGAAATTCCAACGGGACCCGAGACTGCCGCAATGGTATATCTTCCGGTAATAAGGTCGATTATGGATTCCCAGCACATTCTTACGATGAGAAATGCCTTTGAGAAGGAGTAGCCAAGCACCCTTCCAAAATTCTTCTCAATTCTGTAAACCTGGAAGTCCATCATACCGAAGGTCTGACCCTCCGCCTCGTCTGTGGGGAATTTTACGTCGTTAAGAGTAACCTCAACCCCGTCACGAAGCACGACGAGATCAACCGGCTCGTTACCACGGCGCATAATCTCGTAGGAAAGCTGATCGAGCATTTTTACCCTCTTGCCATCCACACTTATAATGGTATCTCCCTCCATAAGTCCCGAATCCTTGGAACTAACAATATACTCGGTCTCGGGAAAGGCGGCAACCGTAGTTGAACCGATGTTGGTAGCCGACGCTATGATTATAATAGCGAGAAGGCCTGCAACAAGGTTAACCGCAGCGCCTGCCACGGTGATAATAAGCCTCTGCCAGGCAGGCTTTTTGTTAAATGCGTTGGGATCATCGCTCTCGCTGTCCTCACCCACCATAGCAACGTAGCCTCCGATGGGAATTGCGGAAAGGGCGTATTTGATTCCCGTCTTTTTGGAATCGTACCAAACAAGCTTCGGGCCCATACCGATAGAGAACTCGGTTATGGTAACCTTGAAGATTCTTGCGAAAATATAGTGTCCGAACTCGTGAATGAAAATAAGGAAGCCAAAGACGAATATGGCTATCAAAACGGTTTTAATAAGCTCCAATTAAGTATCTCCTAAGTGTATTCTTTTGCTATTTTGCGTGCTTCTCTGTCGTAGCCGATGATGTCCTCAAGCGTCTTTGCATACCTTGCTCCACCAAGCGCCTGATAGGTGCGGATAACCACGTCGGGAATGGCGGCGAAGGAGATCTTCTCGTTAAGGAATGCCTCCACGGCGATCTCGTCGGCGGCGTTCACCACCGCAGGGCAGGCTCCGCCTGCGAAGAAGGCGGATTTCGCCAGATCAAGCAGAGGGAAGGTGTAGGTATCGGGCTTAGCAAAGGTCATTTTGCCAAGGGCAAAAAGATCCAGCGGCTCGACGCAGCCCTGCACTCTGTCGGGATAGTCCACAGCGTACTGCACGCACATACGCATATCGGGTTGAGAAAACTCACCGATTATGCTGTTATCAACGTACTCAACCGCAGAGTGAAGTATGCTCTCACGGTGAATAACTACCTCAATTTTGTCGGGTGAAACCGAGAAAAGATGCGCCGCCTCAATAACCTCAAAGCCCTTGTTCATAAGGGTTGCGGAATCGACGGTGATCTTCTTTCCCATTTTCCAGGTGGGGTGCGCCAGAGTCTCGGCAAGGGTGATGCGCTGAAGGTCGGCACGGCTTCTGCCGTAGAAGGGTCCGCCCGATGCGGTGAGAATAAGCTTCTTGACCTCGCAGGACTTTCCCGACTTCATGGACTGGAAAATTGCAGAATGCTCGCTGTCAACGGGTATGATCTCCACGCCACGCTCAGCGGCAAACTTCATAACCAGCTCGCCTGCAATAACAAGCGACTCCTTGTTAGCAAGAGCAAGTCTCTTCCCTGCCTGTATGGTGGCAAGGGTGGGTGCAAGACCTGCCTCGCCAAGAATGGCGTTCACCACTGTTTCGGCAGAGCTTGAAGCAATAGCCTCACAGATACCTGCCCTGCCCGACGTGACCTTTATACCCGTGTCACGAAGCATTACGGCAAGTCGGCGTGCAGCCATCTCGTCTGCCATTGCTACCACACGGGGACGAAACTCGCGCGCAGCAGCCTCCGCAGCCTTATAATTTGAGCCTGCGGTAATCAAATCTATTTTATATCCTCTCGCTCTCGCAACCTGCTGTGCCTGAATGCCCACAGAACCGGTCGCACCGAGGATTGCAATAGTCTTACTCATATAAACCTCGCTTTTAAAAGCCGCCCCTTTGCGAGGCGGCATTAGTTAAGCAATTACGAAGGGCGGGATAACCAAACAGATGATGAGAAGAATGGTTGATACGGCAAGAACAGAGTCAAATCTGTCCATAACTCCACCGTGACCCGGGAAGAGCTTGCCATAATCCTTCACACCGTATTCACGCTTGATCATAGAGGCGGTGAGATCGCCAAGCTGAGACACCACCGACAGAATTGCGCCGATGAGTCCGAGAACCACGTAATTTACAGTCATGCCGTCTACCATGATCTCAAGGCAGAGGCCGTAGATAATACATGCCAAAGCGGAGAAAAGAATTCCTCCGATAGATCCCTCAACAGTCTTCTTAGGACTGATCTCGGGAATGAGCTTATGCTTGCCGATAAGCATACCGACAGCGTAAGCAAATACGTCGCAGACCCACGCAACGATAAACACGAGTACTACCGCAAACACACCGCAGTCACGGTCAAGATATCTGAGAAGCGAAAGCGACGTGAAGGATACGACCACGTATATCGTTGTAACAAAGGTCTCGGATATGGTTTTAAAGGAAATATTTCCCTTGGAGAAAATGCTGATTGCCATCACCCAAAGAAGGTAGATGAACATCGCTGCAAAGAGAATGAGAAGAAACTCATTTGCGTTATCGATCGTCACGAAATACGCAAAAGTGGGAAATGCCACCGCCATAATGCAGGCAGGAACGGCAATCAAAAGCTTCTTGTTAACGCCGATAACCTTCTGTATTTCATGCACGGCACTGAGAGTGAAGAGTGCTATAACTATGGGGTAAACGATGTATTTTGAAAATAATACCACCAGGAGCATATACGCAAGAATAGCCACCGATGTTATTGTTCTTTGTTTCATTTTTAGACCTCGCTTTCTCCGTCCTCGGGATCAAGGCCGCCGAAACGGCGCTTACGTGATTTGAACTCCTTGATCACTCTGTCAATATCAGATTTCCCGAAGTCGGGCCATAAGGTATCCAGTATTATAAATTCAGAATATGCGCTCTGCCAAAGAAGGAAGTTGGAGATACGGAAATCTCCTCCCGTTCTGATGACGATATCAGGGTCGGGAGAGCCTGCGGTATACATATATCTCGAAAGGATCTCCTCGGTAAGGGTGGTATGTCCGTCGGCAATAGCCATATTTGCAGCGTGAACGATCTCGTCGCGGCCGCCGTAATTCAAGGCTACATTACAAACGTACGCTTTATCCTTAGCCAGCTCCTCAGCCTCAATACACTTGTTACGGAGCTTTTCGGAAAGCACCGACTTATCACCGATAAATCTGACGCAGATGTCCCCTTCCCTCTTGATTGTCTTGAGAACGACGTCGTCGATGTAACGATAAATAAGATCCATGAGCGCATCGACCTCCTCCTTAGGCCTTCTCCAATTTTCGGTAGAAAAAGCGTAAAGAGTAAGATGATGTATATCGTATTCACGGAAGAGCTTCAGAACACCTGCGGTTGCCTTTGCGCCAGCCTTGTGTCCCTCGGTACGGGCAAGACCTCTCGCCTTTGCCCATCTTCCGTTTCCATCCATTATTATTGCAACAGAGTCCACTCCATTGCCCTTTAATTCCTTCTTAGCCAATTTTTTCCTCTTTCTTTGAGATTAGATCTCCATGATCTCCTTGGTCTTAGCCGCGGTAACGTTGTCAATTTCCTTGATGTACTTATCGGTAAGGTCCTGAATATTCTTATCAGAGATCTTAGCCTCGTCCTCGGTCATAACAGAATTTTTCTTATCTGCCTTAACCTTATCGTTCGCATCACGGCGGATGTTACGGATAGCAACCTTTGCATCCTCACCCATCTTGGAGATCTGCTTGGAAAGCTCCTTTCTGCGCTCCTCGGTTGTGGGAGGGAAGGAAAGACGAATGCAGGAGCCGTCGTTCTGAGGGTTAATGCCGAGATCGGAGGTAAGAATAGCCTTCTCAATACCCTTCATGATAGACTTATCCCATGCGGTAATGGTAATAGTACGAGCATCGGTAACCTTAACCTCTGCGATAGATGTGATCTGTGTGGGAGCACCGTAGTAGTCTACGTTGATCTTTTTAAGTACGTCGGGGTTTGCTCTGCCCGCTCTGATGGTGGAGAGATTCTCGGAATAGGACGCAATGGTCTTCTTCATCTTTTCTTCATAAATTTTAGTGTCGAGTTTCATAATCGTTGCACCTTTCAAATTATTATATTATTTAAATTTTTATTTTATTCAGCCGTAATCACGGTACCAACGTGCTCGCCGGATACCGCGCGGAGAATATCCTCCGCCTTTGCAAGGCCAAACACCTTAACGGGCATACCAACCGAGAGGCAGAATGCAGTCGCAGTAGCGTCCATAGCCTTGAGATTTCTTGCAAGAACCTCGCTTGCCTTAATGTTCTTGAGAGGCTTTGCATCGGGGTTCTTTCTGGGGTCATCGGTATATATGTAATCAACGTTCTTAGCCATAAGAATAGCGTCGGCCTCGATCTCCGCAGCTCTTACCGCACCTGTGGTGTCGGTGGAGAGGAAGGGAATGCCAAGTCCTGCACCGAAAACAACGATCTTTCCTGCAGAAAGTGCACGCTTTGCAGCGTCGGAGGAATAATTCTCGGCAAAGGGTGCCATAGGTACGGAGGTCATAACCACGGCCTCGGCACCTGCACGGATAATAGCGTCTTTAAGACAAATAGCATTGATAACTGTGGCGAGCATACCCATTCTGTCAGCGTCTACTCTATCCATTTCACCGCCCGATCTGCCACGCCAGATATTACCTGCACCAACAACTACCGCAACCTCGTGACCCTTATCAAGGCATGCCTTGAGGGAGGCTGCAACCTCGTCAACGAAGGATGCGTTATATATCTCACCGTTTGCTCCCGAAAGAGCCTCACCGGAGAGCTTCAAAAGTACTCTACTCATTTTTATCGTCCTCTCTTGTCCTATTATCTTTTCATCTTAACGGCGGCTCTCGCCTTATTTGCGATATTATCTGCCGTAAGACCGTAAATTTCAAGAAGCTCGGGAACCTGACCGCTTCTGCCGAACTTATCCTCAACGCCTATTCGAAGCACAGGCACGGGATAGCTCTCGCAGAGACTCTCGCATACCGCAGCACCAAGACCGCCAACAATGCTATGCTCCTCGGCGGTAACCACCGCACCGCACTTTCTCGCACTCTTTTCAATAAGCTCTTTGTCAAGAGGCTTTACGGTATGAATATTGATGACCTCGGCTGAAATGCCCTCGGCAGCAAGAATATCAGCCGCCTCCAGCGCTAGGTGAACCATATAGCCGTTTGCAACTATACTTACGTCACTTCCCTCTCTGTACAGGATTCCCTTGCCGATCTCAAACTTGTAGTCGGGGAGAAGCTCGTCGGTGAGAGTGGGAACGGGGAATCTGCCGAATCTCAGGTAGCAGGGTCCCTCGTAATTGAGAACCGCCTCAACGGCAGCATACGCCTCGGTGGAATCTGCAGGACAGATGACCGTCATACCGGGGATCGTACGCATAAGCGCAAGGTCCTCACTGCACTGATGGGTAGCACCGTCCTCGCCAACCGTGATGGAGGCGTGCGTACCAACGATATTTACGTTCAGGTGAGGGTAACCGATGGAATTTCTGATCTGCTCGTAGGATCTGCCTGCCGCAAACATAGCAAAGGAAGCGGCAAACACCTTCTTACCCGTAGCAGCAAGGCCTGCCGCCACACCCATCATATTGCCCTCGGCAATACCGCAGTCGAAGAATCTCTCGGGATATTTCTTCTTGAACACACCCGTCTTGGTTGCCGCCGCAAGGTCTGCGTCGAGAACCACAAAATCATATTTTTCGCCGAGGGCGGCAAGGGCCGCGCCAAAGCCTTCTCTGGTTGCTTTTTTATCTGCCATCTCGCCTTCCTCCTTACTTCAACTCTTCTTCGATCGCCGAAAGGTCTGCTATTGCAACCTTGTAGAGATCCTCCTTGGGTGCCTGGCCATGCCATTCGCAGGCGTTCTCCATATAGGAGACACCCTTTCCCTTGGTGGATTTTGCAATAATAGCGGTAGGCTTACCCTTGGTTTCCCTCGCCTGCTTCAGAGCAGACTCGATCTGATCGAAATCGTGGGCGTCTATAGTGATCACGTTCCAGCCGAAGGCAAGGAACTTCTCGTCGTGAGGAGTGGGATTCATAACCTCGGTAATAGGTCCGTCGATCTGAAGACCGTTAAGGTCGAGTATGGCAACGAGGTTATCAAGCTTGTAATGTGCGGCAAACATAGCCGCCTCCCATACCTGGCCCTCCTCGCTCTCACCGTCACCGAGAACGGTATAGACGCGATAATCCTCGCCCGATATTTTCGCAGAGAGAGCCATACCGCAGGCGGTGGAGATTCCCTGACCCAGCGAACCGGTGCTCATATCAACGCCGGGCACACCCTTCATATCGGGGTGACCCTGAAGGTAGGATGCCGTCTTTCTGAGCGTTTTCAGATCCTCCTTGGGGAAGAAGCCACGTTCCGCAAGAGCCGCATAAAGTGCGGGGGCGGTGTGTCCCTTTGAAAGAACGAATCTATCCCTGTCAACCTTTCTCGGATCAGCGGGATCAATATTCATCTCGACGAAATAAAGATAGGTCATAATGTCTGCAATAGAAAGAGATCCACCGGGATGACCGCACTTTGCATTGTAGACCTCCTCAATTATGCTTATGCGAAGGTTGTTGGCTATTCGCTTAAGCTCAAGCTGTTTTGTCTTATCCATAAAACGCTCCTAATTTATTATATTATTAATATTTTACAATAAAGTCGGGGCGTTGTCAATATATATATGCGCATTTATAATTAATTTTTTGTAAAGAAAGAGCAGACCTGTCGGTCTGCCCTGTTTTATTCCTTCAGTAGAGGATACAAATTATATATTTCCTTGCCAAGCTCCATAGCACGGCGCACGGTCTGACCCGAGCCGCTTCTGGGAGTTGAAGCGTATGCGATCAATATATCGCACTCCTCTGCCATGGCGTAATTACGGCGGCGCATACAGTCGGGATCGTAGTTTTCGGAGACGTATCTCACCTCGTTTGCGCAGTTGAGAGTATAATCGTAGAGAGCACGCTGGCGATCCGACCAGCTGATATCCTGCCCTATGCAGGGGAGATAAAGCGCCAGATGCACGTCGGGGTGGGAGATGCGAAATCTGATAACCTCACGTGCAGCCTCGGTGTCAAAGCCCAAGGCTCCGCCTGCGATGAATTTACGGCAGCCAAGGTCGTATGCGTGGGCTATTGCGCTCTGCAAAAGCTCGGTAAGACCCTGTCTATGCTCGGGCGGTATTTTTCTGTGTCCTGTGAAAGCGCAAACCATCGGAGCTCCTCCATTTTTTACTGGAAACATTTTACCATTTTATGCATAAAATGTCAAGAAAAAGTTAAAAAACGAAGAAAATAATGAAAAGTCCTTGACTTTATGCCAAAAATGTGATATCATATTCTGCGTATAATGCTTTGGCAATTCTGATTTGGAGGAAATATGGACGACGGCGACGGGAACACTTGCTTTAAGAGTTCCGTAAATAATCGTTATATTCAGGCTTAGCCGCACACCTTTGGGGTACGGTTATGCCTTTTTTTGCTGTTTTTCCGACAGAAACCGAGCGTTGTAAAACAAAATAACAAACAAAATTGAAAGGTATAAATCAAAAAACAAATCATGGAAATTCACATAATAATCATAGTTGTTTGTGTACTTCTTTCCGCCTACTTCTCAGCTACGGAGACTGCATTCTCGACCTTTAACCGTATTCGTGTAAAGAATATGGCAGAAAAGGGTAACAAAAAGGCTGCTCTTGCTCTCCGTCTCTCCGACAACTACGATTCCCTCATTTCCGCAATACTTATCGGCAATAATATCGTTAATATTCTTGCCTCTGCTATGGCAACCCTGCTATTTGCAAAGCTGATCATCAATCAGGACCTTGCGGCAACGGTTTCAACAGCCGTACTGACGGTAGTGATACTTGTCTTCGGTGAGATCTCTCCCAAGACCATAGCAAAATACAATCCCGAAAGCTTCGTGCTGTTTTCAGCACCTATCATTAACTTTGTAAGGGTGATTCTCTTCCCCTTCATTATCATTTTCAACGGCTGGCAGAAGCTTCTCGCCAAGCTGTTCAAGAAGAATGAAGACCAGGGTATGACAGAAGAGGAGCTTATCTCCATCATCAAGGAAGCCGAGGAGGAGGGCGACATTGATAAGGAAGAAAGCGACCTTATCAAGAGTGCAATCGAGTTCGGCGACCTTGAGGTCGGCGATATCTTCACACCCCGAATCGACATCACCGCTCTACCCGTCGGCGCAGACAAGGAGACTGTTGCAAAGACCTTCTCAGAGTCTGGCTACTCCAGACTTCCCGTCTATGACGGTGATATTGACAACGTGGTCGGTATTCTCTACTACAAGGACTTCTACACAGTTGCATACAAAACCAACGTTGCTCTCGAGGAGATCATCAAGCCTGTTATTTACGTAGCAAAGACACAGCCCGTAAACGAGCTTATGAAAGAGCTTCAGGAAAAGCAGCTTCACATGGCGGTGGTTACCGACGAGTTCGGCTCTACCGCAGGTATAGTTACACTTGAGGATATTCTCGAGGAGATCGTCGGCGAGATCTGGGATGAGCACGACGAAATAATCGAGGAGATCAAGGAGGTTGGCGAGAACGAATATGTAGTATCGGGTAAAGCCAACACCGAAAAGCTCTTTGACGAGCTTGACATCGACCTTGGCGATGAGATCGACGCAGTAACCGTCGGCGGATGGGCGATGGAGGTTCTCGGTAAGATCCCCGAGGTTGGTGACACCTTCGAGGAGCACGGCGTTGCCGTTGAGGTCCTTGAAATGGACGGCAGACGCGTTGAATCTGTACACGTTCTCGATAAGCGTGAGGACGAGGAGGACGACGCAGACTCCGACGACGAGGACAACGAAACCGACGATAAGCAGCAGAGCTTTTTTAAGTAATTCGCTGCAAAAATCCTTAATTTGACAACTATAATTTACAGTAAGAACCGTTCCGAGCTGTTATTTGCTCAGAACGGTTCTTTTATTTTTTGATAAAATTTGCCACATTGCGGTGCAAAATACGAAGGTGGAGAGCGCAAAAATCATCTTCAACACCACCCACAGAGCGGTTGCCGACGAGCCCCCGTATCTGAAAAGCGAATCAGAAATAATTACCGACAGTATAGCTGCCGCAAAACACAGAAGCGATGGAAGAACGTCTATTTTAAACTTCACCCTCTTAGATAATCTAAGGAAGGAAAGGACAAAATTATATCCTTCCATTATTACTATAACAACGGCGTATCCCATTATCCCCATTCTTGGAATCAGAAGACATACCAGAATGACAGAGACCAGCGAATCGGATATATTGACCCACATAGAGAACACCTGCTCACCTATTCCCTTCAGCATTGAATCGGTAACGTGATCTAAGAACATAATAGGCACGACCGGTGCAAGGACGGCTATGTAATATCCTGCATCGTAGGACTTATATACGAGATAGCCAAGCTCGCCCGAAAAGGCGTAGAGATATACGGCGCAAAGAGTGGAGTATGCCAGGGTCAGATTCAGCGCACGGCTTGCCACACGGCTCATTCTTTCTCTCCTGCCTGCGGCGGCGTCCTCAGCAAACTCAGGCACCAGAAGACCTGCAAATGAGGAAAGCGGTGACATTGGATAGGTGACCAGCGGTAACGCCATACCGTGTAGAATGCCGTAATGAGAATATGCCTCTGCCCTGCTCTCACCGCCCTCCCGAAGCTTACGGGGTATAAGGATATGCTCTACGTTAAGCAAAATTGATCTTACATAGGCTGATAACGCCAGTGGTGCAGCCATGCCCACCACTCCCCTGAGTTCATTATGCCGTTGCTTATTTCTCACAGCGTGCTTTCGCCTGTCGTATAAGAATTCGATAAAAATCAGAAGGCAACCGATGGTTTCTGTGAGACTTATGCCAAGGCAAAGACCTGCAACTGCGCTCACCATACCGTAGGGTGCGAGGCGGAACAGCAGTGCTACGGTGACAGCCATTTTAACCAGCTGGCAGAAGACAGTTGCCACGGCGTTAAAGGCTACACGCTTGACACCCACGAAATAGCCTGCCAGAACCGAGGAAAGGGCTGCAGGTATAAGCGAAAAGGCAAGAATTCTCAAGGAGGTTGCGGTCCGATCGTCTCCAAGCAGCTTTAAACCTATATAATTTGCGCCCTTGAAAAGACCGAAGGTTGCCAAGACACCGAAAACCAGAGAGTAAAGAAAAGCACTGCGCAAAATGCCACCAACCCTATCCTCTCTGCCCTCCCCGATAGCCGAGGCAACCAATCGGGTTACCGTCAGGCTGATGCCCGAGGTGGCGAAGGTTATGGCAAAGGAATAGGCGGTCATAACGAGAGTGTAAAGCCCCGTTCCCTCTGCGCCAACGGTACGGGAGACGAAAGCACCAAAAAGCATGGCAGCAGTTCTCATTGCAAGACCTACGGTTGTCATAAGTATTCCGCTTTTTATAAACTTTTTCGTATGGCTCATTGTGCTTTTTTCCTCCGTTTTATGCGTACTCTTAAATATATGAAAAAAATAGTAAAAAAATTTCAAAAAACCCTTGCAATTTACAAAGTTATATGGTATAATAATCCTCGCTGAATTATGCAAACAAATAAATTTTATATAAAATTACGCTCCTATGAGCGGGATTTTTGGAGGTGTCAAAATGGCTAAATGCAGTATCTGCGGTAAGGGCGTTACCTTTGGACACAACGTGTCTCACTCCAACCGTAAGACCAACAGAACCTGGAAGCCCAACATTCGTAGGGTTAAGGCAGTAGTTAACGGTTCCAACACTACCGTTTACGTTTGCTCTCGTTGCCTTCGTTCCGGAAAGATCGAGCGCGCTTAATGATTAAAAAACTCTGCTTCGCGGCAGAGTTTTTTAATTACCTGAATTATGAGAATTGTTTTAGTTGACGAGAGGATTTCTGAGAAAATCGAGAGATCCCTATTAAAAGCAGGACTTCAGCCTGTAAGGCTGCCTAAAGACGCCTGCCTCGGTGAGGCGGTGAGATCACACCCTGATACCCTGCTCTTCCACCACGAAGGGCAGATAATTACCACGGCGGATTACTGCGACGGAGCGGCATATATTTTCAGTGATATAAGAGAATATTGCCCCGAGGTGAAAATCAGCTTTACCGCAGACCTGCGAGGCCCGAAATATCCCTTGGATTGCAGCATGAACGCTCTGGTTATCGGTGACAAGATTTTCTGCAACACAATGACCGTCTCGGAGGGAATCAAGGAATATGCGAGGTCTTCGGGACTTCAGCTTGTTCACACAAATCAAGGCTATCCTGCATGCGTTACGTTGACATTTGGCGGTCGGGCAATAACATCGGACGAGGGAATAGCTTGCAGGCTTCGGGAAAATGGCGTAGAGACGCTTCTGATAAGCCAGGGGCACATTTCCCTGCCCCCACACGAATACGGCTTTATCGGTGGTGCAAGCCTTGTGTATGATAATAGGGTATGCTTCTTTGGGAACATAGACCTTCACCCGGACGCCGAGAGAATAAAGGCGTTTATCAGGGAGGCAGGCTTCGACGCCATCTCGCTTTCTGACGAGAAATTAACCGATTTCGGCGGCGGTATCCTTCTTTAAGAATGCCGATACCACGATAGCCGCCAGAGGCAGAATAAGCAATCCTGCAAAGCCGAACAGGGCGTAGCCAAGGTATATTGCCCCGAGAGAGATTATCGGGTGAATATTCAGGCTTTTACCAAGAATCTTAGGCTCAAGGAACTGTCTTAGAACGGCGTTTACAACAAAGAGTATAAGAAGTCCTATGCCGAGGAATTTATCACCCAGAGCAAAGGAAACAAGGCTCCATGGCACCAGCACCGTTCCAACGCCCAACACAGGCAGAATATCGAGAAAAGCGATTAAAAGAGCTATAATAGGGCTATGATCTACCCTGAGCAACGTAAGTCCTATAAATATCGTAAGATAGGTTATGAGCATGATCAAGGCGTAAGAGCGGAGATATTTGCCAATGACCGAGACCGCACCCCGACGGAGGTCGGCAAGGCGGCGGCTTAGCTTCTCGGGAAGAAGCGCTATAATGAATTTGCAAATAGACTCGTAATCAATGGCAAAATAGACTATTGAGATAACGGTCACCAAAAGGAAAAGAAATGCCGTTGGCAAGGCTCCGACCAGGTGTGTGGCAGTGCTGCCGACTGCAGTTAGCGCAGAGGATATGAGACCGTCAAGCGAGTTGCCGATAAGACCGGCGATCTCCTCGGGAATAATACCTCCGAGCGCAGGCTTCTCAGCCGAGAAAAGCTCCTCAAGAAGGCTGAAGATGCCGTTGCTTTCACCGATATCGGTAAGGAAGCGCATAAGGGCGGAGGTTGATCTCCAGATAATAACGCCAAGCCCCAGCGACAGAATTATAACCAGCGTAAGCGAGGTCACAAGGCGAACTATTTTTCTCGGTATTTTCATTTTATCCGCAAGGCTCTCTGCCCCACCCTTTGTGACCGCCACCACGGTCCAAGCAAAAACAAAGGGTAAAAGAAGGGGAAGCAGGTACTTCACACCTATGAATACCAGCGCCCCAAGGGAAAGCAAGCCGAGAGAAAAAATGAATATATTATTTAGCTTTTCCTTCATATTTCCCCCAAAAAAGTCTTTTATTAAAGTATAAACACATTTATCAAAAATAATAACTCACATAAAGGAGAAACAAAAAATGGTAGTAATTGAAATGGAAAACGGTGGTATTATCGAGCTTGAGCTCTACCCCGAGGCAGCTCCCAAAACTGTTGCAAACTTCTTGAAGCTTGTCGGTCAGGGCTTTTACGACGGTCTTATCTTCCACAGAGTTATTCCCGGATTTATGATCCAGGGCGGAGACCCCCAGGGCAACGGAATGGGCGGCTCTAAGGAAAATATCGTCGGCGAATTCAAGGCAAACGGCTTTGACAACCCCATAAAACACACCCGTGGCGTTATCTCTATGGCAAGAGCCTACAATCCCAACTCCGCATCCAGCCAGTTCTTTATCATGCACGCAAACGCTCCCCACCTTGACGGTCAGTACGCAGCGTTCGGTAAGGTAACAAGCGGTATGGAGGTCGTTGACGAGATAGCATCCATTCCCACCGATTACAGTGACAGACCCAAGATTGCAATGAGAATGAAAAAGGTATACGTAAAATAAAAAAAATGGCAACCGTTCGGTTGCCATTTTTTATTGCTCAGAAGCGGAAATTACTGCTTGGGAGCAGGAATAAGATTCTTGAAGAATTCCTCGATCTGTCTGAGGAGGAGGAGAAGAGCCTTTGCCATCTTCTGAAGGAAGGTCATCTCGCCCTTGGGCTGATCGTCAACAGGAGGAGTGATATCACCCTGGTCACCGCCCTGGTTACCGCCCTGCTCGCCTTCGCCCTGGTCGCCGCCCTGGCTTGCGCCTGCGGACCAACCCTTGTCGCCGTCAGCGGAGGTGTTGTAATAAACCTTATCATCCTTAGGAATGTTGAGGTCGAGGGTCTGCAGGAGAGTTCCGTCCTCCCAAGATCCGCCGTTATTGAAGATTACGTTGGAATAGCCTGCGGGAATGGTGTGGTAGAAGAGACCATCCTCGCCTACCTCCATGGGGATACCGGGCCATGCAACTGCCTCACTACCGCTCTCATCCCAGTAGTAAATGTAAATATCGTTCCAGCCGAGATCATCGCTAACGTAAACGGTTACGTCCTCGGTAGTATTCTCGGGAGCTTTAGGAGGAGTGAAGCTATCAATGTGTCCCCACTCGTTAGTAACGTTATCAAAGATACCGCCGTCACCGGGGATAACAAGGTCAGCGGTCTGAACACCGTTGCCGTCGTTGAAGATGATGTTAACGTAATAGGTGGGAACCTCTACGTAGTAAAGAAGGGTCTCGCCATCCCACTCCATAGCCTGACCGGGCCAATTTGCGTTCTGGTCTGCAGAACCGAGGGTCCAGTAGTAAACCATGGGATTTTCCCAGTTAGCGCTATTGCTAAGATAGAGGGTAAAGGTCTCATCGTAGTCGATTTCAGGCTTCTCGGGCTGAGGACGATCACCGGCACCGGTAGAAGCAGAGGTGTAGTGAGATACTACGCAAGCTACGGGATCGAAGGTAATGGTAACGTTAAGCTCCTCGTCGATGGTAAAGCCGTAGTTTCCATACTCGCCGCTATCTCCACCGTAAGCAACGTCCCAGGAGTGGTTAAGAACTACCTTACACTCGTAGCTGCCTGCGGGGATGCCGGTAAAGGTCTTCTCGTAAAGACCGGTCTCGGCATTGAGAGTCATATCGTTAAATGTATCGCCGGTACTCCAGTCGGAACCGCAAAGCGCAGCCTGACCTGCAACGGTGTATACGCCGTCAGAGGGAATCTCGGGGGTTGTAAGCTTATCGGCAACAACCTCAACCTTCTGAGTCTGAGGATTGAACTTGATAGTTACGTCGCACGCCTCGCTAAGGGTGAAGGAATAGTCAGAACCGGGCCAAGCGTTGTCCCAGCTGTGATCTGCAGCAACCTTGAACTTGTGAGTGCCTGCGGGAACGTTGGAATATGTAATGCTGTAGATGCCGTCCTCACCGAGAGTAAGGTCGTTATCGATATTGGAAACATCCCACTCGGTACCGCAGAGATCAGGAGTACCTGCTACGGTGTAGGAGGTGAAGGGATCAACGAATTCATCGTCGTTGTCACCTGCAGGGGGAGTTACGGGAGGAGTTGTAGGATTGCCGGATCCATTGTAGCTATAGGGCTGTGCAATGTTACCGTTATCCCACATCATACACCAGCCGGCACCCTCAACGATGCCCTCGGTAATGTCGGGAGTCTGATCAAGAGTACCCGAGCCGTCATTCTTGATGCCGTTAATAACGATACCTGTAACGCCAACGGGAACCTCGAAGGAATAGATGTCATAAGTGCCATCGTTATCGATCTTGGTCATAGCGTTGCCGGGCCACTGGGGGTCGTTGCTGGTACCCCAATAGTAGCAGGAAACGTCAGACCAGAGCCAGTTGTTCTGGAAATAAATGGTTACTGTCTCTTCACTACCCTCTTCTGCCGCAAAGGAAGAAACGGTAGCAAGGCTCATCATCATTGTAAACACAAGAAGAAGAGCAAGAAGTATTTTGCGTGTGCTGTTTTTCATTGTATTATCCTTTCACATATTATATTTATAATACTCTAAGCTATTATATCACAAGTAAAAAAATAAAACAATATATTTTTATATAAAAGAGAATTTTTGTCAATGTTGAACAAAGGCATTTGTTCAACATTAAAAAAGAGAGACGCAAAAGCGTCTCTCTAATTTTTTTTAGAAATTACTTCTTAAGACCTGCGAAAAGGTTCTCGAACCAAGCAGAGATCTGTGCGAAGAAGTTCTTGATAGCAAGCATAATCTTCTCGAAGAGAGTAAGCTCGGGCACAACTACGGGAGGATTCTCTACGGGAGGCTCCTCGGTAGCGTCAGGATCGGTCTCAGAATAGGTGATGGTGTACTCATACTCACCAACCTCTGCGAAGTCATATCTGAAGCCAACTGCGTAAACGCCTGCCTCAAGATATACAGTGAAGGACTCCTCGAATCCGCTATTATCAAGCTTAACGTTCCAAACATAAGGAGCGGTGGTAGGAATATCGGTTACTGCAACGTTGGGGTAGTCGGGCCAGATGAAGAAGGTAACAGGATCTACACCGGAAATGGTGTACCAACCAGCCTTTTCAGCGGTGAAGGTAACGAACTCGTAGCCGATAGCAAGGAGAGGTGCGTTAAGAACGTACTTGTTCTCGCCAAGAACTACGGTGTTGGAAGCGGGAGCCTCAATCTCACCGGTAACGATAGAAACGGAGAACTCACCGGTCTTGCCGTCCTTACCTACGCAAATGTAGTACTTGCCGGGCTCGAGATCTGCAACACCCTTGAAGCCACATACGCATGCTGCGAAGTCGCCGATGTCAGGCTTAGAGTAGAAGTAACCATTAAGATCATCGCTTACGATTGCATAAGTGCCAGCGGTCTCAACAGTGAACTCATACCATGCGATTGCATTACCGGTAAGGTTTACTACGGAACCGTCGATGGTAACGGTGTTCTCGCCTACCTGAAGTGCAGGATACTCGGGAGTTACGGGAGGTTCAACGGGAGGATCAACGGGAGTTTCGGGAATCTCAGACTTGCTAACTGCAACGTTGAACTCGCCAACTACGCCGCCACCTATGCAGATAAGGTATGTGCCGGCCTCAAGGTCAGCCTTACCTGTACCTCCGCAAAGAAGATTAAGCTCTGCATCAAAGATGAATACAAGCGCGCCGTTGGTGCCAACGAACTCATAGTGTGCCTTTTCGTCTGCTACGAAAGCAACCCATTCAATGGGAAGACCGGCTTCATTAAGTGTATCACCGTCAACAACGATCTTGTTGGTATCGCCAACAACGAGAGTGTTCACGTGAGGGGGCTCAACGGGAGCCTCAGCTGCCTCGTAGATAACTGCGAACAGAGTGCTCTCGGTAGACTTTCTGGTAAGCTTGTAGTTTGCACCAGCTACTACATTGAAGCTAACGGTGGAATACTCGTTGTTCTCGTCGGAAACCTGAGTCTCGATGGTAACGTACTCCTTGGTAAGCTCATTGCCCTCAGCGTCGAGAGTAATGATGTAGATGGTGTTGCTGCCTTCACCGTTTGCGTGTGCAAAGTACATGGTAACAGTACCGTCATGCTCAGGAGTGAAGGTAAGGTATCCGGAGGAATTGAACTTAAGACCTGCATCGTAAACGATGCCGTCGATCTTTGCAGTAACGTCAGCCTTCTTGCTTGTGGTGAAGCTGTAGAAGCCGTTAGTTCCGCTTGCAATAATATCTTCGTTGAAGAAGATCTTAGTGGGATCGGTCTCAGGCTGCTCAGGAACATAATCGGGATCCTCTGCCTCACAAACAGTGCACTTACCCTCGGAGAAGGAGTGACCGGTTGCTGCAACCTCGTCACCGGTGTAGCTATCGCCACATGCACAAGTGTAGGTGGTGAAGCCTGCGGTAGTACAAGTAGGAGCAGTTACATCTGCCTCATAGGAGTGTACGTGAGGAGCCTCAACGGTGTGAGTAATAGCGTGAGCTGCGGGATCGTAGGTAATGGTTACCTTGCTGCCTGCGGTTGCAACTTCAAGGGCATAGTCAGTACCGTCGGGTGCGCCGCAAGCTGCGATATCCCAGTTACCGTCCTTAACAACCTTGAGAGTGTGGCTGCCTGCTGCTGCATTTTCAATGACAAGCTGATACTTGCCATCCTCGAGCTTGGTCATCTCATTGTTAAGATCGGTATGTGCCCAGTTGCTGCCAAGAAGGCTGGAAGAACCTGCAACAATGTAAACGATAACCTGCTCGTCGTTGTAGTAAACCTCGTGAGTAATAGTAGAGGTTGCGGGGTCAAACTTAATTGTTACAACGCTGCCATCATACTTAATGAAGCAGTCGTAGTTTTCGTTACCGTCACTATAGCCGTTATCCCAAGAACGGTTCTTGAATACCTTGAAGCTATAACCGCCCTTCTTAACGTCGGTGTAGGTGATGGAGTAGATGCCATCATCACCGAGAGTCATAAGGTCGTCGTCAAGATTCCACTGACCGTCGGGACAAATAGTACCGGAAACGGTGTATGTATCTGCAACGGGAGTCTCGGGAGCCTCAACGGTGCACTTAACTTCCTTGTTCGCAGGGTTAAAGGTAATGGTTACCTTGCTACCGCCAACAACATCGATAACGTAGTTGTTACCGCCTGCGGTATTTGCAGGGTCACCCCAGCAAAGGTTCCAGTCGCCATCCTGAACAACCTTGAACTCATGCTTACCTGCTGCAACGTTCTCGTAAACCTTAGTGTAGAGACCGTCTTCGCCAAGGGTCATAATGTTTGCGGTCTGATTGGGGTTCCAATCGAAACCGGTGAGAGTGGCATTACCTGCTACAATGTAGGTAACGTCGGGAATTTCAACCTCTTCACCCTTCTCTGCCCATGTCTTACCCGCGTTGTTGTAAACAACCGCATTGGTAGTGGGAGTCTTGAGGTCAGCGGACTGAGTTCCCTCGCCGTTATTGAAGATAATATTTACACAAGATTTGGGAACTACGTAGAAGTAAAGGCCGTCTTCGCCCTTCTCCATAGCCTCACCGGGCCATGCAACGTAAGGATCGGTAGCCCAAGCGTAGCAATAAACGTTTGCCCAATTTGCAGCGTTGTCAACATAAACCTTTACAACTGTAGTTGTAGCATCGCAAGCCTTGCACTTGCCGTCTTCACCGTAGCGGTGACCAAGAGCTGCAAGATTCTCTGTATAAGAGTCGGAGCAAACCGAGCAAGTCCATGTTCTGGTTCCTGCCGCTACACAGGTAACGGTCTGAGCGGTAACCTCATAAACGTGGTTGCAGGAGGGAGCCTCAACAACCGCCTTTACGGTAGTGCCCTTAAGAGTAATGGTAACTGTACTACCATCCTTTGCAACCTTAAGGTTGTAGTTAGAACTGGGATAAGCAGTGCCCCAAGCGTGGTTCTTTGCGCACTTGAACTCATAGGTTCCAGCCTTAACGTTGGTGTAAATCTTGACATAGGAATCAGTAGCTGCATCATATGTCATATCATTGTTCTTGTCGGTTGTACTCCAGTTGCTACCGCAAAGAGCCTGGGAACCCGCAACGGTCCAGGTCTGGCCTGCAGCTGCATTGGCAGTAACAGCGAACATGCTCACCATAAGTGTCATAAGCACAAGGAGAGCTACAATAATTTTGCGTGTGTTTCTCATAAAATCTTCCTTTCTTTATTTTATTTTTGTTCACGCCGAAAGTATTATAACACACTTAGGAAAATAATACAATATGTTTTAGTCAAATTGTATTTTTTTGGCAATGTTGCACAATTCATTTTGGGTATTTGTCATATGTCAAACAGATGATCCTATCGAAAAAAAGAGACGCCGAAGCGTCTCTTTTTGCGTGTTTTATCCGATGTCAGCCTATTTCATGCCGAAAAGCTTTTTGAAGAAATTGGTGATCGCAAGCCATATTTTCTGGAAAAAGTTAAGTTTTTTTACGGGAGGCTCGTTATTTTCCTCGCTATCCATCTCACCGTCCGGAGCGTCATCAGGCTTTTGCTCGGGATCCTCCGGGGCATTGATACAGTCTGATGCAAAGGTCACCTTGCCGTCCTTCAGAGTGATTACGACCATGCTGCCGTCCTCCTCAACCATCAGGTGGCAGTTATCACCGTCGTCGCCGTAGGATACGTCCCAGCTCTTGTTCTCAGCCACCTTGAAGGCGTATTCACCCTTGGCAACGTTCTCGTAAATTATAACGTAGCAGCCGTAGGCAGGGTCGTATTTCATTCTGTTATTCTCATCCGTCACGTCCCACTTAGAGCCGAAAATGGTGGTGTTATCACCATCGGCATAGACGTCGCCGTTTTTGTAGAGATAGCCTGCAACTATGTAGAACAGCTCTGCCCCACACTTGGTACAGATGCTATTCTCATCGTATTTGTGGGCACAGGCATTGGAATCGTAAACAGACCACTTGCCCTCGCCGTTGCTCCAGGCGGCGGAGCCGATGGTGTAATGGTTGTTAACGCCGTCGTAGATAAGATCGTTTGTCTGATTCCAGGTCTTGTTGTCGCTCCATCCGTTGGGTTTGTTGGGATCCATGCGGCAGAAGATGATATTTGTATATCCACCGGGAAGGGTCGCCTGATAAACCCCGTCACCGTCATCGTCGGTCATATCTATCCATTGATAATCTCCGCCGTCGATCCAGGTGTATAAAGCAAATCTTGCATTATCCTTCAGCCAGTTGGCGTTTGGCGTAAGATAAATGGTCGCATCCCCCTTGGCTGCAAAGGATGTTACGGAAATCACGCCAAGCATCGTAAGAAGAACGAGGATTATCGAAACAATCGATTTGACTTTAGATCTCATGATAAAAATTCCCTTCATATATTATTATCAATCAAAAGGTCAACGAGCTCACGGGGAGTATCCACGACGTAGGTAAAGCCGCAGGTAGCAAGCTCCTCCTCCGTGCCGTGTCCCCAGCTTACGCCAAGACTGTCGATACCGCAGATCATTGCGCCCTCGGCATCGTACATTCTGTCACCCACCATAATGGCACGGGATCTGTCTGCGCCTACTGCGTTAAGACTGTATTCGAGAACCTGCCACTTGTGATCACGGTTATCGCCCTTAGCTCCGCCCATAAAATCAAAGTACTTATCAAAGCCGAACAGGCGCATTATTCTGAGGGCGGTGTCCTCAGGCTTTGAGGTAGCGAGGATAATGGTTTTACCCGCCGCCTTCAAGGCAGCCAGCATCTCGTGAATGCCGTCGTAAACCTTATTGTCCCACCAGCCGTATATATTGTAAAACTCTCTGAATTTCTCAATGGCCTCCACAACGGTGGTCTCGTTGAAGCCAAATTCATTCTGCCACACGACGTAGAGCGAGGGGCCGATGAATCTGCGAAGCGACTCTCGGCTGCCGTAGTCGGTGACACCCATTTTTTTAAAAGCGTATATAAAGCCGTCAACCAGGCCTCTCTCGGGATCGCTGAGAGTTCCGTCAAGGTCAAAGGCGATAACGTCGTAATCTTTCATTTTTGCTCCTTAGTAAGCTGTTTTACTCAATTATAGTATAATTTTCGCTTTTTGTCAACAAAATATGTAAAAGCCCCACGAAAAACGTGAGGCTCTATAAATGCAATTATATTAAACAACGCCCTGCGCCAGCATGGCATCAGCAACCTTGATGAAGCCTGCGATGTTCGCGCCTGCGACGAGATTGCCGGGCATACCGTACTTTTCAGCAGCGGCAACCGATGCGTCAAAGATATTCTTCATGATCATCTTCAGCTTCTGGTCAACCTCCTCTGCGGTCCAGCCGTATCTCATAGAGTTCTGGCTCATCTCAAGACCCGAAACCGAAACGCCGCCTGCGTTAACCGCCTTGGAGGGAGCAACGATAACGCCCTGCTCCATAAGATAGGCAACCGCCTCGTTTGTGGTAGGCATATTGGAAACCTCGACGTAATACTTCACGCCGTTTGCAACGATCTTCTTTGCATCCTCAAGGTCAACCTCGTTCTGAGTTGCGCAAGGCATGATAACGTCTACCTTAACGCCCCAGGGCTTCTCACCCTTGAAGAAGGGAACGCCGAACTTATCGGCATAGTCCTCTGCTCTGTTACGGCAGGACGCACGCATCTCAAGGAGATAGTTGATCTTCTCCTCGGTGTTAATGCCTTCCTCGTCGTAAACGTAGCCGTCGGGACCCGAAATAGTTACGACCTTACCGCCAAGCTCGGTGATCTTCTTCACGCTGCCCCAGGCAACGTTGCCAAAGCCCGAAATTGCGAAGGTCTTGCCCTCGATAGTATCACCGAAATGCTTGAGCATTTCAACGGTGTAATAGGTAGCGCCGTAGCCGGTAGCCTCGGGACGAATGAGAGAGCCGCCGTAGGGAATGCCCTTGCCGGTGAGAACACCGGTAAACTCGTTCTGAAGGCGCTTGTACTGACCAAAGAGATATCCAACCTCTCTTGCGCCAACACCGATATCGCCTGCAGGCACGTCGGTATCGGGGCCTATGTACTTTGCAAGCTCGGTCATAAAGCTCTGGCAGAAGCGCATAACCTCGTTGTCGCTCTTACCCTTGGGGTCGAAGTCAGAGCCACCCTTACCGCCGCCCATGGGAAGGCCTGTAAGAGAGTTTTTGAAGGTCTGCTCGAAGCCGAGGAACTTAATAATGCTCTCGTTTACAGAGGGGTGGAAGCGAAGACCTCCCTTGTAAGGACCGATAGCGCTGTTAAACTGAATACGGAAGCCACGGTTAACCATAACCTTGCCCTCGTCGTTGATCCACGGAACACGGAACTTGATAATTCTTTCGGGCTCGACCATACGCTCGAGAACACCGCTGGTAACGTAGATGGGAGTCTGCTCAATTACGGGCTCGATGGACTCAAGCACCTCACGGACAGTCTGATGAAATTCGGGCTCACCGGGATTACGTCTGATGACGGTCTCCATAAGCTCGTTAAGATATGCAGATTTAAACATAATAGTTCTCCTGGAAGTTATTTACATACAAAAAATATAGCACAAAAAAGGCAGAAAATCAATAGTTTTCATCATATTTATGAGACTTGGAAAGGAGAAATTTCGGTTTTGAGGGTCAAGGAGCTGGTGTCGAAAATCAATTTGCCTGCCAGGGCATCTATGGTATACCTTGGGGCGAGCCTGGTTGGAAAGGCAATCGGTCTGCTCTCTACCCCCTTTTTCACCCGACTTGTAAGCGAGGAGGAGTACGGTACGCTCACCCTATATATGACCGTGCTTGGGGGAGCTTCGGTGATATGCTCTGCCTTCTCGTCGGGAAGCGCAATTTATCGGGGACTCAGCAAATTTGAGGGGAAAGAGGACGGATTTATCAAGTCTGCCCTAGGGGTTTCCCTCGGCTTTTCCCTGCTTATTTGCCTACTATTGTTTGCATTTTGGGGATATATCGGACTTCCAAGCACTTTTTTGCTACCCATATCCCTTCAAATTCTGTGTGACACCGCAGTAGGCGTATCAATGGCTCGTGCAAGGTACAAATACAGGTATATCGAGGTCATGGCGGTTGGAATTATCAGCTCTGCCCTGCCCGTAATTCTCTCAATTCTCATTCTAACAAGATACGGCAGTACCTTTGGTGTGAGAGTCTATCTGATGCTGATTTTTTCGCTGATGATCACGGCATTTCAGCTGTTCAGGATTTTAAGAAGACAAAGCAGGCCAAGCAAGGAAATGACACGGTATATGCTTCGCACCGCCCTTCCCCTATTGCCCCACAGCCTATCGGTCGCCCTCGGGGGTCAGGCGGACAAGCTTTTCGTGACGAAGCTTATGGGTGCGGCGTCCCTTGCAAAATATGCCGTGGTCCACTCGCTTGGCATAGCTCTCCAATTTGCCGTGACATCCCTCGGCTCGGCTCTTGGGCCTTGGATAATCAGGCGGCTTGACGGCGGTGAGGAGGGGCGGATACGAGGTGTCGTAAATCTGCTGTTCGCCCTTTTCTGCGCCACATCTCTTGGGCTATGCTCGGTTGCACCCGAGGCGATGCGCCTTTTAGCACCCGAAAAGTATCTCGACGCCCTGCCGGCCCTGTTTCCCATTGCCATATCAACGCCCCTCGCTCTTATATCCTACGTTACAACCGTAAGTCTCGTGCATCGTGGCAGAGGAAAATACACGGCGGTGATCTCGCTCACCAACCTTTTGCTCTGCGTTTTGCTGAACTACACGCTTATTTCACGCCTCGGATTTCTCGGCGCAGGCCTTGCCCTTCTCCTCTCCCAGATCGGAGCACTTGGCGTTGGATATCTTCTGCTGAAGCCTGCCGGCCTTGCCGACATCTTCGACGGTGGAAAACTTCTCGGCTACTTTTCATTCAGCATCCTCATCGGCATTGTAACCAACCTGCTTTACGGTGACAGCCCCATGAGATATATCCTTCTTCTTATTCCCACGGTATGGGGCATCGTAGGTCTTTTGCGCTGTCGCAACCTTGTTTTCGAGAGGAAGTCTATACCGCAAAAGCATTAGTTTTATAACGGTAATCTTTGTTTTGTTATAGAAAAAAGGGCATTTCTGCCTTTTTTTCGTTATAATGATTATAGAATGGCGAAAAGGCGGCAAAAGCCTTTTCGGGGCTGACAAATCAGCCCTACAAAAAGCCGAACGGGGCTTTTTGTTTCTATATCATTGAAACAGAAATCGTCAAATTTCGTGAGCGAAATTTGCTTGCAAATCAGAGATTTGCTGTCGAAATTCTAAAATTTCGACTTTCGATTGTCGTTATAGATAAGGTAAAATGATAGCTGCCAGGATTATTAACAGAACTACCGTCACGGCACAAGCAGAGATCAGGATAGTATAAAGCCTTCTGTAGGGCTCCTTTGCGCTCTTGCGCTTCATAAAGCAAAGAATACCGAGAGCAAGAGGAAGGATGCCGAAGAACAAGCCGACCATAACAGACGATACGTAGATAAAGGTCTTGCTATTTCCCTCAGCCTCAGGATCCCAGGTAAGATAATGGCAAAGCAGAGGGTCTGTTATCTTATGTAGCTTCAGATTGTCGTGATCCAGAAAGCTGAAAATGTCATGGGAACTTCCGTTCTCCGCATAATCGAGATAATAACATTCTCCATCGGGAGCGACGATTACAATACCTGCCTCCTTATAACAGAAGCTCGGCTCTCCGGTTGTACTATCAAGATAATAATTCTCATAGGTCATCAGCAGGCTTGCAGGCATAACACAGATCTCATCAGACAGCTGATATCCGTACACAAACATGTTTACTCCCTTATAAAGGGAATAAGTTCTTGACGTAAGGGAGGCAACGGCATTATATTCGTCAAGACAAGACTCCCTGACATAATGTGCAGAGAAAGACCCACCGTTGACAAAATCAACCGAAAGCCTGATAGCATAATATTTTGTGCCGTAAAGCTCGACATCAAGAATCTCCGTCTTCTGCTTTTCGGTATATGCAGGAGAAAAGCCGAGATATCCGTCATAGGAGAATCTGACGTCATCTGCCATATGATTCACTCTTACATACTTATCACCGTCGTACTCGATATAGGAATAATCCTCGGCGATACTAAGGATGTCATTTACAGCAAAGGAGATTACCGAAAGCGAGGAAAGGAGAAGAATAACCGTTAGTATAGCGATAATTATTTTAGTTCTTTTCATTGCTCTTCCCTCCTTATGCAAGATTCAGGTGCTTATCGAGAATGTAATATTCAACGATATAAAGCAGGGTGGCGAGCACGGCAAAGAACGCCGCGATAAGAAATAGCAGAAGCAGGGTCACACCGCTTGCCATAGCTTCGGGGATAATGTCAGACCAACGAAGGGTGTTGCTGTTCATCAAGGTGAGAATGGGCACGAGAAGGCTTGAAAGAAGTATTCCGCCGCCGTATACAACCGCAACTGCGAAAACGCTCCTTCCAACCTTGGAAAATCTGGAGGCTATGGAGATCATAATGAAAACAAACATAATTCCTGCCACGGCAGAAAACATCATAATCAGAAGCACCGCCAAGGAAAAAGGAAAGACAGTTGAATCAACGATAACAGGCTTGGTATCTGTCGAGGGGCCTGTTACAAGACTACTGACAAAGGCGAAGATCAAGCCGTCGATTGCACCGACTACCGCACCAGAAAGCAGTGTCGACATACTGAAAATGAACTTTGAAAGCAGAAGGTCGGACTTCTTAACGGGGAGTGTAAATGTCAGGTATCCCTCGTCGGTATATAGGTTAAGATAAAACCTGTAAAGCGACATAACGAAGGGGATGATGGCTACACCGACAATAACCAAAATAGAGACTATAGTGCCGAAAATGAAGAAGCCATCGAACTCAGACCCCTGGATGCTCATTGGACCGCAATATCCGCCGAATGCCGACATCGGAACCGAAAGCACCGACAGAGCCAGCCATATCTTAAATATGTATTTAAAGTCATATTTCAAAAGCTTACGGAGCATATCTGAACACCTCCCTGAATCTTTCGTCAAGAGATTTTCCGCTCTCGCCTCTTACGTCGTCAACCAAGCCCTGCTCGAGGATCTTTCCGTTCTGAGAAAGGAAAACGTACTCGTCAAGGACCTGCTCAACGTCGGTTATAAGGTGAGTTGTGATGATTATTGTTGAATCCTCTGCGTAATTGCCTACTATAGTGCCGAGAATATACTCTCGTGCGGCAGGGTCAACGCCTGCAATAGGCTCGTCAAGAAGATAAAGTCTTGCACGCCTGGACATTACGAGTATAAGCTGTACCTTTTCCTTCGTTCCCTTAGAAAGGGTCTTCAGCCTTGCATTTTTATCAATTTTCAGGTCATCAAGTAGAGCGTTTGCCTTTTCCGTATCAAAATCGGTGTAGAAATCCGCAAAGAAATCCACGAGCTCCGAGACCTTTTGCTGGGAGCTGAAATAGGTGCGCTCGGGAAGATAGGAGATGAGCGCCTTGCTCTTGTCACCGACCTCCTCACCGCATACGAGAATTTCACCGCCGTTCGGGGTGAGAAGTCCGGATATCAGCTTCATCAGAGTGGACTTTCCGCAGCCGTTCGGGCCGAGAAGTCCGACAATCCTGCCACCGCCGATGGTGAGATTAAAGTCATCAAGGACGTATTTTCCCTTTTTATAGGCCTTTTTAATGCCCTTACATTCTAAAACGTTCATCAAATGCCTCCTTTATCAGTTTGTTAGCTTCCTCCTCGGATATAGAAAGCTCGATTATTTCATCGACAAAAGCACAAACAAGCTCGCGTGCCTCTTTTCTGCCTGCCTCGGCGATCCTTGCCGAATCCTCGGTGACAAATCTGCCGAGAGTGCCTCGGGATTCGATCAATCCCTCCCTCTCAAGCTCGGAAAAGGCGTGCTGTATGGTGTTGGGATTCACCGCCGCATCGAAGGCAAGCTGACGGACGGTGGGAATCTGCTCCCCGGGACCGTACCTGCCGTTTATGACCCATTTGCGAAGCCTGTCAGCAACCTGAAGATAGACCGCCTTGTCGGAATCAAATTTCCACGCCATAAATATCCCCTTTCTTGTATTACTGTTCTAATACAATAATACAATATATTTACCAAGATGTCAATAGAAAAATGAAAAACCGACCTAAAAAAGTCGGTTGATTTTATTCTTCAGTATAGTTTTCCCTCGCCTCGGCGGCGTAGGAGCGGAGAAGGTTGATAAACTCGCCGCTTGCCTCAATCATGATCTCGGACTTTTCATATCTCGACATCGAGGTGATGCGGTAGGCGACCTTCGGCAGGATCGTCGGAAGATAGCTGTATTTCCTGAAGCCGTATGGGGTCTTGTGCTCCCTGCTCTGTTTCGGGGTCTCCTCCTCGATCTTCACAATTTCGTATAAAGCGATACGGCAGAGGGTCGTTTCCCTTTTACCCACCAGCTGACGCACAACGAAAAGCGCCGTGCCCTCGCTATCATGGGTCACGTCGTAGTAATAAATGGCAGAGACGTATCTTGAATAAATAACTATTGCGCCAACAAACAGTGCCGCACCCACAAGGCTGACAACACCGCGATAGCTATGAATAAGCATTGAAATAAGAATAACGGCAAGAGATGCCGATGCCAGGGTGGCAAATAGCATATGAGCCTTTTTATTGCTGGGCTTTGCCTTGGCAGAAAATTCACGAATCATTATCAGCCCTCCTTTTTACATATTATAACTCAAAATCGAGGGGTTGTCAATACGTAGAAAAGCCCGCAAAGGCGGGCTTTTCATTATAACAGGCTGTCTCTGCCGTAGTACATATCCCTCTTCTCCTCCTCGGAGAGATCCTCAATGTCAAGTCCCTGGCGCATTGCCGTCCAGGCACGGTTGGGAACGGGAGGATTGAAGGCAGGAAGATCAATACCGGGTGTATTAATGCCCGAGATTGCACCGAGAGCGTCGGTGCGATAGTTCTTTACGTTATGCTTCTCGGTCTTTGCCGTTGTAAGCTTATCTTGTTTCTTATCCATTTTATTCTCCTTTTTGAGTTATGGCAATACTATCTTACCCCACAACTCAAACAATTATTACCCACCCTTGATTTTTTATTTATTTTATGATAAAATGGAAGAAAAAAGGAGGACGTTATGCTTTACAACAACCTTAGCGGATATTTCAGAACTAAATACGGCAGACGTCTTTCCAAGATTTGTATTGACGGTGGTTTCTCCTGCCCGAACCGTGACGGAAGGTGTGGCTTCGGTGGCTGCATATATTGCGGTGAGCGTGGCGCAGGAGAGCATATTGACCCAAGTCTTTCAATCAGGCGGCAGGTGGAAAATGCTCTTTCCTCTGCAAAGGAGGAGGATCTTTTCGTCGCATATTTCCAAAACTTCACCAATACATACGCACCCGTAGAAATGTTAAAGGAGAGGTACGATTCCGCCCTTATTGACGAAAGGATAAGGGTGCTTGCCATTGGCACACGACCCGATTGCATTGATCGAAAGATAGCCGAGCTTATCGCATCTTACAAAGAGAAGGTTGACGTCTGGGTCGAGCTTGGACTTCAGACCGCAAGCGACAAAACCGCAGATATCATTAACCGAGGCTATCACAGAGATGCCTTTGAAAATGCTATGGAGATCCTTCGGGAATACGGTATTCCCGTGGTGGTTCATCTTATGGTCGGACTTCCGGGCGAAAATATGGATAGTATCCGTGATACGGTGGAATATATCAACCGCTTCAAGCTTTTCGGCGTAAAGATCCACTCGGTATACGTTATGGAGGGCACCGTCCTTGCCGAGATATATCGCAGAGGCGAATATACACCGATCAGCCAGGAGGAATATACCGAAGCTGTCGCATATATACTTAAAAACCTTCCCCCTGAGGTAGTGATTCACAGACTGACCGGCGATTGCCCGAGGGATATGCTCGTCGCACCAGAGTGGAACGTCAGAAAAAGCGAAACTATTGATTTGATAGTGAAAAAACTGGGATAATGTAAATAAAAGTAAGAAAAAGCAGACCTTTCGGTCTGCTTTTTCACATCATAAGGCTAAGGATTTTGAAAATAGTTCTCTCAAAATCATCGAATTTCATATCAATATCGCCCTTGAAATAGTCAACCATGGTATCAACGCAGGCGTGGGCAAGGAAGGTTATCTGCACCTGCCTCTCCACCTTGTTTTTAGAGAGGAAGGGTGAAGAGATATTGGAGAACACACGCCTTGTGACAACCTGCTTTATTCTATTAATGAAGAAAACGGCATCCGGTGACTCGGCAAGCTTGCGGTAGAGATCCTCGTTTTCTCTTAAGAAAGCAAAAATACTTTTGACGTAGGTTGTATAATCGTTGGTTTTATCCGCCTCCATAGCGTCGATGATCGAGTTAAGACCCTCGGTCAGCTCGCGGATCATCTCATCCGCCACGGCATAAACGTCGTCGTAGTGATTGTAGAAGGTGCTTTTTGCAATATCTGCCCTCTCGGCAAGCTCACTGACACTGATATTCGATATTCTTTTCTTCTCACCGATAAGCTCTGCAAATGCCTCTCGAATCATCTTTTTCGTTCTTATTGAATTCCTGTATTCCCTTTTCATATCTAGCTTTTTAGACACTTTCTGGACTAAAGTCCAAATTTGTATTTTTACATAAAATCAGTCGTTGTGTTTTCTTTACGTATATTATAGTATTATAGTGGAAATTTGTCAAGTTCTTTTTATTTTTTGGAGGTTAACGTGAAAAAAGCGACACACGGCAGAGGCGATTTTATGCACAGAGTTGCCGAATTTATAGTAGACCGGCGAATGATTATTTTCGCAGTTGTCATTCTCGGAATGATATTCTCGGCATTCTCGGTTGGATGGACTAAGGTTGAGAATGATCTGTCATCCTTCCTGCCTGAAAAGTCCGACTCCAAGGCCGGAGTGGACATTATGTTCGATGAATTTGCCCTTTACGGTAGCGCACAGATAATGGTGGCTAACCTGACTCTTGAGGATGCAAATTCTATCCTAAAGACAATTCAAGGCATCGAGGGTGTATCTATTGTAGAATTCGGTGAAGACAGCGCGCATTACAACAACGCATCTGCCTGCTACACCGTCAATATGGCATACCCCCAAAGCGACGCAAGATGCGAGGCGACCCTGAATGCGATCAAGGAGGAGCTGTCGGGCTACGATATTTACGTAAGCTCGGATATCGGTAACCCCATGGGCGCAATTCTCGACGACGAGATTGGTGTAATTATAGTAGTTGCAGGTATTATGATCCTGGCAATGCTCTTCTTCACCTCCAGATCATGGGTAGAGGTTCCCGTAATTATGATCTCCTTTGTTGCGGCAATGGTCATCAATATGGGTACAAACTTTATCTTCGGCAAGATCTCCTTTGTATCCAACTCGGTTACCAGCCTTCTTCAGCTGGCGCTGTCGCTTGATTACGCAGTTATTCTCATCAACAGATTCAGAGACGAGAACAAGCGTCTTCCCCTTCGTGAGTCTGTGGTAGAGGCTCTGTCCCACGCAGTTCCCGAGGTATTTGGCAGCTCGCTCACCACCGTCGGCGGTATGGCGGCAATGGCTTGTATGCAGTTCAAGCTCGGTCCCGACCTTGCAATATGTCTTATCAAGGCTATTCTTCTTGCGATGATGTCTGTATTTGTCGTAATGCCCGGACTGCTTATGGTATTCGGCCCTGCGATTATGAGAACACAGCACAAGAGCCTTATTCCCGATATGTCCTTTATCGGTAAGTTCGCGTACAAGACGAAAAAGATCGTCCCCCCCGTGTTCCTAATAGTAATTATAGCGGCGATGGTCATTTCCAGCGCATGCCCCTTTGCATACGGATACAACAACTTTGAGTCAAACAAGCTCAACGAGCAGACCCTGGCAAAGAAGATGATCACCGAGAACTTCGGCTCTGTCAATATGATCGCTCTCCTCGTTCCCACAGGAGATTATGACAAGGAGGCCGCGCTCCTCGAGGAGCTTGAGGCAAGAGACGAGGTGACAAGCACTATGGGCCTTGCCAACATAGAGGCTATGGACGGCTACTGCCTCGCAGATAAGCTTACCGCAAGACAGTTCTCCGAGCTTCTCGGCCTCGACGTAGAGCTTGGCCGTGCAGCCTTTATGCTTTACGCCACCCAGAACGACTCTATAGGCAATCTGCTCGATATCGACTCCTACAAGATCCCCCTCATAGACGTTATTATGTTTATGCTCGACAATATCGATTCGCTTGGAATTGAGCTTGGCGGCGAGGAGGGCGAGATGCTGGCAGGAGCAAAGGGCCAGATGGAGAGCGCAAAGGATATGATGGTCGGCGAAAATTACAGCCGTATGGTTGTTTACCTCGATCTCCCCGAGGATGACGAGAGAACCTTCGCTTTCATCGACGAGATGAAGGCTATTGCAAGCGGCTATTACGACGGTGCAGAGGTTTACGCAGTCGGTAATGCTACCACCGCCAAGGACTTCAAGGAATCCTTCGTCCTCGACAACGTTGTGGTTACTGCCGTTTCCATTATCACGGTTATGCTCGTTCTGCTCTTCTCCTTCAAATCGGCAGTAATGCCCGTAATTCTCATTGCGGTTATTCAGGGAGCAATCTGGACCAGCTTCTCTATCCCCTCTCTTATGAAAACGCCCCTGTTCTTCCTGGGATATATAATCATCTCGGCTATTCAGATGGGTGCAAACATCGACTATGCCATCGTTATTGCGACCAGATATAACGAGGTCAAGCATAAGATGAATCAGAGAGACGCCATTATTGAGACTATGAACTTCGCATTCCCGACGGTTATTACCTCGGGTGCGATCATGGCAATAACCGGTATTCTCATAGGCAATATGTCCTCCGAGCAAACCATCGCCAGCCTTGGCGGTAACCTTGGACGTGGAACGGTGATATCCATTATTCTCGTTCTCTTCGTCCTTCCCCAGCTGCTGCTCATCAGCGATAAGCTGGTTGATAAAACCTCGTTTAATCTCTTCAAGCGTAAAGAAAAGCCCGAGCACCGCTCCGTTGGAAAAATGCAGGTTTCGGGTGTTGTAAACGGCGAGATAAACGGAACTATTCACGGCAGAATTGATGCTGTAATTGACGGAAATGTAAATTTGACCTTACTTTCAGGCGAAATAAATGAAGAAAAGGAGGAAAATGCAGATGAAAACTAAAATGAAAATACTGAGCGTCATTCTTTCCTTTTCTATGGTATTTACGCTGCTCCTTCCCCTTCTCTCCCCCGTCGTTTCCTTTGCGGATAATGAGACAATCTTAATCAGCAGTGCAGACGACTTCATTGATTTTGCAACAAAATGCTCCTACGACCTATGGTCAAAGGGCAAAAGCTTTCTTCTGACGGCTGACATAGACCTTCAGGGCAAGGACGTAACGCCCGTTCCCGTATTCTCCGGCAAATTCGACGGCGCAGGTCACACCATAAGCGGTGTTGAGATCAGCTCTGCAGGCTCGACCATGGGACTTTTCTCCATTCTTGACACAGAGGGAGAGATCAGAAATCTTACCGTAAGCGGTGCTATCACCCCCGAGGGTGAGGGCAAGACCGTGGGCGGTATCGTTGGCGAGAACAGTGGAACTATTGAAAACTCCGCCTTTCTCGGCAGTCTTATCGGCAGCAGCGACGTTGGCGGTATTGCAGGCAGAAATACCCTTTCGGGCAGCATTATCGGATGTATTTGCGGCGGCGAGATCATCGGCGACGGAGTGGTAGGCGGTATTGCAGGCAGAAACGAGGGTCTTATTTCCGATTGCGTAAGCTCCGCAAAGGTAAACACTATCGCAATTACTCCCACTCTTTCTCTTGATGACATAAATCTTTCTCTTACGATCGATATTACGAAGCTCCCCACCCTTGGTGGCATCAACGTCAGCGACGTTGGCGGTATTGCAGGCTATTCCACGGGCATTATTATGGGATCTGTGAACAACGGTCGTGTGGGATATCCTCACGTTGGCTACAACGTTGGCGGTATAGTGGGACGTAGCTCGGGTCACGTAAACGGCTGTGTTAACAATGCCGAGATCTTCGGACGAAAGGACGTTGGCGGCATAGTGGGTCATATGGAGCCCTACACCAGCTACGAGCTGAAAGAGGACCTTCTCCTTTCGCTGAAGGGCGAGCTTGACCGTTTCAGTGGGAAGCTTGACGAGGCGCTTGGTACTGCCGATAGCGGTATCCCCACTATTTCAGGAAGACTTGACAGTATTATTACGAATATTGACGGTGCGACCGACTCCCTTGACACTATCATCGGCGGTCTCGGCGATTACGGAAGCGGCACCACCGATGAGATCAATCGAATCAGCGCAGTGCTGAAGGAGGTCCTGACACAGCTTTCCTCGGTCACCTCCGAGCTTCCCGAGCTTTCGGGTCTGCTCTCGGGCGGTCTTTCCGACCTTGAAGAAGCGATGGACGATATTGACAAGCTTGCGGCGGTAGGCATCGGAACGATTTTCGACCTTGCCGAGCTTGTAAAGGATGGAGCGTTGGCAACCGAAAGCATCCGCTCTGCCCTTGACAATCTGGAGCTTGGACTTACACTTATGAAGGACGCCCTTGACGTCAAGGATCAGGCAAAGGCGGAGGCAGCGATGGATATGGTCATCGACGGTCTCTCCGAAGCCCTCTCGGGAATTAAGAATCTCAGCGATGCCACAGGCGGAGTTATTGACGCCGTAGGCGACAACGCCTGGATGTATTCTGCACTTGACGAGGCGGAAAAGCTAAGCGCTTCTCTCGGCAGATCTGCCGAGGCGCTGAAGGCGATATACGATGCGGCAATAGTTATTCGTGAAAACGTTAAGGTGAATTGGTCCGAAATTGAAACGGCAGGCGACGAGCTTGCCACCGCCATCGACTGCTTTGCAGAAGCGATCGCCAATATGGACGGTGCTCTCGGTCTTATGGAAAACGGTCTTGCGAAGATAACCGACGGCATGGACCTGCTCCTGGCCTCGGTTACCGTAAAGGATGAGGCGGCAACGAAGGATGCGGTTGCGAAGCTTATTTCGGGTCTTGAGGACCTGGTTAATGCGGTAGCGAAGTGCTCCGAGGCTATGAGAACGCTTGCAAACTCCTTCAGCCAGCTTGAAAGCGGCGGAAGTATGGCGGATATTCTCGACAATATATCCAACGCCATCGGCAGTATTGCCGACGGTAGCGGTGAGGTCGCAAGCTCCTTCAGCAACATTGCAATCGAACTGAAGGTTATCTTCGAAAACGTCGAGCTTGATATCGACAGCATGGCAGACGGCGGATCGCTGATTATTGGCGGTGCAAAGGATATGACCGATGCCCTTCGCAAAATGCGTGCCGCTATCAGCAATATGAATCTCGGAATGCAGGCTATCGACCGTGCAACCGAGTCTCTCGGTCAGGCGGTAGTCCTTCAGGATAAGGCGAAAATCGAGGCTGCGCTTGGGGATCTCAGCGACGCCGTTGGCACTCTCGCAGATTCTGCAGTGGAGATCACCGAAATTCTCGACAGCACCGTTAAGGTTATGAGAGAAGCGAAGCTTTGGGGCGATAATATTATCGATGCAACCGCCTCCCTCTCGGATGCGGTAGGTGAGATCGCCTCGGCAATGCTTGGAATTACAGACGGAATCAAGGGTCTTCGTGAGAACGTAAGCCTTGATCTTGATTTGATGAAGGGTGGATTTGAGAAGATCGTTCTTGCAATATCCGACACCTCCGACGCCCTTCTTCACGTGAAAAACGCCGTCCTTCATCTCTCCGACGTACTGATGAAGATACACGGAGCAGGCGACGTTGTTTCCCACCTTACCGAAAAGCTCTCGGACGCTATGAACGACCTTGCCATGGCGATGCAGAAGTTCGGCGGTATATCCGAGGACGTTCATTCCATTGTCAAATACCTTATGGGCGTTGATCCCATTCAGCTGCCCACTCCCCCCGAGAGCGTAAGCACAGAGGCGGATAGGCTCTTTATCTACATTTCGGTAATTGAATCCGAGCTTAAAAAGCTTAACAGTGACGTTACCTCCATGTCCTCCGAGCTTGTAGATATTCTCGCAGGAATAAACGGTATATTCACCGAGATCACAGACAATATCATATCTATTATTTACAACCTTGAAAACGGAGATATTCTCGACAATGCCGTAAGCGAGAGCGAGATCGACGGTATAACCCACGGCAAGATATTCGCCTCGGTCAACAACGGCAACGTTTCGGGCGATATAAACGTAGGCGGTATCAGCGGAACCATGGGTATTGAATACATTTCCGACCCCGAGGACGATCTCTCCCCCGAGCTGTCCGTAACACAGAAAAGGCAGTACCGCCTCAAGGCGGTTATCCACGCCTGCGAAAGCTACGGTAATATTAGTGCAAAATACGACTGTGTTGGCGGTATCGTTGGTAAAATGGACTTCGGCCTTATTTACCTTGCAGAGGCATACGGCAGCGTAGCGAGCCAGGGCGGCAGCTACGTTGGCGGTATTGCAGGCATTACGGCAGGCAGAATTTCCTCCTGCTTTGCAAAATGCTCGCTTTCCGGCGAAAGCTACGTCGGCGGTATCATCGGTGCAGGTGTGAGCGAAAGCCACTCTGGCGATTCTTCAATAGTCGTTGAAAGCTACACTATGGTTGAAATAAAGGGTGCGACCCAGTATTTCGGTGCGATCTCCGGCACAAGAGACGGCGAATACGCCGGCAACTTCTTTATCTCCGACAGTCTCGCAGGTATTGACAGGGTAAGCTACGGCACAAAGGCAGAGCCTATCGTCTATGAGGAGCTGATCAAGAGGCGCTATATTCCCGACGAATTCTACGGCTTCACCCTGAAGTTTATGGCAGACGGTGTGGTGCTTTCCACCCTGACCTTCCCCTACGGTGACAGCATCGACGTCTCTGAGTTCCCTGCCATTCCCACAAAGGAGGGTCACTACGGCAGGTGGGACAGAACCGACCTTAAAAACCTCACCTTTGACACAGTCGTCAGCGTAATCTATACCCCATACGTCACCGCTATTGCAGGCGGTATGCGTGGCGATGACAAGCGAGATCTGTTCCTCGTTGAAGGCGAATTCACAACAGATGACACTCTGGTAGCCACACTCGGTGCAAGCACAGAAAATCTCCTGCTGGATTCCGCCTTCTTCACGACCGACAGCCTGGTTGAGAGCTGGACGCTGACCATTCCCCAAGACACTCTCGAAACAAACAGAGTTCACCTTCTCCCCTCCACCGACCACGCACGAATTTTCGTCAAGACAAACGGTGTATGGCAGGAGGTCGAGGCAAAGGAATTCGGCAGCTACCTGACCTTTGACGTCTCGGGCGACACAGTGGAGATCGCCGTCGTAAGACACACGGTAAAGCTTGTTCCCATAATCATTATCTCCGCCGTGGCTCTCATAGCTATAGCCAGCGTAGCCGTGGTAATGATAATCAGAAAAAAGAAGACAAAATAAAAAGAGAGCCGCTGCGGAAATCCGCAGCGGCTTATTTAATACGTTAGTTAAAGAAATTCACAGAATAGACCTCGCCCTGAGAGACGTTCAAGGCAAGCTTGCCCGAGGTGATATCCACCTCGCCCGAGCGATAGACAGAGCCCTTGCCACGGGCTCCGCCCGGGGCAATTTTCGTCAGGGTGCATTTGCCGAAGGGGGACGAGTGGAGATTAAGCTCCAGCTTGCCCTCGTAATTTCGCACAGCGATCATAAGGCAGCCACCCTCCTCGCCTACGGCGGCAAGAGAATAGAGCTCCTTGCGATGGTCGTCACCCGTGTCGATAGCGGTGCCGAGTCTGTAAAGCAGAGCAAAAATCTTCATTACCCCATATGCTGCATAGTGGTGATGGCTGTCGCTGTCGTCAACGGTAAAGAGGGCGTTCTCCCGTGAGAGAACGGCGGTGGACGAGTACATCATCATATCGATTTGACTTTTCTGCGCCATAATGAGGCAGGCTGCAAGCTCGGAGGGAAGGCTCTCACGGAGAGCGGGAGGTGTACCGCCACGGCAGGCGGTGTTGTATTCGCAGATAATACTGCGTGTACGTCTCAGGCCTGCGCCGTCAAGATAGCTTCTCGCATACTTTGCGTGCATGGCGATCTCCTCGGGATTTGAGGTATAGCACGCCCAGGTGAAGAAATCGAGGGGAGCCATGGTTTCCTCGGCGGTTATGTAGCTCAGGAAGTCCTGCATATAAGGAACGTAGCCCTTCATCTCCTCGCTGGCATCAAGCCTGTTGAGGGCATAGAAGCCACGGGCACCGTATGCACCGATCTTTATCTTAGGAAATCTCTCCCTCAGGTGGTTTGCGGTAATTCTATAAAGCTCGAAATACTCTCGTCTGTCGGACGCCCAGCAGGTGGGTGTATCGGGGGCAGACCAGATCTCCCAATACTTGATATTCAGCTTAAAGCCGTTTGCCCAGCCCTCGTTGTAATGCATAATAATATGCTCGCATATCCTCGCCCACTTTTCGGGGTCGGAGGGACACCTTGCATAAAGCTTTCTGGAATAGGGCTCACGGTCCTCGCCAAGGCGGAAGAAGACCGCCGCACCTGCGTTACGGATAGAGGCAATATACAGGTCTGTGGGAAGGAAGTTATAGGAGGTCTCCAGGGTCTCGTCCGCATCGAAGTCGGGGAAGATACAATGGATATTCACAAACTGGTTATAGCCGTATTCGCCTGCCGCACCTGCGGTACGGACCATAGGCACAGCCATTTCCACATATTCCTCGCTGAAATCAAAGGGAAGATCGTATCCGCCCGATCTCGGGCCGCCGTTAACGCAGGTCAACGGTTTGATCCTTCCGCTTTTTCTCTCAAAATCCAGCTTTATCTCCTTCTTCTGCACCTTACTGCCTCCCTTTTTTGCAACTGTCTATTTTATTTTACCAAATGGGACGCTCTATTGTCAAGGCTTCTTTTTCTTTTTTATTTAAAAGAACATTGCAAAATAAGAAATATTTTGATATAATATAATAAAAACCGACAAGAGGTAAACTATGCATTATAATCTCAAAACTAAACTGACCTCACTTATACTCTCTCTGGTAATCATCGTCTCCCTGCTTTCGGGCTGTAAGCCTATAATAAGCCTTGAGGATATTCCCGAGTATACGAAATACGCCTACGTTGAGATAAACGGCGGCGAGCCCTTCTTTGAGGATAGCGAAATAACCGACGTGGCATTTGAAAGCTACTCTCCCCTTGACGTCCTTGGCAGGGCGGGTGTTGCATTTGCCTGCATCGGAATTGAGATAATGCCAACCGAGGACCGCGAGGATATTGCAAACGTTACTCCGTCGGGCTGGGAATACAACGGCGTGTCCAATAACAACAAATACGACTTCGTTGAAAACGGATACGTATACAACAGATGCCACCTTATCGGCTTCCAGCTTGCAGGCGAGAACGATAATGAGAGAAATCTTATCACGGGCACGAGATATTTGAATATCGAGGGTATGCTGGACTTTGAAAACCTGGTTGCCGACTACGTAGAGGATACCGAAAACCACGTTATGTACCGTGTGACGCCCATATATAACGGCCTCGACTATCTGGCGCAGGGTGTTCTTATGGAGGCATACTCGGTTGAGGACGACGGACGCGGCGTTTGCTTCTGCATTTTCGCATACAACGTTCAGCCGGGCGTTATTATCGACTACTACACAGGTGTTAACGTGGCAAGCGGCGAGAGTCTGCCCGAGATCGAGGAGGATAACAGAGGCGAGACCCCGACAAATCCGAGTCCCGACGATAGCGATGATACCCCCGTTGGTGAGATCACCTTTATAATCAATATCAAGACCAAGAAATTCCACAAGCCCACCTGCACCCACGCCAAAAATCTCAGCGATGAGAATAAAGAAGAAAGCACCAAGACCAGGGATGAGCTTATAGCAGAAAACTACTCTCCCTGCGGAACTTGCAAACCATAATTTACATTTTTAAGGATTTTTCGACAAAAATGACAGATATCGACCGCATAAAGCTTCAGCGACTCAGGGATACCTTCAGCAACAATTTTAGAGTGACACAGATGTATGCCGAATATCTTGAGCGTTATCCCGAGATCATCACAGGCGAGATGATAGATACACTTTGCGAGGACGGAAGCATTACCCGTGAGGAGGCTATCGTTGCCCTGCTCTCCGAGATCTTCGCCCTCGACTTTGACAAGGGCGAGGACAGGAAGATTATTCGTGATTATCTCACCCCATCGGTGCGAATTCTCGATGCAAAAAAGTATACGGACAATCCCTATTACAAAAATATCCGCCTTGAGGACATAAAGGACGGAGGCTGGGAGATCAGAAACGAGAGCTACGCTCCCTACCGCGGGGTGATCTGTCATGATATGCAGATCTTTGAGGATTTCAGAGAGCTTCCGCCCCTTGGATTTTTCACCGAGGAGTTTCGCTTCCCTGCCATTCTTGAGGATGGCAACGAGTGGATGACCCTGACCCCCGTTGACCTCGACACCTGCGAGGAGGCAATCGATTTAGCCCACGGAAGGGTCGTTACCTTCGGCCTCGGTCTCGGCTATTACGCCTATATGGCATCCGAAAAAGCGGAGGTCGAATCGGTGACGGTGGTGGAGCTTTCCCCCGACGTCATAAGGCTCTTTGAGACCTATATTCTCCCACAGATGCCAAACGGTCACAAGATAAAAATCGTCAATATGGACGCCTTTCAGTACGCCCGTGAGGTGATGCCAGATGAATGCTTCGACCTTGCCTTTGTCGATACCTGGAGGGACGCCTCAGACGGTGCGCCCATGTACCTTCGTATGAAGGAGCTTGAGCATCTTTCCCCGAATACGAAATTCACCTATTGGATAGAGAATTTCCTCATTTCCCGTCTACGTGCCGAGAGATACTGCGAGCTTACGGACAAGATCGACTCGGGCGAGGGGAATTTTGAAAGCTTTGAAAAAATAAGAGCATATATAAAAAATATATTGACCAAAAACTAAAAATCGTTTATAATTAACGTATAAAAACAAGAGGAGACCTATATGCTGTCAAGTCTTACCAAAAGTACATACGAGACCATTCTGAAGGCGGAGCTTCGTCCTGCAATGGGTTGCACAGAGCCTATTGCCATCGCCTACGCATCGGCAATTCTCGGCGAGGCGCTTGGCGCTCTCCCAACCGAGATAGACGCCCACTTCAGCGGTAATATAATCAAGAACGTAAAGAGCGTTATCGTTCCTGCCACAGGCGGCAGACACGGCATCGAGGCGGCGCTGGCGGCAGGTCTTATCTCCGCAAGAGCCGACAAGAAGCTTGAGGTGCTGACCACCCTTACCAAAGAGGACGAGCCTAAAATAGACGAGCTTATGAAAAGCTGCAAGATCACCGTCAGCAAGATGGCGAGGGGCTGCAGCTTCGGACTTGAGCTTTACGGCTACGCCGACGGCAAGAGCGCAGTAGTAAAGATCGACGGTGCGCACACGAACGTCACCGAGGTTAAGTCGGGCGACCTTGACGTAACAGACAGATACGCAGAGCAGACCATAGTTGAGGAGAGCGGTGACGCCCCCGATCTCAGCCTGCTTAACGTTCAGGATATAGTTGAGTTTGCCGAGACCTGCGATCTCACCGAGCTTCGCCCCTACCTTCTTCGCCAGATCGAGCTGAATATGGCTATTGCAAAAGAGGGTCTCAGCGGTGATTGGGGTGCGAAAATTGGCAAGGTTATGCTCAGTATGGGCGACGACCTCTCCCGAAAGGCGAGAGCCTACGCAGCGGCAGGCTCTGATGCACGAATGAGTGGCTGTGAAATGCCCGTCTGCATCATTTCAGGCAGCGGAAACCAGGGTATTACCTCCTCCGTTCCCGTAGCGATCTATGCCGAGGCAATGGGAAAGAGCGAGGAGGAAACCCTCCGTGCTCTGCTGGTCTCCGACCTTATTACCATTCACCAGAAGACGGGCATTGGCACACTCTCCGCCTACTGCGGTGCTATCAGCGCAGGCGTTGGCGCAGGCGCAGGAATCTGCTATCTCCACGGTGGAAGATTTGCCGAGATCGCCCACACCCTCGTAAATTCGGTGGCAATTCTTTCGGGTACGATCTGTGACGGTGCAAAGCCCTCCTGTGCGGCAAAGATCGCCATGGCGGTTGAGGCGGGACTTATGGGCTACGAAATGTGCCGCTCGGGCAGTCAGTTCCTCGGTGGCGACGGCATCGTAACAAAAGGCGTTGAAAACACTATCAAAAACGTCGGACGCCTGGCACGTGACGGTATGTCTGATACCGACAGAGAGATTATCGAAATTATGCTTGGAATATAAAGAGAAAAACGGTTGCATTTGCAACCGTTTTTCTTTATGACACTAAAATACTATTTGCAACGAAGAGATAAACTATAAGCGAGATAGCGTCTACAAGTGTCGTAATAAGGGGTGACGCCATTACCGCAGGGTCAAGACCGATCTTCTTCGCCAAAATGGGCAGAACCGCACCGATGATCTTCGCAAGTATTATCGTCAGCGAAAGCGACATCGCAACTGTCAAGGCGACGAGCACGGTTACGTCGGTATTGTTCAGTAGCAGACCATCTATAAGCCATACCTTTAAGAAGGTGGCAACGCCAAGAGTAAGCGCACACATAATGCCAACGCGAAGCTCCTTGAAGAACACACGGAAGAGATCGGAAAACTCGATTTCCGAAAGTGAAATGCTACGGGTAACGGTGACCGAGGACTGACCGCCCGAGTTACCGCCCGTACCCATTATCATGGGTATGAAGAGCACCAAAACGGCCGGGAGCGCAGCCTCAAAGCCTGTAAGAATTGCGCTGGAAATGGTAGACGAGAGCATCAGTACAAGAAGCCAGGGAATACGGGATTTCCAGATGGAAAAGACGTCTGTCTTGAGATAGGGTGTCTCGGTGGGCATGATCGCCGCCATCTTTGCAAAGTCCTCCTCGGACTCCTCAATAATGACCTCAAGAGCGTCGTCTACGGTGATAATACCAACGAGTCGGGACTCGCTGTCAACTACGGGAATAGCAAGGAAGCCGTACTTATCCAGCTTCATCGCCACCTCCTCCTTATCATCATGGGTATGAACGGCAATGACGTTCTCATCCATAATATTTTCAAGGAGTGTGTCGGGGTCGGAGATAAGCAGATCCTTTGCCGTCACGATACCGAGAAGGCGTTTGTCCCTACCCGTAACGTAACAGGTGTAGATGGTCTCCTTATCAATAGCAACTCGGCGGATATGCAGCAGGGCGTCGCCAACCGTCATATCGCCCGTAAATCTCACGTACTCGGTGGTCATAACCGTACCTGCCGAGTCCTTGGGATATTTCAGTATTTTGTTGATTATTTCACGGTTCTCGCTATCCGAATTTTTGAGAATACGCTTAACAACGTTAGCAGGCATCTCCTCAATAATATCAACCGTATCGTCGATATACAGCTCGTCGAGAATGTCGGAAAGCTCACGGTCGGAGAGACGCTGGATCAGACCCTCCTGGTGGTCGGTGTCCATTTCAACGAAGGTCTCGGCGGCAAGCTCCTTGGAAAGCAGACGGAAAAGAATAGAGTGCTGTGCCTCGTCGATATCGTAGAACAGCTCCGCAATATCGGGGGCAGGAATCTCTGCCAGTGCGCTCTTGATATCGTAATACTTCTTTCCCTCAAGCAGTTCGGAAAGCTCCTCGGGAGTTATAAGCTTCTCATCAAGTCTTTCGATGATGTCAGCGCTTTCTTCAATTCTCTCATTGATCTCAGACATATCAGAGCCTCCCTTCACTTTCATTACATTTTTATTTTACACCCGTTTTTGCTGCTTGTCAAGAAAAATCTTTCAGAAAATGGTCAATTTCCTCTTCGGTGTAAACCTTTATACCGTGAGAGGCAAGAAGCTCGGCTGTAACGCCATCACGGTCAGTCAGATTCCCCGAAAAGCTGCCGTCGTATATTTTGCCCTTTCCGCAGGAGGGGCTGCGAGCCTTGAGAATAGCCGCAGTACAGCCAAAGGTCTCGGCACGCTCGAGGGCAAGCTCTGCCCCCTTCATATAATTTTTGGTTACGTCACGGCCGTCACGCATAAGCACCTTATCCCCTACCCTTTCGCTGGGGGTACGGGGGGTAGGAAGTCCACCGTCCTCCTCGGGACAAATGGGTAGCAGCACGAATCTGTCACGGAGTGCGATAACGTCAGCATTAGGCTTGCTCTCACCGTCGTAACGGCAGCAAACGCCAAGGAGACATGCGCTAACTAATACAGTCGGTTTTTTCATAATCCTTACCTAAGTTTTCTTTTTATTTCTGTCAGGTCGCCTGCGCCCATAAGGACGATAGCTCCCTCGGTTTTCTCTAAAATATATCGCGCGGCATCGCCGTCGGGAAGGTAAATTGCATTATTCCCCACCCCTATGGCAAGGTTTTCCGCAGTTATCCCCTCAATCGGCTCTTCTCGGGCGGCGTATATATCGGTGATAATTGTATAATCCGCCAGGGACAGCGCACCGCAAAGCTCCTGCCATAGGCTGGCGGTCCTGGAATAGGTGTGCGGCTTGAACAGAAGCGTTATTTTCCCTTTTACTACCCCTCGTATAGCGGCGAGAGAGGCGGATATCTCGGTGGGATGATGGGCATAGTCGTAATATATGGGTCTGTCCCCCACGTTTCCGATGTGCTGAAGTCTTCTCGGTATGCCCGAAAACTCGGCAATCGCCTGCCTTACTACCTCCATATCAACGCCCATTTCCAGCGCTGTAACTATGGCGGCGGTGGCGTTATGTATATTGAATACGCCCGGGATTTTCAGGACGAAATCCCCAAGCCGTGTGCCGTATTTATATATGCTGAATTCAAAATCAGCTTCTTTAAAGCTCGTTATTTCATATCGGTAGGTATTGTCCCTGCCTCTGCCGAAGGTTATACAGTCGGTGGAAATTTTAGGCATAATGCGCCTGAGATTGATATCATCGCCCGAGATGACGGCAAAATCCTCCGCACGGGAGAGCGCACGCAAAAAGGAGTCTCGGATAGCCGAGATGTCAGCAAAATAGTCGGTGTGGTCAAGCTCCAAATTCAAGGCTATTGCAACCGAGGGGAGAAATCGCAAAAATGAGTCACGGTATTCGCATGCCTCGTAAATCAGCGTCCCACACTCTCCGAGTCTTAGAGGCTCTCCGAATGAAAGCTCCGCACCCGAAAGCACGGTAGGGTCTGCCCCCGAGGCATAAAAAATGGCATCAAGCATCGCAACCGTGGTGCTTTTTCCATGAGAGCCCGAGACTCCGATGCGGTGCTTGTAATCAAGCATCACAGCGCCCATATATTCGGCACGGTTTACCGTGGGTATTCTGCTTTCAATGGCAAAGGCAAGCTCGGGATTATCCTCGCCTATGGCGTGGGAATAGACCACAAGAGCGACATTATCTATATTCTCGTTACTGTGACCGATATATACCTTGATTCCGAGGGATTCAAGCCTGTCGGTGCGCTCGCTCCTCTCCCTGTCGCTGCCCGATACCGAATAGCCCGAGGAGTGAGCAAGCCGTGCCAGGGAATACATAGAAACACCGCCGATGCCAATAAAATGTATTCTGCCCTCACCCATAAGCCGTCTTATGCGGTCATAGCTTGGGCGATCGGAGCTTCCCGAATTTAGTCTACTCATATCAAAATACCTCGCAAGAAAAATAAGTTAACGAAAAAATGAAAAAAAGCAACAGAAAGTTAATGAATTAATCATTTTTTCATTGAATATTTTTAACATTCACACTGTATAATGTATTCGTAAACCAAAATTTAGTACACAACACAGGAAGGTATTTCGAGTTATGCAAATAACAGACATCAAAATCAGAAAATTCTTTGAAGAAGGCCCTATGAAGGCCGTTGTATCGGTCACCTTTGACGACTGCCTCGCAGTTCACGATATTAAGGTGATATACGCACGTGACAGATACTTTATTGTTATGCCCTCGCGCAAAAATCCTGACGGCACATACCGAGATATCGTTCATCCGATAAATGCCGCTTTCAGACAGGATCTGGAGGAGGCGGTGATCGACGCCTACCACGTTCAGCTTGTGGCAGCCGAGCACGATGCCGAGCTGGCAGAGGAATCTGTGATAGTATAGTTAAGTAAAAACTAAAGGGGACGGAAAACCGTCCCCTTATTTGTTATGTAAAAGCTATTATAATTTCGGGGAGGATCTGATTACTTATTGGAATCAGCCGACACGCCCTTCTGCTTCTCGTTAGCAGCCTTCTGATCACGAAGGATCTGTCTCTGAGCTGCAAGGGCCTCCTTCTGAAGTGCGAGAGTTGCACTCTGCTTCTCAGCAACGTCATTCTGAACGTCAAGAGTCTTTGCATTAGCATTGTTGATAGCCTGCTGCGCGGAGAGAACCTCCTTCTGTGCTGCAAGTGCAGCCTTGAGAGCCTCGTCAATAGCAGCCTGATTTTCAGCAACAAGACGCTGGGTCTCACCCATTGCCTGCTGACCCTCAACGAGAGCCTTCTGATTCTCAAGAGTTGCCTTCTGCTGCTCCTGAAGAGCGGTCTGCTCAGCGGTAACAGCCGCCTGATCCTGGCTAACAACACGCTGACCAACCTGAACACCCTTCTGCTCACGGAGAGTCTGACGCTGCATATCGTTAGTCTGCTTCTGCATCTCGTTAGCGGTGTTCTGCTTAACAGCAATTTCAGCGCAAAGAGTGCCAAGCTCGTTCATAGCTGCGGAAAGAACCTTGAGGTTCTCGATCATAGAGGTAAGCTTCTCAATAAGAGCAGCCTCGTCATCAAAGATAAGTCCCTCGAGATTTGCGATCTCACCGGATGCAACGGTAGCACCTCTGCCACCTGCTGTGGGAAGGTTTACAGGACGGTCTGCAAGAGCGTCCTCGATCTTCTTATCGAAAGCAACAACGAACTTCTCAAGAGTTGCCTCAAGAGCCTTCTCAAGCATAGGAGAAACGTCGATAGAAACGGGTGCGATGTTGGGCTGTGCATCCTGGGGTGCATAGTAGTTAGGCATAGGCATGGGAACAGGAATGTACTGGGGGTACTGATATGCTGCCGCCTGAGCATATGCAGGTGCCTGCTGGGGCTGTGCCGCGGGAGCGGGTGTAGCGTTTGCTACGGGAATTTCGGGAACTGCCATAGGAATCTCCTCCTCTACCTCGGGCTCATAGTAACCCTCGGTGTCAATGCTTGCCTGGATATCGATAACTCTGGCCATTACAGAACTGCTGTACTTCTCAAAGCCGTCCATAACTCTGTCGGACTTTCTTCCACGGTACTGGTCAGCGATCTCAGAGTAATCAGCCTGCACGTTTTCAAGAAGCTCTCTGATATGCGCCTCGCTGTCACGGAATACACCGACGGTAGCTGCAAGCTCATCTTTAGCATCCTCGAGCTTACCTGCAGTCTTTGCAGTTTCCTTCTTCTCGTAGGTGCGCTCACAAGCCTCAACCTTTCTCTTAGCTCTGCCGATATCACGAGCGATAGACTTGTAATAAGTAAGCTCGTCGGATACCTTCTTCTTGTCCTCGTTCAGAGCCTCGCGAAGGATCGCAATTTTCTCATTTTTTTCACTGGAATTAAATCCGAAGATATCAGCCATATCTGATTACCTCTTTCTCCGCTGTGCGGCATTTGTAAACAAAAGTTTTATTCAACATATATTATATCAAACAAAGCAAGGATTGTCAATAGAAAAATTAATAATTTTTAGCGATTATTTTCCTTGACAGATGCGCATATACATGGTAAAATAAAGCAAAAAGGAGTCTTGACTATGAAAAAACGCGGTATACTTGCATTTATCATTTATCTGCTCTACACTCTCGGTGCCGGTGCGCTTGCGATCTACGCCTACGCTGAAGTTCAAAAGATCCCCGCCGATGATCCCGATAGCCTAGCTGCTCTCGGTGGCGCTCTGCTCATAATATTTGCTATGGTTGTTGGAATTCCCTTTGGCATAGAGCTGATAGTGAAGATTCTCCACCTTATAACCGGATTTAAGCTCTTTGGCATAATTTGTATGCTTGGTGACGTGCTTATTTTCCTCTATTTCGTCGGAAGCATGTTCACTGCCCTTCCAAGCATCAGTGTAATCCTTGCCGAGCTGCCCTATATGCTTGTTTTAGGATTACCGATGATTCTGGCATTCTTCTCCAACCTGAGATCGCTTGCCGACTAAATTACATAAAAAAGAGACGGTTGCCCGTCTCTTTTTTCTTTATGCGTTTGCAGCCTTTACGATTGCAGTGAATTTGTCGGTCTTGAGAGACGCGCCGCCGATAAGGCCGCCGTCTACGTTAACCTTGGCAAGAAGCTCTGCCGCGTTAGCGTCGTTCATAGAACCGCCGTACTGAATGGTGGTTGCCTCAGCAACCTCATTGCCGTAAAGCTCAGCGAGGCACTCACGGATAACACCACAGGTCTCGTCAGCCTGCTCGGGGGTGGCGGTAAGGCCAGTTCCGATCGCCCAAACGGGCTCGTAAGCAATGATGATATTCTTCATTTCCTCGGCAGAAATGCCCAAAAGGTCAAGTTTTGTTTGCATTCTGACCACTTCATTGGTAATTCCGTTAAGTCTCTCGTCCTTAACCTCACCGAGGCAAAGGATGACCTTGAGGCCTGCTGCAAGAGCCGCCTTGGTGCGAAGATTAACGGTTGCATCAGTCTCGCCGAAGTACTGACGGCGCTCGGAGTGGCCGATCACAACGTACTCGGTACCGATCTCACAGAGCATCTTTGCGCTGATTTCACCGGTGTAAGCACCGCTCTCAGCGAAGTGTACGTTCTCTGCGCCAACCTTGATATTAGTTCCCTTTGCCGCTTCAACTGCGGTAGCGATATCAACGTAAGGAACGCAAAGCACGATGTCACACTTATCCATTCCCTCTACCATAGGAGCGAGCTCGGTAATAAAAGCCTTAGTCTGTGCAGGCGTCATGTTCATTTTCCAGTTGCCTGCGATTACTGTTCTTCTCATTTTATTTTCCTCTTTACGTGATATATAATTGACAATGGAATTTTTCAGGAAGATTGCCCGTTCGTGACCCGAAGCTGTAGTAACCTACTGCGAGTGGGAGTGAACGGGCAATATTACGAAAAATTACTTGTCAAGAAGGCAGGATACGCCGGGGAGATCCTTACCCTCAAGGAACTCAAGGGATGCGCCACCGCCTGTAGAAATATGAGTGATCTCGGAAGCGTAGCCAAGCTGCTCGCATGCTGCTGCGGAGTCACCGCCGCCTACGATGGTGATTGCGCTGCTGTCAGCAAGTGCCTGTGCAACTGCGATAGTACCCTTTGCAAGAGTGGGGTTCTCGAATACGCCCATAGGACCGTTCCAAACTACGGTCTTTGCGTTGATAACCGCATCAGCGAAGAGAGCCGCGGTCTTAGGACCGATATCCATACCCTCCTTGTCAGCGGGGATCTTGTCAGCGTCAACGTACTCAACCTCGATGGGAGCATCGATGGGGTTGGGGAAGTTGTCAGCAACTGCGTTGTCGATGGGAAGAAGAAGCTTTACGCCAAGCTCCTCTGCCTTTGCCATCATATCACGGCAGTAATCAAGCTTAGTCTCGTCAAGAAGAGACTTACCAACGCCGTAGCCCTTTGCAGCGTTGAAGGTATAAGCCATACCGCCGCCGATGATAAGGGTGTCAACCTTGGTAAGAAGGTTGTCGATAACGTTGAGCTTGTCAGCAACCTTTGCGCCGCCAAGGATAGCAACGAAGGGTCTCTCGGGATTCTGAAGTGCCTTACCCATTACGGAAATTTCCTTCTCGATAAGGTAACCGCAAACTGCAGGAATGTAATCAGCAACACCTGCGGTAGAAGCGTGAGCTCTGTGAGCCGCACCGAATGCATCGTTTACGAAGATATCAGCGTAGTCAGCGAGAGCCTTTGCAAGGTCAGCGCCGTTCTTGGTCTCACGAGCGTCAAATCTGGTGTTCTCAAGAAGAACAGCCTTGCCGGGCTCGAGAGCCGCAACCTTAGCCTTTGCATCCTCACCGATAATATCCTCTGCGAAGGTAACGGTACCCTCACCGAGAAGCTCGTTAAGTCTTACGCATACAGGCTTGAGAGTAAGCTTTTTCTTGTCAGAGGTGAGTGCCTTTGCAAGGTACTCGGCGGTAGCAGCTGCCTGCTCCTCAGCGGGAAGAGCCTCAACAGCCTTCTTCTCCTTCTTGGTGAGACCGAAGCCCTCGGTAAGAATAGCGTGGGGCTTACCCATGTGAGAGCAAAGGATAACCTTTGCGCCCTGGCCGAGAAGGTACTTAATGGTGGGGAGAGCGCCGATGATTCTCTTGTCAGAGGTGATGACGCCATCCTTCATGGGAACGTTGAAATCGCAACGAACCAGCACGGTTTTGCCGGCAACGGCGATGTCTTCAATGTTTTTCTTGTTATAAGTTGCCATTTTTTATTTTCTCCTTAAATATTTTCATACGGAAGTATAATATCACAAGTTTTGCCGCTTGTCAATAGACTTTGTTAAAATATAAACAAAACTTATTTACCTGCAATGCTCATATCCTTGATAAGAACGGCAGGAGCACCAAAGGTGGTGAATCCGCCCGTGATAGCAACCTCAACCTCGTCAGAAAGAGCCGAGATGGACTTGAGAAGCTCAAAGAAGTTGCCTGCAACGGTGAAGGACTTGACTGCCTCGCCAAGCTTACCGTCTTTGATGCGGAAGCCTGCAGACTCCAGGGAGAAGTCACCGGTAATAGGGTTAGCACCTGCGTGCAGGCCCTTCAGCTCGGTGATATAAATGCCGTCGCCTGCCATTTGAAGAAGCTCAGCCTCACTCTTGTCACCTGCCTCAAGGCAGAAGGCGTAGGGGCTGATAGCCACAGGAGACGCATAGCTTCCCTTGCTTGCGTTTGCGGTGCTCTCAACACCTGCGATAGCGGCGGTCTCTCTGTTGTGAAGAAGGGTCTTCAGCACACCGCCCTCAACTACGCTCTTGCGGAATGCGGCAACGCCCTCGGCGTCGAAATTAGTCTGGATGGATACGCCCTCACGCATGGGGTCATCGGTGATGGTAACGATATCCGAGGCGATCTTCTCACCCTCCTTGCCTGCAAGGAGAGACATACCCATCTGCGCCATCTTTGCAGAGAAGGCGGAGGAGTATACCGAGAGAATGGTTCTCATCTGCTTTGCGTCAAGAACCACGTTGTACTTACCTGTCTCAACAAGGCCTGCGTTTGCCTTGAGAATAGCGTCGTCAACAGTCTTCTTAGCAAGAGCCTTCAGGTCAACGTCGCCCTTCAGCTCCTTAATGTTATACTCGTTCTCGTACTTACCGTCATCGCAGATGACCGCACCGAGCTGAATTGCGTTAATACCGCACTTTGTGCTGAGATCAAGACCGTGGGAGTTGGAGAGGCGCACCTCAAAGCCTGCGGTAATACCGTAGGTAGCCGTTCCGCCCGTAACCTTATCGCTTGCGGCGTAGATCTCCTCTGCAAGCTCCTTGGTAAGTCTTTTAAGCTCTGCCGCACCTGCAGGAGCAAAGCCCTGATTTTCAAGAGTAGCGTAGCTCTCGGATCCGCCGAAGATACCTACGGTATCTGCCTTCTCGGTTGCCTCGGCATTTGCCCTGGCACGGCGAACGAGAGACTTCATCTCATCCTCCTCCATAAGCTCGGTGGAGGCGTAGCCCATTTTTCCGTCATGAAGAGCACGGAAGCATATACCGCCCGACACACCGGCGGAGAAGGAGTTGGGCTCCTTGTTAAGAGTGTCAACCGAGAGCTCCTCGTTTGACATATAATATATTTCGTATTCGGTGAGGCCCTGAAGCTTCGCCTCGTTCTCTATTGCTTGTTTGAGTAACTCGTAGTTCATATTATCGACCTCCTACAGTAATCTTGGAAACCCTGATAAGGGGCTGACCTACGTCGGTGGGTACGCTACCCGAGGAGGAGCCGCACATGCCCTGACCTGTTGCAAGGTTCTGACCGACCATATCGATATCCTGAAGGATCTCGGAGCCCGTACCGATAAGAGACGCGCCTCTGACAGCCTCGCAGATCTCGCCGTTTCTGATGATATAGCCCTCGGTAACGGCAAAGTTGAATGCGCCCGTAAGGGGATTGACCGAGCCGCCGCCCATGCTCTTGGCATAGAGACCGTACTCAATAGACTTGATAATGTCCTCGTTCTTATCGGGACCGTTGTCAATGAAGGTGTTAGTCATTCTGGAGGTGGGCTCGTAGGTATAGCTCTGTCTACGGCTGTTACCCGTCATGGGGAGACCCATTCGGCGAGAGCCGAGACGGTCAACCATATAGGATTTCAGAACGCCGTTCTCAATGAGAACGTTGCGCTGGGTGGGATTACCCTCGTCGTCAATGTTTACAGAACCCCAAGCGTTAGGAATAGTGCCGTCGTCGATAGCAGTGACCTTCTCGTTTGCGATCTTCTGACCGAGCTTGCCGCACATCTGAGATCTGCCCGTGCCGACGGAGGTTGCCTCGAGGGAGTGACCGCAGGCCTCGTGGAAGATTACGCCGCCAAAGCCGTTCTCAATAGCAACGGGCATCTGACCTGCAGGACAGTAATCTGCCTCAAGATTAGTGATGGCCTGAGCGGCAGCGGTTCTGCCGATCTCCTCGGGCTTAAAGAGCTCGAATACCTCAAGACCCATGCCTCGTCCGGGAGAGCAGGAGCCGTTCTGGTTCTCGCCGCCTGCGGATGCAACCGCACTTACCGCCATTCTGGTACGAACGTGACGGTCGGTCTTGAAAAGGCCCTCGGTATTTGCTATCTGAATGGTATGATCAACGGTGATAAGATTACCTACCGACTGAACGATTCTCTCGTCGTATGCACGTGCTGCCTCGGTAGCCGCACGGAGAAGGTCGCACTTAACCTTATTTTCTGCCTCATGGGGGTTGATCTTCACGGGGTGAATATCGGTGACAGCGGTGGGTTTCAGTACAATATTCGCCTCTGCACTTCCCTCGCCCATAGCCTCAGCCACGGATCTTGCACACTTGATAAGTCCATCTCTCGAAAGATCGGAGGTGGAGCCGTAAACCGTCCTTGTGCCAAGGAATGCGCGAATGCCCACGCCTGATACGGTGTTGTCGGAAATAGCGTCGATCTTGCCGCCGAGAAGGGTGATATTACCGTTTCTGGTAAGCTCCCAATAAACCTCGGCAAAATCTGCGCCTGTGGATACGGCAATACCGAGGATCTCCTCGATAAGCTTTTGATTTGTTATTGCCATTTTTTTTGCTCCTTTTCAGAGATTTTAATTATTTATATAATAGCACAAATTACAGCCATATTCAAGTATTTGGGCATTATTTTTTCTAATTGACAAATCAAGAGTGTTTGACAAATATTTTCGCCAAAATGCTTGACAATTGCCAAATAATGCTGTATAATGAAGAAAAAACAAATGGAGATATAACCATGGCAGTTAAAGAAGACCTTAGAGTACAGAGAACAAAAAAGGCTCTTTCCGAGGCATTCATCAAATTGCTCGAGGAAAAGCCCTTTGATGAGATCACCATCAACGAGCTTTGCGACGAAGCAGGTGTGCGCCGCGCAACCTTCTATAAGCACTACAAGGATAAGCACGACTTTCTTTCTGCATACGCACGCTCTCTGCGTGATATGTTCGATAAGGAGATTTGGCCCACATACACCTCCAAGCAGGCGAAGGATTACTTCGTTCACTACGCTGTAAAGGCTGTTGAATTTATCGACGAAAATGAAAAGGCAGTCAACAACATCATCAGAAGCTCCGCTTTTGCCCCTGCCCTCTCGATAATCGTAGCGCAGAACTACAACGACACCCTCGTGCGTCTGCGTGAAGGCGTTGCAGGCGGTCTCAAGGTACCCTGCAGAGTCGAGGTGACCGCAAGCATGCTTTCGGGCGGTATTTTCGTTGCGATCTTCAGTTGGCTTTTCGATGGTAAGCCCACCCCTGCCGAGGAGCTTGCCGAGAACGTTGGTAACTTCGTAGCAGCTGCGTTAAGTAATTAATACAAAAAAGCTATCCGCCGAGAAGCGGATAGCTTTTTTTATTTGTTTGAATCGATGTAGGGCATATACGCCTTCAGGTAATCAATACCCGAGAAAACGGTGGTGAAGCTCATTACTGCCATTGCAACGTAGGTGAGAATATTGTACTCTGAGAAGAAAGGAAGAATGGGCTCGACCAGGATAATCGCCGTACCAACCATCTGGGACACAGTTTTGATCTTGCCAAGAATGGAAGCCGCAACTACGATACCGCTCTTGCCTGCAACGACCAGACGAATGCTGGTAACGCCAAGCTCACGAAGAAGGATAAGCATTACCACCCACACGAAGATGAGCGCCATGACCGTCTTGCCACGGAGGAACATCCAGGCGAGAATTGCGATCATTGAGGAAAGCACCATAAACTTATCTGCAAGGGGATCGATGAACTTACCGAAGTCGGTGACAAGGTTATGCTTTCTTGCAATCTTGCCGTCAAGCATATCGGTGAAGGCGGTAAGTCCGTAAACCAATGCAGGAACTACATATCCCCACACGCCTGCGTTACGCATAAGAAGGAGCGTAGCGACGAAGACCGGAACTAGGAGGCACCTGATAATAGACAGGGTGTTTGGAAGGTTCATAGAGTTTTTTTTCATACCGTTAGCTCTCCTATCAGATCATAGTCGAGTGCCTCGGTTATCTTCACCGAAACGAACTCGCCGGAATTTACGGGCATGGTTGATTTGAAATACACCTTTCCGTCGACGTCGGGAGCGTCGGCGTAGGATCTGCCGTAGTAGATCTCGGCAATTCTGTCGTAGCCGTCGCAGAGGACGGTGAGGGTCTTGCCAATGCTCTCGGCATTATGCTCCTCGGAGACGGTGAGCTGGGTCTGCATAAGGATATCGTATCTGTCCTGCTTCAGCTGCTCGTCGATCTGATCATCCATCTCTGCGGCGAGAGTTCCCTCCTCGGGGGAGAAGGTGAATGCGCCGAATCTCTCGAACTTCACGTCCTTAACGAACTCGCAAAGCTCGGTGAAATCCTCGTCGGTCTCACCGGGGAAGCCGACCATAGCAGTCGTACGGAGTACGATGTCGGGTACTTCATCACGAAGGCGCTTAATGGCCTCGAGAATAAGCTCCTTTCCACCGTGGCGGTTCATTCTCTTCAGCACGCTGTCGGAGATGTGCTGAACGGGGATATCCATATATTTTATGAGTCTGTCGTTTGTCTTCAGCTCGTGAATAAGCTCGTCGGTGATCTTGTCGGGATAGCAATAAAGCAGGCGGATCCAGGGAATGCTCGTCTGTTCTGTTATTGCCCTGACAAGGCGTGCAAGACTATACTCGCCGTAAATATCAAGACCGTATCTTGTGGTGTCCTGGGCGATAAGGTTGACCTCTTTTACGCCCATGCGCTCGAGATCCTTTGCCTCCTTTACGATATCTTCAATGGTACGGCTTCTGTGTCTGCCGCGGATAAGGGGGATCGCACAGTAGGTGCAAAGGTTATCACAGCCCTCCGAAACCTTCAAATATGCGGTATGGGGCTCGGTGGTGATAATTCTGTCGCCTCCGAGAGGAGCGGTCTCCTTGTCCTTGAAGGAGGTATATTTTTCGCCACGCATTACGGCTTTGCATGCCTCGGCAATATCCGAAAGACTGCCGATACCAACCAGGGCGTCAACCTCGGGCAGCTCACGCATTACCTCCTCACGGTATCTTTCAACGAGACAGCCCGTGGCAATAATGTGACGGCACTTGCCGTATTTTTTCAGCTCTGCAGCGTCGAGAATATTGTCAATCGCCTCCCCCTTTGCGCTTTCAATGAAGCCGCAGGTGTTGATGACGATGATCTCCGCCTCCTCCTCGTCGGGGGTGATCTCAAATCCCGCCGCGTGGAGATTGTAAAGCATAACCTCGGTATCTACAAGGTTTTTGCAGCATCCAAGGGAAATAAATCCAACTTTTGTCATATTTTGACTACCATTCTTTACATTTTGTCGATTATTTTAAGAGTTTTTTAAATCTCGGTCTCAGCTTGTCGTAATAAAAACGCACCATAACCGTGATGAAAAGGTCGTAGGCTAGAAACGCCACGTTGGTGAGTATATAGGTGAGAATACGCATCCACCTTGCCTCATCGGTGAAGAAGGGAACGCCGAGAAGCTTCTCGCAGATGAAGAAGAGAGCCCATATCACGGCGTTGGCATACACCAGCTTAACGATTATCCAGGACCACCTGGGCAGCTTCTCGATATACGCCTTAATGAGGGGGTACACGCCGAATATCAGGGCGTACTCGACCCATATCAGGCTCGCAGGATACAAAAGTCCTGTTGCAAGCGAGGTGCAGACCCATACCAGCCAGGGGTAATAAGAGCCGATCTCAAGGAAGATGAACACCACCAGCATAGATGCCAGGGCGCAAACGGTGAGATCGAGGACCTCTATCACCGCACCGATTATCATAAAGGCTGTGCCGAGGGCGACCATCATAGCCGACAGGGTTATTTTCTTCGTCTGACTCATATGCAACGGATAAGGTCACCGCCGAGACATTCGCAAAGGCAGTCGAGACAGATGAGGTTCATACAGCAATCGCATGCGTCGTCCGAGGAGGAGCGTCCACGGTAGGTGCTACCGCCGTAGTAGGTGCTGCCGTAGCCACGGGAGGAGGTGTTGAACATCTCCTTCGCCTTCTGATACTCAATATTTCCGGGCTCCATGCTGCAAGCCATTTCAAGCTCACGCATAGCGTCGTTTACACTTCCCTTATGCATCAGGACAACGCTGTAGAGATAGTGCCACTCTGCGGTTCGATCGCTGATAGGCACCTCGGCAATACGGCGCTCCGCCTCGTGGAAGCGCTTGGAATTAATAAGCTTTCTTATCTCAAAATACACGCCCGAGGTCGAGCCGGTACCACTATAGCTGTTATAGTATGTACCGTTTCCACGGTAGGACGAGCCGCCCGACGAGCGCATACGCTGAATTTCATCATAGGCAGAGTTGATCTCCTGCATCTTTTCGTTTGCAAGATCCTTCAGGGGGTTATCGTCACCGTAATTATCGGGATGATACTTTCTTGCTAGCGCCCTGTAGGCGTTTTTTACTTCCTCGTCTGTGGCGTCACTTGAAACGCCGAGGATCGAATAAGGGTCTTTCAATGAAGTCTCTCCTTTTCCTGTTTTTCGTTTTTCCCGTCACCGTCAAGAAATTCAATTCTCTTGGTAAGACCGAGATATATTACGTTACTGATTATGCTTTCAATAGTTCGCCTTGTGCCGAAGGGCAGAAGATTTACCGCAGACTCAAGAGCTCGGCACTCGAGAAGCAGAGCGCACTTGATGCTCTCACGGTTTTCCTTCGTAAGTCCGTTCGGGTAAAGGAGAAGGTAGGGGTTGTACTTCCCTTCCTTTTTATCTTTATCATAGTCCTCCGCAGCGTCAGCGGCGTAAATAAACCTGCCGAGATGCCTGCCTACCTCGTAAGGCACCAGCCTTTCTCCCTCGGGAAGACCGTGGGCGAATATCTCGCCAAGCAGCTCGCCGAAAATGGTTGCAGGCTCGTCAACGCTTTGGCATCCTGCCTTTTCAAGGGCGGAAATAGCGTCAAGCTTTTCCTTCGCCATAGCCGACAGGCTATCAAGCTCTGCCCTTTCGTTTGCCGATGAGCATATGGGCTTCAGGGCGTAGGCTCCTGCCTTTTTGAGTCCTGTCTCGTCCGACAGATCATCGAGCAGCTTATAGTAGGTCAGCACCGCAAAGGCACGTGCGGTATACTCTATGGCGGAATTTTCCTTCAGCATAGGCCTCTTTTTCAGAGGATGGGCAATACAGCGCTTCTGCTCTGCCTTGAAATCGGCGTCGGGTATGTAGAGCATTCGCACCAGGGCGAGAAACACGCTGTCGTATGAAAGCGTGACGTTGGAAAGTGCGCCGGTATGCTTTTTCATCGCGCGGCAAATGCCGCAGTAGGTGGCCTTGTAGAACTCATGCTCACGAACAAGCATTTCGCCGACCACCGGCTTTACGTAACCGAACATAGCACCCTCCAAACAGATTTCTTCATATTATTATAACACATAATTAAGTCTTTTTGTTAAGTTTTATGAAATTTTTAATAAATTTTTATTTTTAAGGATAAAAAACAAAAAAAGCCTTGACAAATGGAAGCAAAGTTGCTATAATGTTATGGCAAGTTAATAAAAACTTCACACGGAGATGTACTCAAGTGGTGAAGAGGCGCCCCTGCTAAGGGTGTAGGTCGGGTAACCGGCGCAAGAGTTCAAATCTCTTCATCTCCGCCAAAGATACGGAAGGCTCATTCGAGCCTTCCGTATCTTTCTTTTTGGTTGGAGCTGAAGAGATTTTCATCTTTTGCCCGTCGCCAGCGACGGCAAAAGAGTGAGCCGCCAAAAACTGTTGATAACTGTTTTTGACGTGCGATAAGCTATCTTTTTCTTAGCGACTTTCCGTCGAGTGTCGCAGACGGCAGAAGAGCTTAGAAAATGTGCGAGTGCAACGAAACGAATAGCGTTTCTAGATAATCTCTTCATCTCCGCCAGCAAAAGACAGTCGAAAGACTGTCTTTTTGCTTTTTATGGCGGAGGAGATTTGAACGAGTACGACGAAACAAATAGCGTTTCTAGAAAATCTCTTCATCCGAAAATTCTTTGACAAAAGGCTACCACTAATATATAATTAAATCAACTACACCGCCCTGCATAAAAACCGCGGGAACGAAGAAGACGGCAAAGAAGAATGTACTGAATAAATACCGTAGGAAGGCTCGTTCGAGCCTTCCTTTTTTTACTAAATTTACAATTTATTCTTGAAGTGTTGACGGTATGGTGGTATAATCAAACTAGAAAGTATTTTACGAAAGAAGGCGATTTTTTGCCAACCAAATACCCGATAATTTTAGCCCACGGCATTGCAGCAAAGCAGATGCGAGTTTTGAACGCCTTTGGCAAGATATGTGGCGAGCTTGAAAAGGAGGGCTACAAGATTTATATTGCCGACACCGACGGCTTCGGCTCTATCGAAAACAACGCCGAGCAGCTTAAAAGCTTTGCTCTCCGTGTTATGGAGGAGTGCGGCTCGGAGAAGGTAAATATCATCGGTCACTCCAAGGGTGGACTTGATGCGAAATATATGATAACTCACCTCGGAATGGAGGATAGAGTTGCGTCGCTTACCACCCTTTGCACGCCCCACAAGGGCTCGATCATCGCATCGAAGATATGGACTCTACCAATGCCGATCAAGAAGATAATGGCATTTTCCATCGATATGTTTTACTGTCTGTTCTGCGGCGACAAGCATCCCGACTCTATGCGTGCTTGCGAGCAGCTGAGGTTTTTTGACGAGGCTAACGATACCTTGCAGTTTTCCTACAAGGTTTACTGTCAGAGCTATTCAACCGAGATAAGCCACGTGAAGGACTGCTTCATCATGGGACTGCCGATGAAGCTACAGCACCACTTTGAGGTAATGGATAACGACGGCATGGTTGCCGAGGAGTCAGCAAAGTTCGGTGTTTACCGAGGAAAATGCCTGGATATCCCCGTTTCCCACGTGCAGATAATAGACCTGTTCTCGAAGAAGTCCCAAAAGGAGCAGATATACGCCTTTTATAAAAAGGTCTGCCTTGAGCTTTCGCAAATGGGATATTAATTTTTTTGAAAAAATATTGAATAAACCCAATTTTTGTGTTATAATACAGAATGAAGAAATATGCAAACCATAAAGGAGCGCCAAAATGCGTAAGACAAAGATAATTTGCACCATTGGACCTGCCTCTGAAAACGAGGAGATCCTCACCAGAATGTGCCGCAGCGGCATGAACGTTGCGAGACTTAACTTCTCCCACGGAACTCACGAGGAGCACCAGAAGAAGTTTGATCTTGTAAAGGCTGTCCGTGAGAAGCTCGACCTTCCCATCGCAATTATGCTTGATACAAAAGGCCCCGAATACAGAATCGGTACCTTTGAAAATAAAAAAATCTTTCTTAACGAGGGCGACGAGTTCATCTTTACCACCGACGACGTCGTTGGTAACGAGAGCCGTGTTTCGGTAAGCTACAAGAGACTTATTGAGGACCTGAACGTCGGCGACAGAATTCTCCTTAACAACGGCCTCGTAATCTTCGAGGTTACTCGTATCGAGGGCACAAATGCGGTATGTCGCGTAATCGTTGGCGGCGAGCTCTCTGACAGAAAGAGCATGAACTTCCCCAACAAGACTATGACCCAAGAATATCTCTCCGAGGCTGACAAGGCGGATATTCTCTTCGGTATTCAGAACGACATCGATTTCGTTGCAGCATCCTTCATCTCCTGCGAGGCAGATATCCGTGCCGTGCGTGATTTCCTTGACGAAAACGGCGGCCGCAATATTGACATTATCGCAAAGATCGAGAACCGTGCCGGTGTTGACAACATCGACGAGATCTGTAAGGTTGCAGACGGTATCATGGTTGCCAGAGGCGACCTTGGCGTTGAGATCCCCTTCGTTGAGGTTCCCGCAATTCAGAAGCTCCTTATCAAGAAGTGCCGTCTCCTCGGCAAGCGTGTTATCACCGCAACCGAGATGCTTGAATCTATGATTCACAATCCCCGTCCTACAAGAGCCGAGATCTCCGACGTTGCAAACGCAGTTTACGACGGATCCAGTGCGGTAATGCTCTCGGGCGAGACCGCAGTTGGCGAGCATCCTGCAGAGGCCGTGCGCTATATGGCTGAGATCGCCGAATTCACCGAAAGCGGCATCAACTACACCGACAGATTCCACACCTCCAACTTCACCATCAAGAGCAACGCCGACGCCGTTTCCCACGCAACCTGCGCTATGGCTATCGACGTCAAAGCAAAGTGCATCGTCGTTAACTCGGTGAGCGGTCTCACCGCCAGAATGGTCAGCCGTTTCAGATGTCCCGTTGACATCATCGGTCTCACAACCAGTGAGAAGGTATGGAGAAAGCTCAATATGAGCTGGGGTGTGCTTCCCGTTCTGACCGAGCAGTTTGACAATAACGAGGTTATGTTCTACAATGCCCTTCGTCAGGCAAGGCAGACCCTTCGTCTCACCCCCGGTGACAACGTTGTTATGACCGGCGGTCTTATTGGTGGGCCCAGAGGAAATACTAACATGATCAGACTGGAAGTTGTGAAATAATTTCAAAGGCTGCTTCATTTAGGCATAATCGAACGAAAAAGGCAGGGGCACGTGAAATAAGTGCCTCTGCCTAAAATAATATCATTTTAGAGAAAACTAAGGTTGAAAACCTGCGGTTTTCTCTTTTTTATTATATTTTCGTTCTATCGCCCTTTGCTGAACTCTCGCTGTATATATATACAGCTTCGGTCGCAAAGGTCGATTTCTGCTCTAAATCAAGCTAGCCTTTCAGTCATTTGCTATGTTTAGTTTACATTTTAGCGATATTCGGGGTAAATAAGCTTGGTTTCGGTATACATCGAAGCGTAGGCTTCATCGAGGAGAGCCTCCACGTCTACCTTCTCAAGCTCACGCATTACGTCCTCGAGCTTGGGCTGGGTCTTGGGGTGACGGGGAGTGAATACCGTACAGCAATCCTCGAAGGGGAGGATCGAGGTGTCGAAGGTGCCGTAGTGACGTGCCTGAATGATGATCTCGTTCTTATCAAGACCGATGCAGGGACGGAACACGGGTAGATTTACCACGCTGTCGGTAACCTCGATGGCACGCAGGGTCTGGGATGCCACCTGACCAAGGCTTTCGCCTGTGATAAGGGCGTGGCACTTGTACTCCCTTGCGCATCTCTCGGCAAGGCGCATCATAAAGATACGAAGAAGAATGGTGAAGTAGTCCTCGGTACAGTTGTCACGAAGCTCCTCCTGAATATGGGTGAGGGAGATTACGTGAACGTGGATTTTTGAGCAGAACTCGCACATTTCCTGCGCCAGCTGCATAACCTTTTCCTTTGCACGCTCGGAGGTATAGGGGAAGGACTCGAAGTGAAGCGCCTCGATCTCAAGGCCGCGCTTTGCCATCATGCATCCTGCTACGGGAGAGTCAATACCGCCCGAGAGGAGAAGAAGTCCTCTGCCTGCACTACGGAGAGGCAGACCGCCTGCGCCGGGCTCCTGACCTGCTCTTATGTAAGCGTTATCGTCTCTAACCTCGACGGTCACGGTGACGTCGGGGTTATGAACGTCAACCTTGATGCCACGGACGGTGGAGAGAATAACGCCGCCGATCTCACGGGAGATCTCGGGAGATTTCAGGGGGAAACGCTTATCGCTTCTCTTGGCATCCACCTTGAAGGTACGCTTGCCTGCCAGCTTCTCGGGAAGATACTCCCTTGCCAGAGCCATAATGCTCTCCATATTCTTCTCGCATACTGCGGCACGGTTGACACCGACGATGCCAAAGACCTTTTTCGCCGCCTCGTACATTCCGTCCATATCGCAGCTATCGTTGAGAGGCTCAACGTAGACGGTGGACTGCTTGAAATATATCTTGAAGACGCCGTGGGGACTTGCCCTGCGGCGAAGCTCCTTAATAAGCTGAGATTCAAAGCTCTGGCGGTTTGCACCCTTCAGCACAACCTCGCCGAATTTACAAAGTATAACTTCCTGAATAACCATTTTATTTTCCTTATTATTATATAATTTGTTTAAATATCCTTTCTGCCTTCTCGGGATCGGGCATAAGGGCGTAATACACTACCCTGCCTCGCCTTTTCACAAATCCACCCTCCGAGCCAAGGACCCTCAGCCTCTCAAGGCAGACCTCCTCGCACTGAAGCATTTCTGCATCGTCTGAGCAGACGAAAACTCCGCACTCCACGGGAGAGTCGATGTGAGTGTTCAGCAGAATTGCAAAATTCTCGCCAATGCCGTCGGTGAAAAGGAATATCCTCTCAACCAAGCCGTCAGGGAGATAGCCGCCCTGTCCCTCGGGGATCTCGGGAGAATAGATTATTCCCTCTGCGCCGTAGAGCGAGACAAACTCGGTCAGTATCTCATAGGCGTTTTGCTCCTCCCTGCAAGAGGTGAGCGACAAAATAACGAGTATCAGTAGTACAGATATTAGCTTTTTCATTTTCGCCTCCTTTGTAAATTCCTATGAAAAAGAGGCAAAAAATATAACAATTCAAAGATTTATCATCTAAAAATGCCCTTTTACGACAACTCTCCTCGGAGGTTCTCCTCCATTTTCTCCTTGATCTCGTCCTTTGTGAGGTCGAGGCTGAAGAGATAGTAGAGCTTGGCAACGGCAGCCTCGGTGGTCATATCGAAGCCGCTGACTGCACCTGCCGCCTTCAGGGCGGAGCTTGTCTCGTAGGCGCCGAGAGTAACCGTGCCCGAGGGGCACTGGGAGCAAACGGTGATAACCGAGCCCGACTCAAATGCACGTGAGATTATGGGTATGAGCGCACCGCCGTCTGAGGGGATATTGCCTGCGCCAAAGGTCTCGAGAACGATGCCCGAGAGCTTCTCGGTCATAATGGACTCAAAGAGTCCGAACTGAATGCCCGGAAAGACCTTCAGAACGCCGATAGGCACGTCCTTGAAGGGGCGCATCTCAAACTTCTTTCCGCCAGGCTTTACTATGGCGGAGTAATTGTACTTAATAACGATTCCCACGTCGGCAAGGTGGGGATAATTTGGCGAATCAAAGGCAACGAGCTGGTCGGCGCTCATCTTAACCGCACGGTTTCCACGGAGGAGCTTGCCGCTGAAGTAGAGGCAAACCTCGTTTGCCACGCCGTCTGCCGCAATAAGCAGAGAGGTGACGAGGTTGTCACGTCCGTCGCTGCGGATCTCCGAAAGAGGGATCTGCGATCCTGTCAGTACAACAGGCTTTTCAAGTCCGTGAAGAATGAAGGACAGAGCAGATGCGGTGTACGCCATGGTGTCCGTGCCGTGAAGGACCACGAAGCCGTCGTATTTTTCGTAGTTTTCAAAAATCACCTGACCGATCTTATTCCACTCCCTGACCGACATATCCGATGAGTCAAGAAGGGGGGACATTTCGTGAAGATCCCAGGATGGGGCGCTTGGACTCTTCATATCCTCCATGGCCGAGATTGCCTCACCGAGGAAGCCTGACACGGGAGCATATCCCTTCTCGGTGCGCTTCATACCGATCGTTCCGCCGGTATATATTATAAGAACTCTTTTTTTCATATTACCGTCCTTTCATCGCACGCTCACGGTCGATGTAGTTTTGGAGAATGATCTGTGCGGAGAGCGTATCAACCGTATCCTTACGCTTTTTGCCGTAGGTCCCCGTCTCACCAAGGAAACGGTAGGCAACCATTGTGGTCATTCGCTCGTCGTAGAAGTCTATCGGAATATCCGTCTCATTTGCAAGAAGCTCGGCAAAGGCACGGATAACCTGGGAGCGTTCTCCCTCGCTGCCGTCCATATTCTTGGGCAGGCCGACGACGATCTTCTTACAGCCACGGCTCTCGGCTTCCTTCGCCACACGGACGGCGGTGTTTCTCATTCCGCCCTCGGAAATAGTACAGATACCGCTTGCAAGCATACCCGAAATATCGCACTCGGCAAGACCCGTGCGCTTGTCACCGTAGTCAACGCCAAGATATTTTCCATGAGATATATCCATATTATATCCTCCTGTATACGAAAACTCGGAATGCCGCACGGCATTCGAGACTCTCCAAGGCCTCGACCTTCGCCTTATCGCTTGGCCTCGTGCGGTAGGCGTATGGTGTCATCATAAAGAGATTTTGTATTTTGTCCCTTGTATCAAGCATAAATTTATATTCCAAGGGCTCGTCCATTAGGAGCTCAAAGCCCTCAAGGGCTGTGTCCTGCACAACGTTTTTATAAGGCGTGTCGTATATGACCCTTTTCAGGTCAAAAAGATGCTCCTCCCCGGGGATTGCCATTATAAAGTGACCGCCCGACTTTAAAACACGTCTTGTTTCTTCAAGCGCCAAAGGCGAGAAGGTGTTTATCACCGTGTCAAACTCACCGTCGGCAATAGGCATATGGTATGAGCCTGCCACGGCAAGAGAAATCCTCGGGTTTTTCTTAGAAATCTCACGGACGGCATCCTTTGAGATATCAAAGGCAGAGACGTCACTTTTGCCGTCTCTCTCGTAGAGCGCACGCTCGATAATATCGGTGTAATAGCCCTCGCCTGCCCCTGCGTCAAGGAGGCAACCGCCCTCGGGAGTGAACTCCATCACCAGGGTGGCAAGATATCTCGCCAGCGGCGCATAGTAGCCCTCGCCAAGGAAGGCACGGCGTGCCAGCACCATTTCCTTGTTGTCGCCGTGGACACCGCCCGACTGACCGATGAGCAGATTGTAGTATCCCCCACGTGCACGGTCAAAGGAATGTCCCCTCTCGCAGAGGGCAGACTTTTCAACAATATTCAGTTTTCCCCCGCAATTCGGACAACAAAAACGCATAAATAAATCCTTTTATCTCAAATAGGCATTCTTTTACTTATATAGTATATCATAAATAAAGACAACTTGCAATAATATATAAATAATTCTTTTCCAAAAAGTTATTGACATATCTAACGATTTATGGTAGAATAGTCAAGGTAATTTCATAGGGGTATCGCCAAGCGGTAAGGCAAGGGACTTTGACTCCCTCATTCGTAAGTTCAAATCTTGCTACCCCTGCCAACAAAAGAGACCAGCCCTCGCGGTTGGTCTCTTTTGTTGTTGGTGTAAGCTAATTTAAACTTATCTTGCGTAGCAAGAGTAAGTTCACATACTCCACTCGAAGATCGGCAAGCTCGCTTGCCAGGCGAAGAGCGTAAGTATATTCGCCATTGGCGAATACCTTGCTACCCCTGCCAAATCAGCACGGTGATTTTGATAGAATTGTCGTGCTGATTTTTTTGCATTTTTGAGGGTTTTCGGGCATTTTGGGGCGTTTTTCGCCCATTTTTTGACCTATTTCCCTTTCATAAACGATAAAAGAACCGTCCGAGTGTGTGTCCCGGGGCGGTTCTTTCATTTTTAGGTTTTATTTCGTGTTTTTATTGGGCAAATCGTTTTTTTGTTAACCATTTCGTTTTTTTATTGATTTTTAGCTCCCGGGGAGTGATTCCCTCTCGTGCTTTTTTGAAGTTGCTCTAAATAATCCAAAATCATAATAGAAACCCCCGCAAATCATAAGAGTGAGCTCGTTGAATTGCGAGGTTAATTGTGGTATAATGTCTATATATATACGTTAGTTTCCATTTTTCGACAAAATCTCACTAAAATATATTGAAAAAACCTTGATTTTATGGTAAAATGTATAAAAAAGAAAAACAATCAGGAGGTTTTCTTCTCATGGGAGTATATCTTGGCAAAATATTAGTTAGAAATTACTATGTAAATTTCAAACCCCTTCAAGAATATGTTAACGGAGAATTTACGGAATTGGATTATTATATGCGTCAAGCATTGCTGCCTGATTCTCAAAATGGCCAAATCTGGTTTTACAGTTCAAATCAATCTTTGGATGTAAATGAAATGTTTTCAGATAATGAATTCGTTTTGTTTGAATTTGAGTTTAATGAGCTTGAAATCAATTTAAGAAGAGATGGCGAAATAAATCAAACTGGTTATAAAGTCAACTTGTATAATTTGCCTGACAAAAGAATTCAATATTTGCCAGATGTAAATTACTACTATTTGGTAGAAGCAGAAAGCATTGAAGGCGATTACAGAACAAACCCTGCGCTAATAATCACTGACCCAAATGTACGTGCGGGCATGAAAGTGATGTTGCAGATACCTGATAATTCAAACCTACTTATTGGTCCGCTGGAAGTTAATTGGCGCGAATATGATAGACAATGCATAGTTAGAACCGACTTCAATTCGCAAAATTATTTAGTCTGGGGATACAATTATAAAGATGGATTTATGGCTCACACCCGAGTGTTTGATTCATTTGATCCTTCACTTCAATACATCCTTGTTACTGAAGATATTTGTTCTAAGGTGGCCCTTGATGTTTTGCCCACCGAATTACTCATAAAAGATTTTCAAAGTGCGATTGGTCAAGAAAGTTATGAAGAAGGCAAGATTGATTTTTCTAATTCGGAATCACTTATCGAACGCTATCGTTCTGTGCTTGGCACAGGAAATTCCGTCCCCCCCGACATACAAGAACAGCGTTTGGATGCAATAACCGCTCTTTTGACTAGTGAAGAAAATATAAGTACCACTTTTGGATTTATCGGAGAGACTATCGGTTCCTTCCTATTGAAATATCAGGACACAGAAGGGTATTCCGAACTAATTGAGCGCATTGCAAGAAGTTCAGATTTCAAAGATAAAATTCCTCAATTAACATATGTTTCCAGGCAAATATCCGAAAAAGAGGCAGAACTCAATCAGCTTACTCAAGAAATTGAAGCACTAAAAAAAGATATCGCCGATCAAAAAGCTGAGGAGGTTGCCGCATCCTTTATTGAAGCAAGGCAAGCAGAAATCCAGCAGTTAACCGAAAAAATTGAAGGATTAAAGCTTGAAATTTCGGAATCGTTAAAAACATTAAAAGAAGTAAAAGATCTATCAGAATTGCAGTCCAAGACTGAGTTGTTGTCTGAAGAAATAAGCCACAAAGAATGGCGCGAAAGGCAATTGTCAACGAGCCTCCAAACTATCGAAAACCGTATTGATTCTCTGTTTGCTAACAGCACCGAAAAAGCTATGCAATTTGCTTTTGATGGTATGCTCGCCAATAAGATGCTTCAGCAAGCAGCGGAATGGGAAAATTTGCAGACCGTCAAGAACTATGAATCCGTTGTGGAAGGCGTTCAGCGCTTGCCGGTTTCTGATAAAAACAAGCAGGAACTGTTAGATTATTTGGTTAACAGTATCCGTAAGTATCGCCCTAGTTATGACAAAAATGCGATTGTGAATCTGATGATCTGTATCTCCCAAGGCTTCCTTACTGTCTTCTCGGGAGAACCCGGAACCGGCAAAACATCCATATGCAAAATCATTTCCGGCATTTTAGGTCTCAATCACCCTAGCACCATTATTTCCTCCTCTGACGGCATTGACAGAAATCGTTTCATTAATGTTTCCGTTGAGCGCGGGTGGACAACAAAACGCGATTTTATCGGTTATTATAATCCCTTAACAAAAACCTTTGACCAAGCAAATCGGAAAGTTTTCGATGGATTAAATATGCTTGACATAGAAGCGAAAAAAGGTTACGGTTCTATCCCCTTCTTTATTCTTCTGGACGAAGCAAATCTTAGCCCCATGGAGTACTATTGGGCTGATTATATGAACGTCTGCGATGATCTCGACCAAAACAGTAATATCAATCTCGGTGGGGATTATTGTTTTAGAGTGCCTTCTCATTTGAGATTCCTGGCAACTATTAATAACGACCATACAACAGAGTCGCTGTCTCCCAGATTGATCGATCGCGCGTGGATAATACGTCTCCCCAAAGTGAAGGCTGGAGCTTCTTCACCGCTGCCGTTAATTTATGATGATACCGAACTCATTTCTTGGAAAGCCATGATAGATTTGTTTGGTTCATCTTCGCAAAGCATTGAACCTATGCCTGACGATATAGGTAAAATATACGATACGCTTTTGACGAAATTGAGGGAAGCAAAAATTACAGTTAGCACCAGATCAGATGGAGCGATTCGTAGATACTGTCAAGTAGCACAAAAACTTTTTGAAACGGATGTAAACTACGGAAATCCTCCTTCTTTAGTAGCCCTCGACTACGCTATCGCACAAAAAATCCTTCCTCACATTAATGGAAGCGGAGAAAAATTCGGCGAAAGTCTAAAGCAGATTCTCGATTTCTTTATTGAAAAGAACCTGCGCTATTCTCGCGAAATTCTGGCTGAAATTATTCAAAAGGGCGATGATATGATGTCTTACTATCAGTTCTTTGCTTAATGTGGGAGAATCGTTATATGGACAAATATATCTTAAAACTGGTCCCCGAGGGACGCGAATCGCAAGATTTACAGCTGCAATCACATAAATTGGAGCGGTCCATGCTTGATATTGCAAAATCCACCTCGTCCCATGTTTTTTGCGATTTAAGATACTCGGGGGAATTAAATTGTTCTTCTCCTAAAGATATTTCAAATTTGTGCGTATATGTCAATGGAGTGTTAATCGAATCAACCTATTCCCCCACAAACGGAATTATAACTTTCAATGACTACTTATTTGGCTCGCGTATTTTTACAGAATGTTACGGATTTGTACAGATATCCCTGACATTTGAAAATAACAATAACCATATAGAACTTGAATCCGAGTATATTCAAGTTATGGTTCGCAAAGGAATTCAAAATGATTCCGTAAGAAGAATGGCTGAATACGTATATAAACATAATAGTTTGTTATTATATGGTAACAAGGTCTTTCCCAAAGATGCGGCTGGATTGCGAGAAAATGCATTTCGCACCTTGGAAGCAAAAATTTTGTTATTAAAGCAAATAGCCCTTGTTTTTAAGGATGCTTACAAATATTTTCAAACAAACAGTAAATTTACCACATTACCCAAAGAATTTATTGATAGTTTCGAAAAATTACAGTATGTATCTCAACGCTCCATCCAATATATGGCACAGCACCCCGAAGAGCTTCACCACGTTCCCGGGAATACAGGAATAAAATCTGGGTTTAAGTATTATCAACCCAACAAAACGCTCATAACGAAAAATGTCCCATCATTCGATATTTATGAGAATCAATTTGTCGTTTCTTTCTTAAAAAACATAATTAATGAAATTTCTTCGTTTGAACATGAGATTAGCGATGCTTTATCTCATCTTCCAACAGTCCCCAGAGAAACAGATAATTATGTTACTTCTTCATATTTTGTGTATGTAAATACGATTGAAACATTGCGTGTAACACTTTCCGATATAAAAAAGTTGCACAAAGACTTTAATAATTTGTTTTTTAAATATTCAAAAATACTTCCCGTAAAAAACATTTTTGTAAACGGTCCACCAAAACCCACACATATTTTTATGTCTATACCACATTATAGGCATATATATGATATTGCTGTTTCCTGGTATAAGATGGGTGCTTTCACTCTTGATGAACAGAACTATATGCTTTCCTTCTTAAGAGCAAGCACACTCTACGAGGTATATATTCTATCAAAATTTACTACACACCTCTTAGATTGTCAATATAACATTCAAAATATCGAAAAGAAAATCTACCCTTTCTCCGGAAAAACATTATACGAAAATACTTATTGCAACAATTATTTTGTTTTCAAGAAAGGCGAAAGCATAGTAACACTATATTATCAACCCGTTGTTTATAATAACGATAGACGTGCTGTGGCTAATATTGGTTTATATAGAAACACTTCTGTTTCATTTCCAAGATCTTTAGACGATAATATTATCACAGGAAAATACTATACTCCCGATTTCATAGTTAAAATCGAGTCTGCAAATAGTAATAGCGCAAAGTATATCATTGCTGATGCAAAATTTAGCACTCTTGATGGTGTTAAAAAGAGGCAAGTTGCTGCTCTTGCATATAAGTACTTGTTTTCTATTTCAACATTTAATTCCGATGATGCAGTTGTGGAACTTTGTATCCTAAATGGCCAATCAAACAGCCAGGAAGATGCTATAACCAATATTTACGATTTTGCATTTCAAGGTAATGTTGTAACGCCTTTTGCAGAAATTTTAACTTTAACGGAAAACCAAGAAAACAATGAAGATCTTCATTTTTCACTTCTAAACAACATTTTTGGCAAACATTTTATGTAATTTCGTTCACAAAAAGTTATCTTGATATGTCTCCCGCCTTATGGTAATGTATGATGCTACAAGGAGGTGAGCTTATGAGAAGTACGCTTGAGGAATTGTGGCACGGAAATATTTCTCCGGAGACAGACAACCGATCCAACACGCCTGAGATGAAGCGCTTGATGGAATACATGGCCCGGCACCACGACACTCTTATGACGACAATGACGGACGAGCAAAAGGATATTTTTGAGCGGTTCGACGACTGTTGGAGCGAGTATGCGAGTCTTGCTGAAAAGTCAATTTTCGTGTATGCGTTCCGCCTCGGGGCTAACATTGCGATAGATATTCTCTCCGCCGATTATCGTATCTAACAAAAAGAAATGCCGCCTACACCATTTTCGATGTAAGCGGCATTTTCTTATCCCGGGGAGTGACAAAACCGGTCATTTTCGCTGATTTTTACGGCAAAAAAGCGCTTTGAAACAAAAAAAATTGAGTTTGAAACCAAAAATTCCAAGTTGAAACCGAATTTTTCAATTTGAAACCGAATTTTTCAATTTGAAACCGGCCTTATTTTTATATCAATATCTTCTTCCTTTTCCAACAAAACGGGCTCACCATTCGGTGGGCCCGTTTTGTTATTGGGTCACGCTTGATTTGAACTTAGCACGTTTTGCGTGCATCTATTGTATTAAAAATCGAAAAGGCGCAAATAATATAACAGTACCATTTTTTCGGAGTGATTAAATGAAATATATAAAAAAATATCTGCATTTATTTATTCTCGGGGCGGTGGGATATGCCGCGATCGAGGTCATCTGGCGTGGGGAGACCCATTGGAGTATGATGATCGCAGGTGGGCTGTGCTTCATTCTGTTCTCCATGGTTTCCGAGCTGTTTGAGGGGCGGAGCATCCTGCTCAAGGCGGCGGTTTGCGCCGTGGGAGTGACGGCGGTGGAGTTTATCTTCGGAGTGATATTCAACATCTGGCTCGGCATGGGTGTGTGGGATTACAGCGGCCGTGCATTCAATATTCTCGGTCAGATCTGCCCTGCCTTCACAGTATTATGGGCAGGAATAGCACTCGCCTTCCTGCCCTTAGCCGATATTATCAATAAAAATTACGCTTAAAGCTCGCCTGTAACGTTTTCCTCACGGGAAACGGTGATCTCAAGGTTTCCGTTGCGCTGGCGAAGCTCGTCGATAAACTGCTTCTCGCTCTTTGCATCACGGAGAGTGAGGTTATACGTAAGACGGAACATACTGCCGAGGTTAATGCTCTTAACCATTACTAGCTGATGAGATTTAGTATACTTCCCAAAGATATCATCGAAAATATCTGTGTAATCAAGATCCTCGGGAATGGTGATCTTAACCGTCTTGCGTGTGGTGGGTCTGTGCTCGGTAAGGCTGCTCACCAGGTTATAGGCGGCAAGAAGCACAGCCATAATCACGCTGAAGAGAGATGCAAATCCGAGATATCCCATACCGCAGGCAAGTCCTGCACTCATGGCGAGGAAGATAGCTGCAATTTCCTTTGCAGAGCCGGGCGCACTACGGAAACGAACGAGGCTGAATGCACCTGCAACGGCAATTCCCGCGCCGACCTGACCGTTTACCATCATAATAACCACCGAAACAACGCCAGGAAGAATACCGAGAGTCAAAAGAAAGCTTCTGGTAAATCTGGACCTAAAGGCATAGGCAAAAGCGATAATCACGCCAAGACCGAGGGCGGTGCCAAGGCACATAAGAAATGCCTCTACCGAAATGGCGCTGGCGTAGCTGTATTCAAATACGCTTTCAAAGAATTTCATATACGTACTCCTTCTGTTTTTCCTTTGCCATACAAGGCAAAATATATTTGGTGTATGCCACACCGTATTTTGAAAACGAGGTTTTATAAATTCCCCTTTCGGACAGAACCTTGGTGAGCCAAAGAGGCATTGCACCAGAGCTTTTTATTTCCATAAGAGTCCTTCCCTCGGGAAGAACGGGGTCGCCGTACGCCTCGCTGCAGAGCGAGAGGTCGGTAGTTCTGGCGTAGATATTCTCGTCAAAGGTGATTCGAAGATCACCGCCTGATATGAGATAATACGCCTCCCTCTCGTAGGAGAGAAAAAGCGAAGGACGAAGGCTGCCGTAAAAATCACGGAAATACTCTATTTCACGAAAAATCTGACCGTCATTCGGAATCACTCCTCCGCACAGCCAATCGGCAGCTACGCTCTCGGGCAGGGACACACGTCTTTTAAAGACCACGCCCTTGTACTTTTTCTTCAGCTCTACGAAGACCTCGCTATCGGGCTCTGCCCTGCGGTAGCTTCTTACTCTGAGCTTTTCTTTATATTGCGGCTTTTCTATGGAACGGCGAATCAATCTGAAGCTTGGATCATCGTAATAAATATTACGAATTGTGGTTCTGCCGTAGCTGTCTATCCGCATATATTCAGCCATTGCGTCGAGGACTGCTTTTTTATCCTCGGGCGATAAAAGATACTTCAGCTCAATGCGCTGAAAGACGTTTTTGGGTGGCACGGTAATCTCCTTTTGTAGGAAAGCGACCCGCTTGCTTTGGCGGGTCGCAATTTATTTATCTGTCAAGAAGAATGAGAAGAGGTATCTCGACTCCCTTATCAGTAACGTAAACGTAGTTAACGAGCACACCGTTGGTAAATTCCTGCTGTACGGTGGCGTTTTCACCAATAACAACCTTGGGAAGGGTTACGGTGATAGTGTCGCTGCAGCCTTCGCTTACACATCTGAGAGTTACAGAGCCTTCTTTGAACTCGCTGGGCTTAACAACGTCCTTATTAACGTCAAATTCCCCGTGTACGTGAGGTGCAAAGGTAAGACTCTTAACCTTCAGTACAACCTCTGTGCCGTCGGCAAGAGTGTGAGTCCAGATCCAATAGCCCTTCTTGGTACAGGTGGAGGTGTCCTCGTACTTGGTCTCAACGTTCTTAACAACGAGGTTGGGGGACTGACAGCCGGGCTGCTCGCACTTACCCATCAGGTTGATCTGATCGGTGTTAACGCTGTCGGGCTCAAGCCAATAGGAATACTTGTGGGCGAGAAGCTCACCGATCTCCATGTCAAATTTCACCGTAAAGTTATACATATCCGACTTGAAGGTGTAGGTGATAACCTCACGCTTGGTCTCGGTTGCAGGGGTCTTGGTAACCGCATTCACGCCCTTAACCACCTTGGGAAGGATAACCTCAACCACGTCGCCGCACCACTCGTTCTCGCATCTTACGATAGCAAGTCCGTCCTTCTCAAGAGTAGGATTAGCGAGATCGCTCTCGGAGTAGGTGAACTTATGGTCGAGACGGCGAACGTTTACGCCGATCGCCTGACGGCAGAACTCACAAACGTAGTAGCCCTGACCGATCTCACCGCATCCAACGGGGTCGCCAAGAGGCTTAACGCCCTTAATTCCCTCGGGATAGGTCTTGTCGGTATTCTGATAGCTGGTAGCAGGTACACCGTTCAGGGTGTGGGGGATCTCCTCGTCAACGAGAGTAACGAAGGTCTTGGTCTCACCGCCCGAAATAAACGCATAGGTCTCCTTGCGGGGGCTGAAGCAGGTTGCCTTCTCCACCTCCATAAGGGTCAGATCCTGTGCATCGTAGATGAACACGTAGGGATTGGGACAGCCCTCAACGGTACACATACCGTTGATATGTACGGTGTCGTCCTTGCTGACGAGCTCGTAGTTATATGTGTGGGCGGTCTTGGGAAGGATCTCGGTATACTTCAGGGTCACGCCGTCGTGATCGTAGGTATAGATCTTATTACCCTCCTTGGCACAGGTGGGTCTGACGGCAGAGAGAAGCTCAACGCCCTGAAGATTTTTCTCAGAGTAGAAGGGATCCTCGCAGTTATCAACGTTGCAAAGACCAACGAGAGAAAAGCTGCCGTCCTCCTCCATCTGAAGTGAAAAGTCGTAGTTATGTTTATGTCTATCCGCAGAACAGAAGGTAAGGACGCCAACGAGAATTGCAAGAATTGCGGCAACGGCTGCCATAGCGCCTGCAATGGTAAGCTTGTCCTTGAGTCTGATTGCGCTCAAAATTTCGCTCATACTATTCTCCTTATATGATACATAGTTTTTCAACTTAGTATTTTACCATAAAAATATGAATTTGTCAACTCGTTTAAATAAAAAAACGGTCGGGATTTTACCCGACCGTTTTTTTATTACTTAAGTACCTTGAGATAATCAAGAATAGTGAGGATAACGCTTACGGTGAAGTAAAGACCGATAACGCCGCCAAGAATGCCGAGGATGGGGAGAAGACCGATGATAAGGCCTGCTACAACGTCAGCAATTACGTGAATAAGGATGTTAACGATGAGAGCACCGATATCCTTCTTTGCCTTGAACGCCAAGGGAAAAATCTTCTTAAGAGTAGCCATTTTATAAACCTCCTTAAAGAATAGTATGTGGGTCAAGGAATAAAAATTCCTCGCACTAGAATAAAAACCCAAGTACATTGTAGCACTTTTGTGTCAAAATGTCAACTATTTTGTAAAGTATTTAATTTTAAAAGGCTATTGAAATCCCATCCGGTTCATGATATAATTTATACGTTATTAAACCATACGGAGTATAGTATGAAAATCATCAGTGTAAACAATTTATCCAAGACCTTTAAAAAGCCTATACGTGGCGAGGGTCTTCGCGGCATGATAAAAACGCTCTTCTCCCGTAAATACGAGGAGGTCCGTGCCGTTGACGGCATATCCTTCGACATTGACGAGGGCGAGATCGTCGGCTACATAGGCGCCAACGGCGCAGGAAAATCCACCACCATAAAGATGATGTGCGGAATTCTCCACCCCACGGGCGGAAGCGTCAGCGTTTGCGGTATGGATTTTGAAAAGAACAGACAGAAGATCAACCGACAGATGGGCGTTGTTTTCGGACAGAAAACCCAGCTGTGGTGGGATATTCCCCTGGTTGAGACCTTCAAGATCCTGAAGAGCATCTACGAGGTGCCCGACGAGGAGTACAACGAGAGATTTGAGTACCTTTGCGATCTTCTCGATATGAGGCCATTTCTCACACAGACGGCAAGATCGCTCTCCCTCGGTCAGCGAATGAGGGCGGATTTTGCCGCGGCACTTATCCATTCACCGAAGATCGTTTACCTCGACGAGCCCACCATCGGTCTCGACGTACTTGTTAAGGACAAAATAAGAGGGGCTATCAAGGAGCTTAACAAGAAATACAACATCACGGTCATTCTTACCACCCACGATATGAAGGATATTGAGCAGCTGTGCAACAGGATCATTATTATCGACAAGGGTAAGATTCTCTACGACGGCAGCCTTGCCAACATCAAATACCGCTTTGGCAACACAAAGACGGTGTATATTCCCTCAACAGTTGAGCTTGACGAGGAAGCGCTCAAGGACAAGTTTAGCGGTGTGATGGTAGAGCGAGGCGAAGAGAATATTGCTATCAAATTCTCGCTTAATGAGCTGAATCTTGACGACATTCTTCTATACCTCATCAGTACCTATCATATCAAGGACTTTAAGATCGAGGATATTTCTATCGAGGACATAACAAAGAAGCTTTATGAAAAACATTAAACGACTATTTAAGCTTTACCTTCCCTTCTCCAAGGCGGGTGTGAAGATTGAGCTTGCATACAAGGCGCAGATCGTAATGTGGATTTTCATATCCTTTATCGAGGTCTTCTTCGTCGTATTCCTATACCAGGCGATATACAGAAATTCGCCTGACGGAATGGCATCGGTGATCAACGGCTTCACATTCTACGACATGATCCTTTATATGCTGACCTCCTTCTTCTTCTCATTCGTAATGGGATCGGGAGACACGAGCTATGAAATTTATACAGATATACGTGAGGGCACTATTGCCAACACCCTGACGAAGCCGGTTTCCTACCGACTCAGACATCTGTTCACCTATTTTGGCGTGCTGATATTCGATTGGCTTGTGGTGGTTCTTCCCTTCCTCACCATAATCTACGGCATATTTATCGGCCTTGGCCTTCTCAAGGTTACGGTTGGCAGATTTATAGTAAACATACTCCTATTTGTTGTGTTCAGCATTCTGGCAGGATTTATTAATAATGCCATAAGCTACTTTATCGGCCTCATGGTATTCCACACCGACCACCTCTTTGGACTCAATATGGCGAGAAACGCTATCCAGGGATTCCTTGGCGGCCAGATGCTACCCCTTGCCTACATGGGCACTCTTGGAGTGGTATTTTCCTTCACACCTTTCGCATTCATGAACTCCGCACCAGTGCTTGTAATTATGGGTAAAGTGGATATTATGCAATCTTTACTTTACATTTTAATAGCATTAGTGTGGATTTTCATCATCGAAGTGGCAAACCACTTTATCTTCAAGCGAGCACTGGAAAAGCTTGCGGTACAGGGAGGTTAAGCTATGAGATATCTTAAACTTTATGCTACCTACGCAAAGCTGTCGCTTATGAGCAAGCTGGTTTACAAGGTAAATGCAATTATCGGAATCCTTGCCTTTCTGTTTATGGAAGCCACATCGCTGTTCACCCTATACATACTGGTAAGCTCTGTGCCGAGCATTGACGGATACAACATTTACCAGATTGGAATGCTCTTTGGTCTGACTAACATGGCTATTGGTATAGACCATCTTTTAACAGACAGACTGTGGATGGTGGCATACTTTGAGGTTAAGCAAGGAAAGCTTGACCACATGTTCCTTCGCCCCGTTCCCGTGCTATTCCAGGTTATCGCATCCGAGGTACAGCTGGAAGCCCTCGGCGAGTTAATTATCGCCGTGGCAATGATAACTCTCTGCGGCAGTCAGATTGAAATCACAGGCGGCTTACCCGCCGTGCTTCTCGTTATTCTTGGCATCATCTGTGCGGCTATGATCATCACATCATTCAAGATTATGGTTGCATCGCTGGCATTCAAGTTCAAGAGGAGCGGTCCCCTTCTCCAGTTTATCTACAACTTCTCAGGCTTTACAAAATATCCCATGAGGATTTATCCTAAAATCATTCAGGCAATTCTGACCTTTGTGATCCCACTTGGCCTTTGCCTCTTCTTCCCCTTTGAAAATCTTTTCGCACCCGTTCATAATCCCATAGTTGTGGCGATTTCAATGGTAATCGCAACCGCTCTGTTCGGATTCGTATGTATTTTCGTGTGGTGCAAGATGGTTAAGATGTACGAAAGCACGGGGACCTAAAACAACTAAAAAGACAGAAAAAGCAGGCATTTCGCCTGCTTTTTCTTTGTTATATTATATAAATTACTTGCGAATGCTTACCTCGGTGGCCTTATCGAAGATATGTATAGCCTCCTCGTCAAGAGAAAGAATGATGTTGGACTTTCTCTCGGGGTTCTTCTTGAGCTTAGCAGAGACGGTGATGGAGGTAGCGCTCTTCTCGATGCCTGCCTCAGCATCCTTATCAAGGTTAGCGTAGATTATAGTCTCGTTACCGAGAGCCTCAATAACCTCAACCTTAGCGGATACAGTCATATTGCCCTCAGCGTCAACAAGCTTGAGGTCACCGGGACGAATACCCATAACGATATCAAGACCGTCGCCGATCTTCTTCTCATCAAAGGCTGCAAATGCGCTCTTGGAAAGAGTGATCTTCTGGTTGTTAGCGAAGGTGATAGTACCGTCGGGTGCGATATGTCCGTCAAAGAAGTTCATCTGAGGTGTGCCGATGAAGCCTGCAACGAAGGTGTTGATAGGATAGTCGTAAAGCTCCTGGGGTGCGCCGATCTGCTGAACGAAGCCGTCCTTCATAACTACGATACGGGTACCCATGGTCATAGCCTCAACCTGGTCGTGAGTTACGTAAATGAAGGTTGCGCCAAGCTGATCGTGAAGCTTGATGATCTCAGATCTCATAGTAGCACGAAGCTTTGCATCAAGGTTGGAAAGGGGCTCGTCGAGAAGGAAGACCTTAGGATTTCTTACGATGGTTCTACCGAGAGCAACTCTCTGACGCTGACCACCTGAAAGAGCCTTGGGCTTTCTCTCAAGATACTCCTCGATTGCAAGGATCTTGGCTGCGCCGCGAACCTTCTCATCAATCTCAGCCTTGGTATACTTTCTCATTACGGGAATCTGATTGCCGTTTTCGTCGAGAATGGGGTTGCCTGCCTTGTCGCGCTTGATATCAGCGACCTTGCGAAGCTTCAGGCTGAACGCCATGTTGTCGTAAACGGTCATGTGGGGATAGAGAGCGTAGCTCTGGAATACCATCGCAATATCTCTGTCCTTGGGGGCTACGTCGTTAACGATCTTGTCGTCGATCCAGATCTCGCCCTTGGAAATCTCCTCAAGGCCTGCAATCATACGAAGGGTGGTAGACTTACCACAGCCCGAGGGACCTACGAATACGATGAACTCCTTGTCCTGGATCTCCATGCAGAAATCGGATACTGCAGGACGGGAGGAAGGAAGTCCCTTCTCGCTGTTCTCGTAGATTTTGTACACATGCTTCAAAGTAACTGTTGCCATTGTGTTTCTCCTTCTTGCGTTCTTTTGGCCGCTATATCCGGTGGCATAATAGATTTGCCCCAGCGGTTGTCCTCACACGCATTAAAAGTAAATATATTTATAAAAAATATATTTCAAAAATTAGTAGGTGATCCTTCTTGTGAAGCTGATCTCACCGCCCGAGGGAAGGTTGATTACGCCCTCTCGCTCGGAAAACTCCTTGATCTCATCCGCATAGGATGGGAGACACTGCCAAGGCTCGATGCATACCATTCTTGAGCCGTGGGGATGCCAGATAAGGAGGTTCTTGTAGTCGTCGAAGCGAAGCTCAACGACCTTTTCATCGGTCGCATTCTTTCTGAGAATGACCGAACGGGAGTTGATGTCACCGAGAATAATGGTCTTACTGTCCTTGGTATACTCCTCCTCAAGGCGAAGAATTTTGCCGTCGGCAAAGTGAAGCTTCTCGCCCGTCAGGAAGCCGCCATTATCATGGATCATAAAGTCGAAGCTCTCGTCCTTTTCAAACTCGATATAGCAGTCGGTTACCTCACAGTCGAGGCTGAAGGACTCGTGGCCGCCCGTAGCAAAAGGAATTGTACGGTCGGTAGGATTATTCACGGTATAGGTGATCTCATATCCGCCCTCCACCAGGGTGTACCTTACGTTAAAGGTAAAGCCGTAGGGGTAGACGGAAAGAGTGCGCTCGTTCTCGGAAAGAGTGAACTCAATCTCGGTGTCGGTCCTAGAAACCAGAGTAAACTCCTCGTTTCGGCAGAAGCCGTGCTTCAGAATTCCGAAGTCACGACCGTCGTATACCATACGGTTAAAGCCGCCGAAGGGAAAAAGCAGAATTGCGCATCCTGCCCACTGGCCGCCCTCGTTCTGCCAGGCACGTTCCTTACCGTTATGAACAATGCTTCTCAGCTCAGCGCCGAGAGAATTGATCTTTACTCTCGTATTTTCATTAAAAATTTCGTAAATCATATTATCTAATCTGGGGCAGGCTCGCCGCAGCAACCGACTGACCCGCTCTCCTTGCCTTTTCATCGGGATTATTCAGTATTCCGTCAATGACCTTTTTTCAGCCTTGGTGGCAATCGCCCCCGCCGAATTGATTCTATCTAATGCCTTTCCTATCATAAGGCACTCCTCAGGTGCATAATATTACAGTTTAATTGTAATATATTTTTACTTTTGTGTCAAGAGCAATTTTTCCAAAACCGAAAAAATCTTCCAACCCCTCTCTGATTTTCAACCGAAAATGCCAATTTTAAAGCATTTTTGACAACTATATTTGACATTTTGCCGTCATTTTGCAAGAAAAAAGGACATCGTTCTCTTTTTTCGCAACAACAAAAAAAAGACCGCTAAAAAGCGGCCTTGGCACTCCCAGCGAGAATCGAACTCACAACTAACCCTTAGGAGGGGCTTATTATATCCATTTAACTATGGGAGCGTATTATTAAAATATATTCTTCACTTGGGTGTACAAAACATCGATTTATTGGCTTGGAATATAAAATCCTTTCGGTGTTGCCCTTCCTCATAATGCTTCATTTCATTCTTTCATTTACAGACTGCTTATATGTGAGGCTATTGCACGCTCTATATTGTACCACATTCAGGTTGATTTTGCAATAGTTTTTTTAAATTTTTAGGGCGGAGAGTTCTCCGCCCTGATTGATTTTATTTCTGCTCGATATAAAGTATTCCCGTATTGGAATCAAAGGTCACAAGATATGTGCCGGGGTCGAGATAGATATTTCTGTTGCCGTTGTTATCGTCGTAGGAAACGCTGCAGTTCTTATCCACGATCTCACCGCCGTACCATCTGTTGTTATTATTATCAAATATCTTGAACTTTATCTTTCTGCCCTGGGAATAGTTATTCGCCATGCTGGAGGTAAGAGTGAAGGAGAAGGTTCCGTCGCCATTAGACTTCATCGCGTAATTCTCGTTCGTTGACCATCCGTTCATATCACCCATAATATAGGGCCTGCAGTTAATGATAGGATCGTTACTTCCGCTACCGCTGCCACCGCCGCTGCTTGATCCACCATTGAGGACACGGCTCAGGGTTGCCTGCTTTGCGGTAATGTAATCCGAGAAGGACATATTATTACCGTCACTCTTACTGCAGGTGCGGTTAATATCGAACTTAAACTTGCACCAGCCTGCGTTATGATAGGTCTTCGATGTCTTAGTCTCGCTACCGTAAAGGCTCTTTGCAACGTCAAAGCTTGCCTTGAAGCTCTCGGGCTTCAGCATATCCGAGGCGGAAACCTCACGAAGCGCCTCTGTGTACTCGGAGATAAACATACCGCCCGAGCAGACCGTTTTAAGGAAGAGGGGATTTCGCTGATCGCCACAGACGTTTCTCTTGGTGAAGGGATCGTCCTCGGTCATACCGTGGCCGTAGGGATTCCATACGTTAACGCCAAGTCCACGGTCCATATCGTAAGGAATAACAAGCATTTTGCCCGTATCGGCTCTGAAATAAATGTAGGTGTTGTTGTAATTGTTACGCAGGTCGTCGGGGTTACCGATCATATAGGACACGGCACAGTAGTAAATGAAGGACTCCATATCAACGAGCGAAGCAAACTTCTCCTTTGTCACAGAGCTTGACTTCAGGGTGTTGATAAGGGTTTGCAGACTCTTATGAGTAGAGGTCTTTTTGTTTGTTTTCAGGTCATAGACGTAGAATTGAGATTTATCCTCGTCCTCAACGCCATAGGATCTGAAGTCGGTGAAGGTTGCGCCCTCGTTGGTCCAGCCCAGCTTATAGAGATCACCGCCGAGCGCCTCGGCAGGAAGATTTTTCTCAAGGAAGATCTTGTCGATAGGCTCGTAGATCACCCAAACGCCTGCGTGATCGTTACCGATGTCAACCGATGCAAGGTTGGTGTGAGGGGCAAGAACGCCGAACTCACGGTAGAGGTCGTAGGAGTAATTTTCTCTGATATAGGTGGGGTCGTCGTTACGGTTCCAACGCATATCAATCTTCTCGAGAGTGGCAAAGGTACGGTTCTTTCTCGCCTTTCTCAGAGTGTCGTCGCTCCACTTCAGAACCGAGTTGCCGTAGTACTCCACCTCGTCAAAGGTCTCCTGGAAGCTGACCTTGAAATGGATAAGATTATACATTCCGTCGCTGTCGCTATAGAAGGATGTACGGGAGGTATTACCCTTCATACGCACGCCTACCTGTGGAATGGTCCAGCTACCGGTCTTTCCGTCGCCGGTGGTAATGGTGACAACCATATCCGCCATACGGTATATAGGAGATTTTGAGCCACGGGAGGAATAATAATCATAGTCCTGCTGAATTTTTTTCAGCTCGGCACTCGAAATTTTAAGCTTTATGGAAATATGGCTGTTCGGGTCGAAAAGCGCATTGAAGATCTTCATCTCCTCGTCATCGCCCGGATCGGGTGTGGGATCAGGATCGGGTGTAGGATCGGGATCGGGTGTAGGATCGGGATCGGGCGTGGGATCGGGGTCGGGCGTGGGATCGGGATCGGGTGTAGGATCGGGATCGGGTTCGCCCCAGCCGCCTGTAATATCACTTGGAAGCTTTTCCTCGGTCTTTCCCTCATCACCCGTTTCGGGATCATTTTTATCAGAAGGTTCGATTCTGCACGCTACAAGCGAAAATAGCATCAAAAACACAAGAATAAGGCTGATAAGCTTTTTCATATCTATAAATCCTTTCGTTATTTTCCTTAACAATTATATACTATTTTTTCAGGATTGTCAAGCAAAATTAAAGCCGCCGAAATTTCGGCGGCTTTGTTTTATTCGGAAATAGTAAGTGTGAAGGAGATCTCCACGTCGAAGGGATCGTTTTTTCCACCCTCAAGAGCCGAAACTCCAATGGTGATTACGTCGCCCTCGCTTACGGCAAAGCTTACGCTGCTGTTGCCGCCCGTCTGCTCGGTAACGGGAACGTCATTCTCTACGATCTTGGTAATCGAGATATTGTTTCTCGCATTCTCCGAGGTCAGAGTGAGCGTTCCGCTCGAGGTAGCGACCCAGCTGTAAAATACGGTGCTCTCGCAGTTTACGGTAGCCGTCGCACCGTTGCCCTCAATGATGATGGGATTCTCATTTGAGCCGAGGGGTGCTGTCATAGACAGAGTGAAGCTAACCTCAGCGTCACTGCCGTTGCTCAGGGAGAAGGTGGTCTCGGTACCGATGTCGGGAGTGATCACCAGGGGAAGATTGCCTGCGCTTAGGCTATAGCTCTCGCCTGCAAGGCTAACGGTGATCGCCTCGCTGTCAACGGTGAGATATCTGACAGACGAGCCACGGTAATGGAAGTATACCTTCTCGCCTGCGCCAATGGTAACGGCGGTCTCATTCTCCACTATCAGGAAAGGCCTTTCAGCCGAGCCGTTGGGGGTGTTGTCGATAATGAGAAGCTCAATATCGTCCTTGCCCTCCTCTACCTTTACGGCAAAGGTGTCGGGAATGCAGCCCGAAGGAAGGCTATCGTAATCGAACTCAACCGAGTACGCCTGGTTATCAAGGGTAGCACTGACAGTACCGTCAGCACCGCTTACCAGGGTTGCGAAAACGGTCTCGCCACGGTGAAGGGTGAACTTAACACCCGAAACGGCAGTACCGTTATCAAGCCTTACGGTGAAGGTCACCGTATGACCCTCGGGAATGGGAGGCTCGGGATTTTCATCGCCGTCGTCAAAATTCTCGCCACAGATGTCGCAGAGATAGTCGTCGTCAGCATCTATATGCTCCTTACACTTCTTGCAGGATGCAAGACTCATAACAAGTGTGAGAGCAAGAAGAATAATCAGAAATTTTTTCATTTTATATCACCCTGCTCTTAAAATACGTAGTAGCTGATAACGTAGGTTCCCCTTTTAGCCGCATTGACGTAGAAGCGGATGGTCTGACCCGCCTCAAGATCAAGAGTGAATGTACCTGCCTTATAGGATCCGTCGGGATTTCTGTTATCAAGAAGCTGGTAATCGTAGTAGGGTGCAGGACCGTCGTCGGTCTCGGGAGTTTTCTCTGCCGCATCATAACCGTCTGCATCGATAACACCAACGCCTACGGGAAGGTAGAAGTAATACTTACCTGCCTTTGTGGCGGTGAAGGTGACCTCGTTGGACCATTCAAACGCCTCGGTAACCTTAGCGGCAAACTCGTTGTTCTTCAGGTTAAGATTATCCTCGCTAACAACGCCTGCCTGAATAGTAACCTCACCCATCTTCTTGTCCATAGCATAAATCTCAAGCTTGTAGGTGCCGTCCTCCCTGGGAATTACGAAGAAGGATCTGAGATCACCCGAGAAGGTGAACACTGCAACTGCGGTGGGGTTGAGATAATCTTCGGGATTTTCAACAAGCTCGCCGTCCTTGTAGAGCTTAAAGCTTACCCAATCCGCGATGAAGTGGAGAGAGGTGTTCTCAGGCTTGTAGCCGGAGATATAAAGGTTAACAACGTCTCCTATATCGCAGAAGACGTCACCGCTGAGCTTGTCAGTGAGAGCGTATCCCTGCTCAAGACCGTTGGAGTCGTAAGTGGGGTTCTTGGTAAGGAAAATTTCAAAGCTCGTAGGAACGAAGTTGGAACGAGGATTAGGATTCTCCTCGGTTCTCTCGCCCACGGTCTGAGTTGCGTGAATGGTGTAGTTATCCGCAAGGGCGTTTTCACGGAGAGTGAACTCGTCGGTGTCGGGATCATAGTCAAGGTCAACGTCCTGCTCAAGGAAGCCGTGAACGTCGGAAGTACCTGGGTCGTTGGTATAGCAATCGCAGGAGATCCAAAGCTCGGTGAGAGCAAAATCATCGTTGTAGCAGAAGGTAACTTCAACCTCGAAGTAATTTACGTTATAAACGGTCTGTCCAGCCATATCGCCAACAACAATATCGCTGGCATTAAGGAAGACGGTCTTGTAATCGTACTGGAAGGTAACCTTGTTCTCGTCTTTTCCAATGATTATTTCAACGTCACCGATAAGCGAGCCGTCCTCGTTTTGGTCGGAGGCAGCGAGATAGAGGGCGTAAAGGGTCTCTGCAACGCCGTACTCACCCGAAAGAGTGGAGAGCGAAACGTAAGGACCTCTGAGTCTCTCTACGTTAGAGGTATCAAGGTTAAGGGGACCGTTATCCTCACGGGCAACACCGAAGGTGGAGTCAGCACCGTCAAGCTGGTTCCAGATCTCAACCACGCCACTTCTGCTAACACCGCCGTTTACGGTAGCGGTCTCGGTCTTGCAGTAGGTGTAATTGTCCTTACCGAAGATATAGGTAGACACGTCATGCTTGGTAGCGTCGTACATAGGGTCGGTGTTGCTCCTACCTGTAAAGGTATAGTCGACAGTACCGCCGTTTACAAGGTAGTTTTGGAAGTAAACCGCGTTAACAAGCTCGTCAAGGCTGGTCACGTCGATAACCTTGATCTGCTTACCGCAGTCTGCGTGTGTGCAATAGCCTGCGGGATTTACGTTATGAACGTGGCCCTCACAAACGTCGCACTTGCCGTTCATATCCTCATCGCTATGCAGAGCGTTAGATCCCTTGATATCGGTGTGGGAGCAGGTGGCAGCCTTCCAATGGTTATTTTCATCGTATGTCCAATCAGCCTCGAAGGTGTGGTCGTGGCCGATCTCGTTCTGACAAACGTCGCACTTGCCGTCCTCGTCAGCATCAACGTGATCAGCAAGGCTATCCTTGATCTCACCGTGTTCACAGGTGGCAGGATGCCAATGGCTTGTAGCATCGGAATACCACTCCTCACTAAAGGTATGCTCGCATTCCTTCTGGCAGGATGCAAGGGCGCATACTGCTACCAAAAGAAGGGCGAGAAGAAGTAACAAATTCTTTTTCATTTTAGGTCCTCCTGGGGAAATTACTGTAGATATCTGCCAAAACAATATATATCTATCTATTATACATTATAAAGTATAAGTAAATTATTTTCAAGGCTTTTTTTCATTTTTCAAAAGTTTTCTTGTAGAAAATAAATAAAAATGCAAGAACAATATATAATTCTTGCATAATTAATCAATTTTCATCTAAGATAAAAAACCGCGCCCCGAAGGGCGCGGTCTGATCACCTATTAATTACTGATAATATCAATGATTAGTGATTGATGGTGATGGACTCTACGTATACTGCATAAGTGAGTCCGTCGTAAATTACGAGATCACCGGTAAGAGGCTCATCAAAGGTAACGGTAACGGTATAGAGAGATACCTCATAACCATTGCTGTTCTTGAGACCGGTCTTCACGCCTGCAGCGTGAACGTCAGCTGCTGCGGGAAGGGTTACTGCCTTACCATCAATGGTAACAGTAAGATGAGCGGTGTAGTCGTAGCTGGATGCAACTACGATAGTAAGAGAGGAAACAGTTACGTCCTCAACGGTAAGAGTACCAGCCTGCTTCTTAAACTGAAGAACGTTCTCAACGCCGTGGGAATTACCAAGAACGTTAGAGGTGGTAACGGTGTAGCCGTTGAAGGTATAAGAGCCGTTGTAGGTAGCGTAAGAAGTACCGGTAAGACCAGTGAAGAGATCCTGTCTGGTAATTACGGTAGGAGCTACCTCCTCAACAGGAGCCTCAACGAACTCAAGGGTGTAACCATACTCAGCGGGAGTGAGAAGAAGGTCGTACTTGTTAGCCTTAGCATACTCATCGCCCGTATTCTCCAGCCAGAGATCGGAGAGGTCGAGAATCTCGCCAAGAGTAACGGTAACGGTACCGTCAGCATTGAATACTACTTCGTAGGTGTAGTAGTAGTTGCTTGTCCAATCACCGTCAGCAACGTTTACGATATATCTTCCATCCTCAAGAGCGGAGAAGGAAGCAGACCAGTTATAATCTGCATCGTTTGCATAAGAGTTGTTGATAAGAGACTTGTAGTCGTCAGCGGTAAGCTCTGCTTCCTCAAACGCTACGGAAAGCTTATGCTCGGTTGCTGCGTCATTATAAATGGAAATTGTATAGGTATTGCCTGCGAGAACTGCATACTTAATAGAGGTTACGGACTTATCGTTGATGCAGATAGTCTCAAGAGCACCCTCGGTTGCGGTAACGGTGATGTAACCGTTAGCAGGAGCTACGAAGGTGTAGTATACGGTGCCCCATTCAGAAACGGTTGCAGTTGCTTCGTAGGGGAAGGACTCGATTTCGAAGGGATTATCGAAAGAGCCATTGGGCTCTGCAGGCTCATCGGGCTCCTCAGTAGCAGAGCCGGTAATGGTTACGGTGAATGTACCTGCGCCCTCGAAGGGAACAAACTTAACGGTGTAAACACCGGGAACAAGAGCTACCTGACCTCTGCCAATCTGGAGACCCTCGCTGTCGAAAACAATAGCAAGGAGATAATCACAGTTGAAGGAGTAGGTATCCTCAACGGTAACTACGAAGGTAAGGTCTACGCCATTCTCAAGATCGTTCTCGGTAAGAGTAACGGAGTTCTCACCGATTACAAGATCAGATTCAACGGGCTGCTCGGGCTGCTCGGGATCCTCACCGCCCTGCTCGCCGCTGAACTCTGCCTTAATGGAAGAGTAACCGGAAGCAACAACGTAAATCATTACCTTGTCGCCTGCCACGAGCTCAAGAGTTACGGTAGTGCCAAGCTCAACTGCAACAGCGTCGCCACCGTTAACAGAATAGCTGAACTCTACGGGACCCATGATTGCATTACCAAACTGAAGAGTAAGAGTACCCTCGGAAGGTGCGGAGTAAACATAGTTAACGTCTTTTCCGCTTACTTCGGTAGAACCGATAGCAAGGGGATAATCGATTGCGGGAGGATCGATAGGATCATCGCCACCAACCTCGCCCTCAGCGAAGGTCCAGGTGATGGTCCAGTTGTCCTTGGTAACAGCGCTTACGTGGAATACGAAATTCTCGCCCTCAGCAAGATCAACGGTAAAGATTGCGCCGGAAGCGTTGTCATAGCAGTCAACCTCGGGCATACCCCAAGAATCCCAAACACCCTGGCTGCAAACGCCAAGGCCTGCAGGGACAGTGAAGGTATAAGTTCCGGAAGCCTGAGCAGTGAAGGTGTAAACGTCAGCATCACACCAGTTGCAGTATGTATCGGTAGTAGCAACGTCGATAATACCGCTGGTAGGAGCTGCAGTAGCGGGAGTAACGGTAGTCTCAACCTTGAAGAAGTAGTTGGTGTTGCCTACGTTACCGATGTAGTATGTGCCTGCCTTGGAAATGGTAAGCTCGGAGATGAAGAGGTCGTTCTTAACGTCGTCGGTATCATTCTCCTTGTCGGGAGTACCGTCTGCACGAGTAACGTTAGTCTGAGCGTAAAGGGTGCCATCCTCGTTGTAGATACCAACCTGTCTGGGAACCTCAACCTCATTACCCTCAGCGTCGGTAATCTTGTATGTACCGCCGCATACCCACCAGATCTTAACGGTAGCAGTACCGTCAACTACGATCTTGAGAGCGTTCTTGGTGGTCTCGCCGATAACGGTTCCGCCGCCCCAGTTAAATCTCTGAGTACCTGCAAAGCCGTCTACGAAGTTCTTCTTGCTGCCGTCAAGCTTGAACTTAGCGCTGTAGAAGATGGTGTAGAAGCCGTTAACGTCGAGAAGCTCGCTTTCGCCGTCAGCCTTTGCACCCTGAGCAATAGCTGCAAAATTGTTAGCCTCGATGACAAATACCTTGTCACCTACGTAGTCGGAAGAATAAAGACCGCATACGCACTGGCCGTCAACGTAGTTGTGGCCTGCTGCGGGGATCTCAACCTGAGCAGTAAGGATCTCGTCGCAAACCGAGCACTTTACGCCTACGGTAAGACCGGTAGCGGTACAAGTGGGAGCAACGCCGGGAATCTCTGCCTCGGTGTGAGCAGCGGGAATCTCCTCCTGCTCAACGGTGATCTCACCACAAACGGTACACTTCTTACCGTTGGTCAGACCGGTAGCGGTACAGGTTGCATCATAACCGGGAATGTCCTCCAACTCGTGATCGTAGGGGAAGATGGGAGTGTATCTCTCATAGCCGCACTTGGTACAAGTAATAACGTATCTGCCCTCCTTGGTACAGGTAGCGTCAAAATCAAGTACGGGCTCGCTCCATACGTGATCAACACAGGAGTAAGAGGGATCAGCCTCACCGCACTCGCACTTACCATCAACGAAGTTGTGCTCGTGGGGAGCTACATAATCGGGGTCAGCCTCGCCGCACTCGCACTTGCCGTCGACAAAGTCGTGCTTGTGTAATCCGGGAATGTGCTGCTCGAGCAGATCGCAGGATGCAAATGCAAATACCATTGCGAGAACGAGAAGAACACTCGCCAGAAGACTTAAATGTCTCTTCATAATAAAGAGCCTCCTTTTGAAATTTTATTTCATTTTGCTGAAATAACTTGATTTTCAGGCGCATAAAAATATATGCCCAAATACATTATATCTCAAAAAAGCCGAAATTTCAAGATATTTAATTTACATTTTGGGGTGTTTTGGCTTTTTTGGTAATTTTACATAAAAAAGGGAGGCGATTTTTGTTCACCTCCCTCAAAAGATTATTCGTTAATTGTAGTAACCGCAGGCAAAGAGCCACTGGGAATCCTCGTAGGCATCAATTGGATACTTAGAGCTTCCCTCTACCCAGCCCTCACCGTCGGCAAAATAACGCTGTGTGATGGAAAAGCCCTGAAGGAATTTAGCCAGCTCACGGGTCACGGGCGCAACTCCGTCGGAATTTACGTAATCGGCATAGCCCCTCACGTTGATCTGATCGGCGCTGATATTATTGCAGTTCTCGTGGCACTCGGTACAGCTCTCAAGACAGGCAGGCGTGCTGCCGTCAATATGGCAGAGGCACTCGCTGACGCAGTAATACCCTTCCGCCGCCATAGCCGCAAAGCCCTTGATAAACAACCTATAATTATATACGCCCTCTACCACCAGAGCAGAGTTACCTGCATCCTCAATGGTGGTGAAGGATCGGTCGATATAACGGCAGGGCTCGGTGATATAGGCTACCAGCACGGGGCCGTAGCCGCCCGTGGAGGAATATTTCTCCTCGTCGTAAACGTGATAAACTCCGTCACCGCCGTCGGCGATCTCCCAAACTCGGTAATTGTCCTCATCGAAGATGAAGCAGTCGGTCGTTCCCTCATAGAGGGTCTCCGCACCTACTATCTCACCGCCTGCAAGAGCATTGAAGGCGTCAAAGTCAAAGGCAGACCAATCCTGCTCGGGAAGAACAACCGTCTTCTCGTTTTTCTCAAGGTCGAAGCCGCCGTTACGCTTGATGGCAAAGGTGAGATTTACCGGGTAAACGCCGCTCTTTGTCTCGGCACCCACCGCAAAGGTAAAGGTCTGAGATCCGCCGCCGCCTGCGCTGATATTTTCATCGGCAATATTTACGGTGTGAATGAAGTTTCTGGTATAGCTGCCGCAGATTCCGACCTCATCAACACGGTACTCACCAAACTTGAACTGGGTCGTACCGAGGTAGGCAAGGCAGTAGGGGCTGACGTCGTCGAGAGAGACGTCTACCCAGCTCTCAACGGTATAAACGCCGTTGATCTGCGGAGCAAACTGAATATAGCTTATATCCGACTCGTTCTGCACGGTTACGGTATAAACACCGGTGGTGTTGATCTCATAGCACTCGTAAAGTCCGGTGCCGGCTCCTCGGAGCAGATTGAGATCGTACATATCTATTATAATGTTGCGATCGTCGTTCGTAGCCATATAGCCGTTGGAGTCGTAGGCGTAGCCCTGGGGCACGGTGGAGAGGGTTACTCTGTAATCACCGTCAAGACCGTCGATACTCGCCTTTCCCGTCTCGTCAACGGGTGCGATATGGATATTGTATCCGTCGTTCCAATAGACGCTCATGCTGACGGTGGGAATATAGGGCTGCTCGTTAAGTCTTAGCTGAACGGTAAAATCGTTGGTGGGATCGTCGTCCATCTCGGGCTGATTCGGAGTATTACCGCCGCCCTGCCCCGTTCCCGTCGCAGGCTTGAACTCACCGCAGGAGACAAGGGATGTCAGCATTACGAGAGCCAGGAGAAGGGCGATTATTCTTTTAAGATCAAGCATTCGTCTTCTCCTTTCTCTGCTTCTTTGCAAACAGACCCTTGATGTCCACCCACTTGAACTTTCTAACCACAACGTCGATAACAAACAGAACCGCCGCAAGTATAAGCAGGGGTATGCGGAAGGAAAGCTCGTAGGTGTCAACCATGCTCTTGTCGTTGGTAAGGTCAAGCTTACCGTCCTCGCTTATCTGACCGACGCCACGCATGAAATCGTAGATATTCACGATATCGTACGCCGCAAAGGCATCGTACTCCTTGCTGTATGGCGTGGTGAAATAGGTGGATGAGGTGAAGGAATGATTGCCGTAGGTATAGGTAACGTCAATAGAATACTTGCCGAAAAGGGGTGTGTCAAGCTCGGCGGAGTATCTGTTGAGCATAAAGGTCATTTCCCTCTCGACCACGCTGCCGTCGGGAAGGGTCAATGCAATGCTTGCCTTCGCCTTGGGATTCACGGACGAGGGAATGATCTCGATCTTCGCACTGTCACCGCTGAAGTCCACCGAGATATTGAAGGGATAATCCATATACTCGGGAGGTGTGTTGGTGACGAGAATGTTAGTAAACAGCCTTGTCTTGTCCAAGTCGGACCAGCCGCGGAGCCACTGACCCGAGGGGCTGGAGGTAAAGGTCGCAACACGTCCGTTACCGTGGTCACGGTAGGAATAGAGAGGCACGGTTGCCGTCTCACCGTTGGACTTGACGTAATCCACCGACAGAACCTTGGTGGCGTCAAGCTTTGCCTTGCTGTTCACGTAGCCGTGCACGTCGGGCAGAGAGAGTATACCCTTAACGGTGTCGTCGTGGTAGCTCTCTATATTGACCGCCGACTGCTTTTCAACGATAGACTCGGTAAGATCGTCGGCGATCTCCGCAAAGATAAGGTCGGAAACCTTATCCTGGCTCTGTATGAAGTAATACTTTCCTCCGCCGAGGCTTGCAAGGTTACGGAGATAGTTTTCGTCCTCCTCCTTGATAACGTTAACGGTGGAGAGAATGATGCCGTCTTCCTTCATTTTTCTTGCGATATCCGAGGCATCCTCGGGCTCGTATGTGAAGGTAAGACCGTCGGAAATTAGCATGACCTGCTTTTCTGCGAAGTCAAGGGGTACCATGTGCTCATACGCCAGCTTCAGCGCCGCACCGATGAAGGTACCCTGAATAGGCTGTGCCGACTGGATCTTCTCGTAAAGCTCCTGGCGAACCATACCAAGCTTGACGGGGGTCTGCTCGATCACCGCCTCACCTGCAAGGGTGACGTAGGCTACCCAGTCCTCGTCACCGAGGATAGAGAGCAGCTTCAGCGCCGCATCCTTTGCGGTGGCAAACTGCGACGTATCGTACATAGATCTCGAAATGTCGAGAACTATGGTATAAAGCCTTGCATCCTTGTTGGCGTTGCCGAAGTTGACGGGCAGAAGCTCCTCGAGTCTGGCAAATATCTCGTCGTCCTTGTTCTGCATAGAGAGGTCGCCAAGGGTGAGAAGGCTCTTGCCGTACTGGGAGACTGCAAGGTCGACCGAGTCGATGAAGGCGTAGATGTTGTCGATATTTCTCACGTCCACGTTGGAGAGGATTATCTCGTCGTAGGCGACAAGGTCCTCGATGGTGTAAGGAACACGTCCGTTATTTGCGCTGACAACGTAGGAATCCACGGTTGCCCCCTCGCCAAAGAGCGACTCGATGGCGGTGACGTCAGCACGCTTCTCGGTGATGAGCAGAACGCTTCTCTGCCCTGCCACCGTCTGTGTGAAGAAATAGGAATTGTTATGAGGAGAGGTATCCTTCGAGGCAATGATCTCAACCTTGTAGTCGAAGCTGCCCGACAGGTCGGTGGGGAGATCGAAGGATGCGATATTCATACCTGCCTCGCAGACGAGGGTGGTGGTATCGATCTTCGCATACTCGCCCTCACGCTTCACGTAAAGGTCGAGGATTACCTCATTCTGAACGCTGGACTCAACCAGCATATCAAGTCTGCTCTCGTGACCGAGATAGGTCGCGGGAGTGTAGCTTACGTCGGAGAGCTGAGCCTCGCTCTCGCCCTCCTTCAGGTTGTTGTCAAGGTAAATTGCATCAAGCTGAATGCCCTTTGCGCCAAGCGATCTCACCGCCCTTGCCGTCTCGCCGTCTGCGGTGGTGGAAAGACCGTCGGTAATGAGAATAATGTGCTTGATCTCGTCCTTACCGAACAGAGTTGCGGTGAAGTCAAGAGCCCCTGCAATATCTGTTCCGCTGTCGTCAACGGTAGCCTCCTTAACGCTCTTTATAGCCGTGCCCGAGGAGGTCAGTATCTCGGCATCACGGCCGAAGGCAACGATACCCATATAGGATTTGTCGGGCAGCGACGCCTCGACCTGCCTGATATACTCGTCGATCTTATCGAGATTTCGGCTTGAGGAATAGGATACGTCTGCAACTACGTATACCTTGGTTCTCGTCTTGACGGTGGTGTGGACGAGTCCTGCCGCCGCAAGGGAGATGGAAAGAATGATTACGATATGAATGATAAGCGAGCTCACCCAACCACGGGACTTATTGTCCCTGCTGACGGAGATGAAGTACGGAATGAGCAGGGCTGCCAGCATGGGAATTGCGAGCAGCAGCCAGTACGGATTATCGAAGCTGATATTTCTCATAGCAATATACCATCCAATCCGCACAGAATACCAGGGCAAGGAGTATGAACATCAGAGCCACGGGGTCGTACTCACCGTCGGTCTTGTCATAGGTCCTCTCGCCGCTTACAGAAAAGCTTACGCCCACGGCATCGGGGTCGCTCTCGCTCTCGGGAGAGGCCGAATAAAGCTTATAGGTCTTCTCGCCCTGAGAGGTGTTGACCTTAATAGTGTAGCTTCCCACCCTGTCAAGAGGGAGGGTTGCCGTGTCGGTAGTGGTGTCGGGATAATTCTCCTCTCCGTCGGGAGAAATCGTCTTGACACTGTCAATATTCGCAGTAACGTTTATCTCGGCAGTCTCACCGCAAACGTAGTCGGTGCGTGTGAGAAGGTCGGGACAGGAATATTCAAGAAGGTTTGAAACGAGGGCGGTAAAGTCGCTGGACAGAGGAAGGTCGGACTTATGAAGGTCGAAGCCGAATACCACCTCACGGTTGCCGAGACCGTTCACGCCCGCAAAGATCAGGGGGTTGGAGTCGTAGCTGAAGAGGGTGGTAAACTGGGTATACATTCCGCTGTACTTGACGTACTCGCCAATGAAGATGTCACGTCCCACGACGCCGTCGAGCAGGGCTCTCGCCTTGCTGGAGGTTGAAGTTGACTTAACAAGCTCGGCAGGTGCTGAAAGCTCGTTCACACCGCGAACGCCGAAGCCCGAATTATCCACGCTCTTCGTGGAATTGATAAGCCATACCGCCGCATCGGGAAGGACGTCGGGAGTATAGGACTGGAACACGTAAAGGCCGTAACCCTTCTGACCCTCGTACTCCTTGGGAGAAATGACGTCGATCTTGGAGTCGGTAAGGGTGTCGAATGCCACGTTAAGGAAGAAGGGGGTCTCGCTGACGAGGAGAATGCTGTAGGACGCCTCGCTCTGCATATTGTAGAGAATGACCTCGTTATCCTGGGCGAGGGAGTCTTTGTTAGTGATCACCAGGCGGAAGGACTGGTAGCCGGTAGCGTCGGCAGAGATCTCAAGGGGAGTTTTCTCGTCGGCTTTTACAGATACCGTCTTCGTCGCAACGGGTCGCTCCGCTCCGTCGATGTACATTTCAATGCGCAGATCGGCGTTTTCATTATAGGAGATCAGGCTTGCCGTAGCAGAAAGTCTGCCGTTTGTAAGCTCGCCCTTTACCTCGCTGATAGCGTAATTTACTACATTTTGCGAACTAACATTTACAATTTCAACATTTTTCGCAGTTTCATAGTCCTTATCCGTCACAAGATACAGGAGAGTCGACGTATTCTCGTCAAAGTACCTCTGCGCTCTTGCGAGGGCATCGGTATGCTCTGCACTTCCGTCGGTGCATTCCACATCCGAGAGCATATCCTTCGCCGCCTTTTTATCCTGAATGCGCTCGAAAACAACGCTCGTATCGCTTGACATCACGATAAGAGTGTAGCTTGAGCCAAGGCGTGCGTCGTTAATGCTATCCTCGATATACTCCTTGCCACGCTCAAAGTCGGTCTTGAGACCAACCTTGGTATTCATACTGCCCGTTGCATCAAGAATAAAGCAATACTCGCTTGCGCTCTCGGGCATAACGAACACGGGCCTTGCGAGGGCAAGAGAGGCGAAGATCACCATCAGGATCTGCAAAATCAGGCTGATAATACCCGTGAGACCGCTGAAGGGATTTCTTCTCTTGAAGAACCTCTCGCTGAGGGTCCAGAGATAGGTGGATGGAACGGTCTGCTCGTTATACTTGCTCCTGAGAATGTAGATAATAATAAGCAGGGGCACGCCGATAAGGGCGAGAAGACCCAGGGGATATAAAAATCTCATTTCACTACCCCCATATCTATGAATTTGTCGAAGAATATCTCCGAAAGCTCTGCATCCGCAGGCGTGAGCATATAATATCCGCCGCGCGACTCACAGTAGGAGCGTATTCTGTCGGTGACGTACTTCAGTGCGTCCTTATAGGCACGGATTACGTCCTGGTCGATTTTTTTGCGGAAGAACTTTGCGCCGTCCTCCGAGTCAAAGAGATGCATCTTGCCTCGCATCTGAGGGTTAAGCTCGTCACGGGCAAGGACCTGCACGCAGAGAATATCCCTTTTCTGCTCGGCAAAGCGGTCTATCGCCGCCTCGAAATTCTCCTCGGTGAGGAAGTCTGAGATGAGTATGGAATAACCGTCACCGCGACCGACCGTCGAGGGGACTATTGCCTCGCTGATCTTAGAATCCGAATCAAACTCCAGAGCGTTGAGCCTGCCCACGCAGTTGAGATAGGAATCCTTGCCCACCATACCAATGGCGATTTCCTCAAGGGTATTGCCACGGATAGCGTATATAGAAACCTTGTCCATCTCGCTCACCGACAGGTAGGCGAAGGCAGCCGCCAGCTTCAGGGCGCAGACCGCCTTATCGTCAGAGCCGTGAGCCATAGATCGGCTGGCGTCTATGTATATTCTCGTGTGCATCTGCCTCTCGTCGAAATAGAGCTTCTCGTAGAGCTTGTCAAATCTGGCGTAGGCGTTCCAGTCTATCTTTGTAACGTCGTCGCCCGGCATATAGTCTCGGTAATCCGCAAATTCACATGAGGAGCCGAAATTCCTGCTTCGGCGGTTTCCGCCAAACATTCCGGCAACGTTGTTTTTGAGTATAGTCCCCAGCTGCTCAAGCTGGCTGAGGAAGGACTCGTCGATTACCACTTTTTTCATTATTTACTCTTTTTGGTCTCCTTGATGATAAGAGAGATCACGTCGTCAACGCTAAGCTTATCGTTGATTGCGGTATAGTTGATCTTGATCCTGTGTCTGAAGATGGGATATGCGAGAGCCTCGATATCCTCGTAGGATACGTTGTATCTGCCGTCCATCAGCGCGCGTACCTTCGCGCAGGTGATAAGACCCTGTGCGGCTCTGGGAGATGCGCCGTACTTCAGGTACTTCTTTGCGGAGGGCGCCGACTCCTCGCCCTCGGGGTGAGTGTTGGATACCATGTTAACTGCGTAGTAGAGCACCTCGTCGCATACCGGAACCTCGGACGCAAGCTGACGCATAGCGAGGATCTCCTCGCCTGTTACAACCGCCTCTGCGGTCTCCTCCATAGTCTTCTGGGTCATTCTTACGATATTCATGAGCTCATCATTGGAGGGATAGCCCACCATAAGCTTGAATACGAAACGGTCCATCTGCGCCTCGGGGAGAGGATATGTACCGTCCTGCTCAATGGGGTTCTCGGTTGCAAGCACGAAGAAGGGCTCGGCAAGCTTGTAGGTCTCCTTACCTACGGTAACCTTGTGCTCCTGCATTACCTCAAGCATCGCAGACTGGGTCTTGGGAGTCGCACGGTTGATCTCGTCGGCAAGAACGAGATTTGCGAAGATAGGACCGCGGTTGAACTTGGTGTGAAGTCTGCCGTCCTCGTCCTTCTCAACGATGTTCGCACCGGTTACGTCAGAGGGCATAAGGTCGGGGGTAAACTGGATACGGGAGAAAGGAAGAGAAAGAACTCTTCCGAGCGAACGAACGAGACGGGTCTTACCAACTCCGGGCACACCCTCGAGAAGCACGTTACCGCCTGCGATAATTGCGGTAATAACGCCGTCGATGATATCCTCCTGGCCAACCACGTCCTTGGCAAGCTCGCTCTTGATCTTTGCGATCTTCTCGCTGAACATTTTTATCTTTTCAATATTGTTTTCTGTCATAATCTCTGCCATTTTATTTACCTTCCTCGTCTAGACCTCTGTAAAGCAGGTCGAAATAATTTCTTATCAATGTTTTCATTTCGTCGGAGTAGAGGTCGCCCTCCAGCTTCTCGAACATAAGTGCATAATAGGTGTGAATAAGGTCGCCGAACTTAACGTACTCACCCGTCAGGGGGTTGAGCACCTTGTCGTCACTTCCAAAGATAGCGCCCTCTCCAAGACCGCCGTTGTTTCCGCTGCTCTCATCGTCGTCATCGCTCACCTGACTTCCGTCGGGCGCAAGATTTTTTCTGATGAACTCAGGTCTTTCAAAGGTAGGGAGCGGAACGCCGAAGAGCGCTGAAAGTCGGGTCATTGCATACTCACCCACCGCCGCATTGGAGCGGTTAAGCGAGATCGCCGCAAAGGTCTTTTCACTCATTCGACCGAAATATCCCGTCAGCACGTCACGTGCCTCCTCGTCGGTCATATAGTCAATAATTGTAAGAAGTCTTGTTAGACCGTAATCGGGGCTGCGGAAGATGTCCTCAACCGCAACATACATCTCGTCATTCTCGGGAAGACCTGATGACCCAAGCACCATATCAAGTTTTGTGCTCATGCTGTCGATCGCCCACTTGAGCCTTGCACCGCCAACAATAGCGTCCTCGGCGGTCTCATTGTCGCCCATAAGTATGCCAACGTACTCGGCAAGTCCCTCGGCAAAGTCGCCCCAATCGGCAACCGATTTGTCTCCGCTGTAAAGCAGACGGGCAAGATATCGCATATTGGTATCGCCGATGTCCCAGAGAGCGTTCAGCATCTCGGTCTCGGTAGAGGACTCGCAGGTGATATTCAGCAGCACCGCCATGCTCTCGACCAGCGCGGTCTGCATATCGGGCTTGGTCTCGGTAACCTTCAGCTTTGCCAATAGGCTCTCAAGCTCGGCTACCATATCGGTCTTGAATTCCTCCTCAAGTGCGGAGGAGCTGACGTAGCTGATAAGCTCTCTCATGCTTGCCTCCTGAAGCTCCGAGAGCTTGAAGGGCTCAACCTCCTCGGGAGGTATAAATCCACGAGTGTTTTCCACAAGAATTCCGACCACGAGAAGCGCCGCCGAAAGCACAAGGGCAACGATGTATATCCAAAGCTTCCTGAACTTTAACTTCTTAGGTGAGATTCCTGCGAGCTTTTCATCGGCATCCTGCCTCTGCATGGCGAGCATATCGCCCTCCTCGCCGCTGTACTCCACCATAGTCTGCACCCTGGCGGAAAGCCCGAAGTCGGAGTCAAGCCTTGCGGCAAGCTCACGGTCGGACACATGGGTGAGAAGATATGTAATACCGCAGACCAGAAGAAAGGCGGCGATGCCTACGAATATTGAAGCTATCGGCTCAAAGGGCAGAATATTGCGCTTTGAAAGAATAAGCGCAGCCGACCCGAGAGCCATACCGCCCGCACCGCCGAGCATAAGCGCCCGAAGTATGCGTTGCAGCATAAGTCGTTTTTTGAATTTTGCGAAGCTGCTCATGGAAGCTCCTTTCATTTTTTTCTTTCGTATTCGGCTTTTGCCGAAAATACGCATATTACCACGATACCCATTATAACACAATATTTTAGCTATGTCAATAATTGTTTTACTTATTTAAAGAAAATGTCAAATAACCGAAGAAACCAAAAATACCCTATTGACAAGTGGATTTTTGCGTGCTATAATAAATACGAACATCAGTTCACTTTTTAACGGAGGCAGTATGAAAGAGCAATATATCGCAATAGATCTGAAGTCGTTTTACGCCTCTGTTGAGTGCGTTGAACGGGGGCTTGATCCCCTTACCACCAACCTTGTGGTGGCGGATGCGGCAAGGACCGAAAAGACAATCTGCCTTGCGGTCTCGCCCAGCCTGAAATCCTACGGAGTGCCGGGCAGACCCAGGCTTTTCGAGGTGGTGCAAAGAATACGCGAGGTGAACGCCATGCGCCGCTGGGCATCACCGACAAGAAGGCTGACGGGCGCAACCTTTGACAACAGAATTTTGGTGGGCGAGCCGACCGTTGCGGTAGACTATATCGTAGCTCCCCCGAGAATGGCGCTCTACGTTGATTACAGCACCAGAATATATCAGATTTACTTAAAATACTTCTCCCCCGACGACATTCACGTGTACTCTATCGACGAGGTGTTCATTGACGTTACCCATTACCTGAAAACCTACAAAAAGACCGCGAGGCAGCTTGCCGAGGTGGTGCTGAAGGAGGTGCTGGAAGCCACGGGAATTACCGCAACCGTCGGCATCGGAACGAATCTCTATCTCGCCAAGGTGGCGATGGACATCGTGGCAAAGCATATGAGCCCCGATGAGCACGGTGCGAGAATTGCCGAGCTTGACGAGATGAGCTACCGCCGTATTCTCTGGGAGCACAAGCCTCTCACCGACTTCTGGCGTGTGGGCCGTGGATACTCGGCAAAGCTTGAGGCCTACGGTATGCACACAATGGGGGATATCGCCCTCACGTCGGTAAAGGACGAGGACCTGCTCTACCGTCTTTTCGGCATCAATGCCGAGCTTCTGATCGACCACGCCTGGGGATACGAGAGCTGTAAAATGGCGGATATTAAGGCTTATAAGCCTTCCACCCACAGTTTAAGCTCCGGTCAGGTGCTTCACTGCCCCTACACCGCCGACGGCGCAAGGCTCATCGTTCGTGAGATGTGCGACCTGCTGGTGCTTGATATGGTTGAGAAGGGGGTCGCCACCAGCCAGCTTACCCTGACCGTAGGCTACGATGCCGAAAATCTCGAGGGTGGGCGCAAATATTTCGGTGAGACCACCACCGATCACTACGGCAGGCGAGTGCCGAAATCCGCCCACGGAAGCACCAATTTCAAGCCCCATACCTCCTCGGGCGAGGAGATCATCGAGGCGGCGGTAGCACTTCTTGACAGAATAATCGATCCCTCCCTTATGGTCAGGCGCATAAATATCAGCGTAAACAACCTTGTGAGCGAATCAAAGCGTGGCGAAGCCATGGCAAACGAGCAGCTGGACTTCTTCACCGACTACGAGGAGCAGACCAAAAAGCGTGATGCCGAGCAAAGGCGCTACAACCGAGAGAAATCAAGGCAAAACGCCGTGATCTCCATAAGAAAAAAATTCGGCGGCAACGCTATTCTCAAGGGTATGAACCTGGAGGACGGCGCCACCACCATCGACAGAAATAAGCAGATCGGCGGACATAAGGCATGACGCGTATGACGCCATAGGCGTCAATGAAATTTGCCTTCGGCAAGTGAAATTCGCACAGCGAATGAAATGTTTGCTCTGCAAACGTGAAATGTGCGTGGCTTTGCCATCGCACATACGGTTCAATGGCGAATTTCATTCATGCACGTCAGTGCATTTCATGATGCAGTCATTTCAGGTTGCGTGGCGTAGCCCTGCAACATTTCAAGCCGACTTGTCGGCATTTCATCAAAAAATGGCGTCAATGCAATTCACACGGAGCTTAACATGAACGAAAAATATGATGAAATAATTTATATGGAACGGCACGAGTCGGAAAAGCACCCGAGGATGCCACGGCTGGACCGTGCGGCACAGTTTGCCCCCTACTCCGCCCTATCGGGCTATGAAGATGCGGTGGAGGAGACGGCAAGGCTGACCGACGCAAAGATCGAGCTTGACGAGGGCGAGATCGAGAAGATCAACTCTGCCCTCACCCGTCTTATAGACGCCCCCTCGGATACCCGGGTGAAGCTCACCTTCTTCCGTCCCGACAAGAAAAAATCGGGCGGTGCCTACGTCACCGTCACGGGTGAGATCGGCAAAATCGACCGGACAAAAGGCGAGTTAACTCTCATCGGCGGTATGCCGATTCCCTTCTCAAATATCCTAGAAATATGCGAAATCGACTGATTTTGTAAAGTTTGGTTGTCTTTTTACCCTGTTTTATGCAAAAAAACTGTCTAAAATGCAGTTATTTATGCGACAGCTCGCCGACACTATTCGCAAAAAACGCCTTAAATGAGTCAAACCTCCTTGATTTATTCGCAGGTTTATGTTATAATATAATCCAACGTAATCAATTTTGCGCTGAGAAGGAAATCAACAAGGAGGTAGGACTATGATAGTTGCGTTATACAGCATAATCTTTGCGCTGTCGCTGTTATTGCCGATCGGATATTATCTGTTCGTGCGCAAGAAGCAGAACGAGCATTGGCTATTCATCCTCTACCTCTCTGTTTGCGTGGTAAATCTCGGCTACCTGCTGCTGTCGATATCAAATACTGTTGAGTTTGCCCTCTTTGCAAACAAGCTTGCATACCTCGGTCAGGTGTTCGTACCCCTGTGTATGTTTATGATCATATCGAGGCTGTCGGGCTTCAACTACAAAAAATGGATAAAATGCACTCTTATAGGCTTGGCAATGCTGATGTTCGCATTGGTGCTGACAACCGGACACCTTGACTGGTACTATAAGAGCGTAGAGCTTACCTATGCCGACGGAGCAGCCAAGCTTATCAAGGAGTACGGAGTGCTTCACCCCGTCAATCTGATATACGTGCTGGCATATTTCGTGGCAATGCTTACCGTGATATGTGTTTCGCTGAGGAAGCAAAAGGGCAAGTCCTATAAGCTCGTAGGTATGATGTTTGCCGTAGTGATCGGCAACGTGGGAGGCTGGATCGTCGAGAAGCTTGTAAAATGGAATTTTGAATTCCTCTCCGCCTCTTATCTTATGAGTATGTTCGTATTCTTCTTCGTCTATTGGATGCTGGAGGACTACATCCACGTAAACGACATTCCAAAGCCCACTGCCCACGAGGAGAGGGTTGCGGTCATCTTTATGGACTCGAGAGAGCGTGCCGAGAAGATCAAGCAGATCATCGCAGGTCTTCCGGAGGGAACGATGCTCACCGCAAGGCAGATGGACGTGCTTGAAGGAATACTCCAAGGCAAGAGCCGTAAGGAAATGGCAGCCGATCTGCACCTCTCCGAGAACACGGTAAAAATGCACACGACCTCGCTGTTCAAGATCCTCAAGGTCACAAGCCGAGAAGAAATTATCGCACTTATTAAGGTATAAAATAACGTCAGGCGACGGCACGAGCCGTCGCCTTTTTTGCGCAATTTTGATAATACACCCTAAAAACACCCCGTGTCCACCCCTAAAACACCCTTATAATCTATATAAATTTCAATGAAATTATGGTATAATTATATTGTCAAAAGGTAAAGTCTTGTTTACAAAGTGACAAATAACGTTTTAGGAGGTGATGTGAATGGTGAGAAAGCGAGTCAAGTTCGGCGAGTTTGAAGTCCCTATTCCGAGGGGATATCGGCAGATCATCGACAAGGATGAGACCACCGATTATCTGTTCATCAATGCGCCGAGGGAGATCTACACGGTCTATTTTGACAGTGCTATGCCGTTTTACAGCGACAAAATTCTTGGCGATTGTGAGGTGGGAAGCAGGCTTGAATTAAAGCTTCCCGACAGACGGATCGTGTTCTTCTGCCCATCGGGAGGCGGCGACCGAAAGGACGGCTTGTGGTTTTTCAACATTGATTTCACCGCGGGCGACGAGGTGCTGACCTTACCCGGGCAGATTATGGTAAACTCCGATGAGGTTTACCGAAAAACAGTCTGCGGAAAGCTCCCATTTGTCGAGATCCTGGAACAGATAAAGCTTAATCTCGGCAGAGTAAACCCCTCGGTAGCAATACCGGTCTGAAAGAAAAAGGAGAAAAGAAAATGAAAAGAAAATTTGGTTTAATACTAACCCTTGTGTTAATTAGCGTTTTTGCATTTTCGCTTACGGCGTGCATCAAAGGGGCGGACACGCTGGAATCGATTAAAAACGAATATGGAGTTGTCGTGGAAGGCGGTGGCTTTGAAGAGGGCTCTGCCCTGGTGACTAACGAAATTGCGGCGAGTGCAGAGGAGGCTGTGGAGATCCTTCAGGCGATTGCCGACCAAAGCTACAACAAAGACGGTAGCGTATATATCTTCGATATCTACGTTACGAGAGACGGCAAAGAGGTTCAGCCCGATGGTAAAGTAAAGGTTTCTGTTCCTGTACCTAACGTTCAGGTGGACAAATACCTTGTATTCCACGTTAAGGCTGATAACTCGGTAGAGACCCTTGTTCCTACCGTGGCTGACGGAAAAATCTCATTTGAAACAAGCAGCTTTTCTTATTTCGTCATTGCGGAAGCAGCTCCTGCTGAACACGTACACAGCTTCGGCGATTGGACGCAGGATCCTACTGTTGAGGATAAGCATATTCGCAGATGTAATTGCGGTGAGGTCGAAACGGCCGACTGTAGCTTTGACGGCGGCAAGGTAACAAAAGAACCTACTCATTTTGAGGAAGGCGTAAAGACCTATACTTGTACCGTATGCGGCAGAACAAAAACAGAGTCAATTTCCAAAACAACCGATCATATCTTTGGCAACTGGACACCCGACGCGGCAAACGAGGATAAGCATATC
>JBGVPG010000029.1:0-24022 GCA_045126855.1 Eubacteriales bacterium | reverse complement strand
TTCAAGACATCGCCCGATGACGTTTCCAAGACTCTCGAAGCCGAGGAATACGTAATTTTCGCATTAGAATCCATATAAAACACTTAAAAAAGGCTGTATTTTACAGCCTTTTTCGCATTTTTGAGAAAAATTTAATTTTTTTCTAAAAGGTACTTGACAAATCGCTTTTGCTTTGATATAATATTAAAGCATTGAAACGGAAGGTTAGCTCAGTTGGGAGAGCATCTGCCTTACAAGCAGAGGGTCACAGGTTCGAGCCCTGTACTTTCCACCAAGAAAATATAGAGGCACGGTTTAATGGTTATTGCTACCTGGCTCGAACAGAGGAGGTAGTGAATGACAGTCCGGTGGACTGTCAGAGCCGACGGCGACCAAGGCGCGCAGTTCGCACCGCGACCGAGCCCTGTACTTTCCACCAGACTCGAAAGAGTCATGTATCGGTTCGGCTTGGTAGCTCAGTTGGTTAGAGCGCTAGCCTGTCACGCTAGAGGTCGTGGGTTCGAGCCCCATCCGAGTCGCCACCGATATGCCTCTGTAGCTCAGTTGGTAGAGCAGGGGACTGAAAATCCCCGTGTCGTTGGTTCGATTCCGACCGGAGGCACCATTTCCGCGGATTTAGCTCATTTGGTAGAGCGCCACCTTGCCAAGGTGGAGGTGGCGGGTTCGAGCCCCGTAATCCGCTCCAAAATAAAAATCCCGATCCTTGAGGTCGGGATTTTTGTTTTGGAGATAGGATTACGGGACTGCGCCGCACCAAAGCGGCGATTAGCCCTCGAGTTTGCTTGCCAAACTCGACGTGTTGTTTTGCACCAAAGCAAAACAACGCAGCGTAATACCGCTCCAAAAGTAGAAACATTAAAAGAGAGTTTACTTTCGGTTAACAAAGAAAAACGGCTTCGTGTGAAGCCGTTTTGTTTTAGCGTTTAGAGCGATTCAAGTGCGAAGAGAATGAAATCATACTGCTCAAGCTCGTGGGCGAGATTGCTGGGCGAGGTCTTGAAGTCGCTGTTGCGAACGTTTGCCTCGATGCCTACGTTGCCCGTAGTGCCGCTTCGGGGAGTGGTTACCTGTATGTCGGAGATACGGTAATTGCTTTCAAGCAGAGAGATGGTCTGTCTAACGTATTCGTCGGAGCGGATCTCTATGTAAATTCCAAATCGGCTGTTTTTCTTGTTGAGGATATGCTCCACACGCCAGAAGGTGGTGACCGTCAGCACGGAGCAGATGAAGGTAATGATGGCACCCTCGTAGAAGCCTGCGCCGAGGGCAATACCGATTGCCGCCGCACACCACAGACCTGCTGCTGTGGTAAGACCAGTGATCTGGAATCTACCCTTCAGCAGTATGGTTCCAACGCCGAGGAAACCTATGCCCGAAATAACCTGAGCCGCAATACGAAGGGGATCGCCCGAGTCGTAGCGCATCAGAGAGAAATAACCGATCATCGTCGTAAGGGCGGCACCCATACAGACGAAAATATGTGTACGCATACCTGCCGCGCGTCCCTGCTTTCCACGTTCAAGACCGATCGTACCGCCAAGGATCATTGCCAGCACAAGCTTGACAGCTATTGCAGCGATGTTGAAGTCGCGGAGGTAGTCAATAACTAACTTAACAGTCTCCATAATTTGAAATAACTCCTTTTTATTTCATTCTATCATAAATAAACGGAATTTACAATAGTCTTTTAACATTTCTCACTTTTTCTTAAAAATAAAGTAAAAAAGCCTTGACAAATCGGTTTTGCTTTGCTATAATATATGGGCAATCAAAAGTTTGGTGCAGTAGCCAAGTGGTAAGGCCCCGGTCTGCAACACCGTTATCCGCCGGTTCAAATCCGGCCTGCACCTCCAAAAACAGAAGGACACTCCTCGTGGGTGTCCTTTTGTTTTTGACGGTGCAGCAGACTTGAATCCGTCGAGCAGAGGCTCGACGGTTCTAATCTGAAAGCTAAGTGAAAACGGTTGATAAGCGTTTTCACAACGCTTTACACCGCAAAGCAATGAGTTTTCCGAGCCGAGTGTATAGCTTCACACGGTGAAGCCGAGGCGACAGAAAACGACTATGCGACCGGTGCGCCCCTGCACCTCCCCGACCCCCAAGGGTCGGCATTTTAATTATTGACACCAGCCACAGCTTATGGTAAAATATAATAAAACATTTTATCATCACCCGATTTGAGAGGACCTAAAAATGAAAATAGCTGAAAAATTACCCGAGGGTTACAGAGAGATATTCTCGGTCAACCTTCAGACCGACAAGAAAATTGCGTTGCTTGTAAACGGGCTTGCTCTTGGAATCGCTGCTGTGCTGGCTGTTCCTGCGAATTTTATCGTGCCGATCACCACGCTTTTTAGTATGGACGATGGAATTGGAATGTATTTTCTGAGATTTCTTGTCCTTATCCTTGGTAGTATCGCCTATATCGTTCTTCACGAGGCGGTACACGGAGTTGCCATGAAGATATGCGGAACTAAGAAGGTGAAATACGGCTTTACAGGTCTTTATGCCTTTGCAGGCAGCGACGATTTTTACGGAAAGGGCGCATATATTTTCATCGCCCTCGCTCCCGTGGTGCTTTGGGGCGCCGTCCTCGCTGTTATCACTCTTTTGGTTTCACCTGCCTGGTTCTGGGTGGTCTATTTCATACAGATAACCAACCTCTCGGGCGCGGCAGGCGACCTCTACGTTACGGTGAAGTTTGCCAAAATGCCGAGGGACATTCTCGTGTCCGATTCGGGCGTCGGAATGAAGGTTTATTCGGCTTAATGACAACTATAATTTACATACAGAGGTGAAAATGAAGAAAATAACGGCTGTTTTGCTTCTTGCGGTTCTTCTGATTTCCTTGGCGTCCTGCGGAGGAGTGGGCACGAAGGGGATTGAAAACGGAGAGACTAAAATGATCGCCCACCGTGGGCTTTCGGCCATTGAGGTAGAAAACACCGATCGGGCATTTATTGCCGCCGCAGAGCGAAGCTACTACGGCATTGAGGCAGACGTCAGGCGCACCGCAGACGGAAGCTACGTTATGTGCCACGACTCGGATCTCAAGAAGCTTTGCGGTGTGGATATGATAGTTGAGGAGAGTACTCTTGAGGAGCTGCTCGCCGTCGAGTTCTATGATCTTAACGGCAAGAAAAATCCCGAGGTTGGCTCTATCTCGACACTGGAGAGCTATATCTCCATCTGCAAGGAGTACGACAAGAGGGCGATTTTGGAGTTCAAGGGCGATTTTGACAAGAAACAGATCGGCGAGATTATCGGGATCATAGGCGAGAGCGGCTATCTTGATATGACCACCTTCATTTCCTTCGATTACGACGAGCTTTTGGCCGTTCGCGAGATCCTGCCCGATAGCAAGGTCACCTACCTTTTCTCGAACATGAAGGACATGGACCTTGAGGCGTTGAGCAAGGACAAAATCGACGTTGGAATAAATCACACCTGGCTCACCAGGGCAGACGTGGAAAAAATCCACGAGGCAGGACTCACGGTCAACTGCTGGACGGTGGATACAAGATTTCGCGCGATACAGCTCGTCTCTTGGGGCGTGGATTATATAACGAGTAATATTATAGAATGATTCTGAGACGTTTCTGCGTAAAAAATATTGGAGAGGTACCGATTAAAGGTACCTCTCCTTTTGGTTTGCGATATGGCGGATTGGGAAATTGCACCGCAAAGGGGACGAGTTTACTTAGTAGAAGAATGCGTAATATTCCAGCGTGAACATATCTAATATTTCTTCTCCCAATTCAAACGGAATATATACAATATCATATTCCACCGTTACGATTTGAACCTCACCGTCAGAATCCGTGTAAACTCTCTTGACTTTGTTTCCGTATTCATCGTAGGTGTATTCGTAAACGCACTCTCTACCATCATTACCGGTATTAGTGTGTCTAATCAGGTTGTTCCTATCGTCATACTCATATTCGTCGATGACCTTATAAACATATCCATTACTACCAACGTACTGGTATACCTTCATCAAGAGATTTCCCCTTGCATCATAGGTGTACTCTCTCATCTTGGTTTCGTCTTCGCAAGTATAAACCTTCTTGATCAAATTACCGTCGGTATCATACGAAAACTCATGCCTGCCAATGGTATAATCACCGTCGTCGTTGTTTTTTTCGTTTACCGCAATCAACCGACCTTCCGAGTTATAAAAATAGGTGGTGTCGCTAGTGTAGCCAAAAGAAGCAGAGTATTGACGTTTCGTCATATTGCCATCGTCGTTATAAGTATATTGCTTGACAATTTTTGTATTGCTCCATTCCGTCAACTCTGATTCATAAATCAAATTATCGTTCTCGTCGAAGGCATACTCATATATATAATTGCTGCCCTGATTCGAATAGATCTTCTTGATCATGTTATTATTCTCGTCATAAGAATACGTATACTCGTAGATAAGTTTATTCGGCCAGGAATGGGTCTTTCGTATTAGGTTGTTTTTGTCGTCATATTCAAATTCGTAGATAAACTGATCGCCATCGTCATAGGTTTCAACGTGCTTTACGGGAAGATTTTTTTCGTTGTAAATTACTTCGTCGGTATGGTTGCGTTTTTCGGGTGCTTGATCGCACGGAATGATACAGCTACCGGACGTGCTATCGCCACTGTAGGTCACTACAATTTTTACAGGGACACAATAGTACGACTCTTCAAGACTTACATCGGGAGCACCGTTGTTTGACTCTCCGGGACCGTCTTCCTCGGGAGTGACGTTGTCATCAACGTTGGGGGTTAAGATATTGCAAGAAACAATACAGGCTAGCAATAAGCAATTCAAAACAAATAAACTCAAAAACCTTTTCATTTGAATCCTCCATACATAAGAATAAAAACAAGTCGGACCATTTATTTTTTGTAATGGCAAATTACTGGCACTATGTACCAAAGTCCGTTGTTGTCATGCTTTTCCAGCTTACTCCACTCTGTCCTCGTGCCTGTGTAATAAATAATTTTAAGCTCGGTACAGTGGTAAAAGGCGAAATCAATATAGATCACGCTATCGGGAATGACGATAGAAGTAAGCGAGCCGCAGCCATTGAAGACACCATCATGAATTTCCTTTAAGCCGTCGGGCAGGGTGATGCTTGTAATTCCGTCACAGTCAAGAAATGCCTGTGATCCGATCTCTCTTACGGTGCTTGAGATATTTACAGAGCATAGGTTGTAACAGTTGCTGAACGCTTCCTTACCTATGGTCAGAAGTCCCTCGTTGAGCTTGACCGTGGTGAGCTCGCGGCAGAATTGGAACGCCGAATCACCTATACTGCGCAGGCCACTTCCCGTTGAAAGGGATTCTATCGAAGCGTGCGCAAAGGCAGAGCGGCTAATTTCCAAAAGACTGTCGGGAAGAATGATCTCAACTAGACTCTCACAGCTATAAAAGGCATATTCTCCTATCTTTGTAACTCCCTCGGGAATAGTTACGGAGGTTATCAGGTCGTTGTCGCGGAAGGCGTTGGAACCTATCTCGTATTCTCCGCCGTCGGGGAAGTCGGGAAGGATCAGCTTCTCGTCATCTCCCGTATAGTCCACGAGAATTTTGTTGTCCTCGTAAATAATGAATACGTAATCACCTATGGTTGTTAAATTGCTTTCGCCGTTCGTTACGTTTTTTGCGTGGTATGCGACCCATCCATATTCCGTGGAGCCGCAGGTGAGCTTCAGCGACGAGCGGTTTACGACCTCAACGAGTGACACGCAGTCTACAAATGCGTCGGTGCCGATTTCCGTTACAGAGCTGCCGAGGATTATGCTTGCAAGTCTTCTTGAGCCGCCAAAGGCACACCTTCCAAGCTTGGTCACCTTGTCGGGAATCACAATGGATACAAGCTCATGGCAAAGGTAGAAGGCATAATCGCCGATCTCGGTGACGCCACCGGGAATTTCTATGGTCGTGAGTGCGTAGCAACAGTTGAACAGACCTCTGGGAATACTTGTAATACCCGAGGGGATATTGGCATAAGCAAGTGACCGGCAATGTGCAAAGGCATTTTCTCCGAGAGTCGTTACGCTTTCGGGAATGGTTATTTTTTCGAGCTTCTTGCAGTGGCCGAATGCTTGGTTGCCAATTGCTGTCAGACACTCGGGAAGATTTACCGACGTCAGAATCTCGCACATGAAGAAAGCTCTGTCGCCGATTGTTTTTGCTCCCAGAATGTCTACGGTCTGAAGCTTAGAGCTCCAGTAGAATGCCGAGGATGCTATTTCGGTAACGCTTTCGGGAATGGTCAGATGAGTAATATGAGAGTAAGCAAAGGCGGCGTCTGCGATCATAACGACCTGCCTGCCCTTGGGATCGTATTCGGGAATGCTCAGACGGCCAACGGTCCTTTCACGTGTTCCCGTGATCGCCACCTTTCCGTCGGATATGGGGGTGAAGATAAGCCTATCGAGGTTGCTTTCTTCGTGGTTGATCGCTTCATTGCAGATCGGGCATATATCCTCGGCGGTGTCGTGCAGGTTATTGCTTTTCCTGATCTCGTAATATCCGCAGTCGCAATGCCTTTCTTCGATGCCATCGTCGGTGCAGGTGGCTTCCTTTACGACCTTCCACTCGCCCATAGTATGATCGGTATTTATTTTTGTTAGCTCACGTCCGACCATATCAAAGGCTCTGAATTCGCCGAGATAGGTAAGGTAAATGCAGTCGTTCAGGGTAAAGGATCGCATATCTGAACCAATACCGTCCTTATCAAATGACGTAACCGAGAGGATTTTAAGCTCCTCGTCAACAAGCTTTACCATAAGGAAGCTTACTCCGGATATGGTTTTAGAACCTGCATAGGAGGTATCGCGGTATTGTGATACGGGTACGCCGATAAGATTATTCTCTCGGTCGATAAGATAGCTCTTATAGACGGAGGATATTTGTCCGCCGAAGGTATATTTGCTGACGGAGATCACCTTGTTGCCGTCCTTTTTATAAACCTCAAGCTTTCCTGTGGCGACGGATTCTTGGCCTACGCCGAGAAGATAGCCCTCGCCAAGGTCAATAAGCGAGGAAGAGAAGCCCTCGATATATCCTGTATCCGAGTACTTGATCCTTCTGTAATTTGAAAGGTCAAAGAAGAATACAGGGTCGCTGAAGGTCCTTGTCAGAGCGGTGCAAACGTATAGCTTGTCACCCTCAAAGCGCACAGCGGTTGCCTGCTCACCGTCGGGAGCGAATTTTTCAACCGAGGCAATAAGCTCGTTTTTGCCAAGCTTATAGACGTAGAGAGACGCATTGGTGACGTTGCCCCTCGCCATACGGTCGTTTGTCGAAGTAACGATTCTGAGATGGCCCTTATGCTCGTCAAAGCTGTACTGATCCTTAGCCCAGCCCTCTACCGTGATAAAGCCGCGCCACTCCAGACCGTCAGAGTATTTTAGCAGACCGATCTTACTCATATTGCGCTTCACCTGTTCGCCGTTTTTCTCAACGTTCTCGGTGTAGGTGTGGTTAAAGAGGATATGATTTTCGGTGAAAACAATCCCGTAGCCGTCGTTAATAACCGCAATTTCGTCCACAAGCTTGAGACCCTTCTCGCTCAATACAGTGAGATACTGATAGCTTACTTTTTTTATATCGGAGGGGTAAATGATCTTGTTGGTATCACAAACGTGAAGTCCGTCGGGTGTGGAGATCGTGGGAATGAAGCTTTCGGGGTTATCCATGTCGATCTTATTCTTTTCAAACAAGGGCGAGGTTACAAGGTAGATCTTATCGTCTATCTTGCGAATAATGTAGTTGTTGGCCCTTAAAGAGATCGTATTCACGAGCTTCGGCTTTTCAACGTCCGAAACGTCAAATGATATAACGCCCAGACGGCGGATTCCGCTGCAATCTCTGTATTCCTTGAAGACGGTAAGCGTTCTGCCATTTTGGGAAAGCAGCATATCCGAGGGGGCTTTCTTATAATAGTTAGTGGATTCATCCTCAAACTGTGGCAGGATTATGGTGTTAATATGCTCGGAGTTCTCGCCTGCCAGCGAATAAATCTCAACCGAGTGCGATCCAAGACGGAAAAGATGCTTTTTCGTTGCCTTGGCGTAATCGCTCTCAATAACACCGTCGATCTGGTTGTCGGTTACCTCGTGGTAGGAGTTATCGTCGTTTGGGGTATCGCCGTTTGGGGGTGTGGTGGTGTAATCGCCGCCTATACCTCCGCCAAGAATATCGTCAAATAAAGAGGAATCAAGGATCGTTGTGTCGTTGAAAATATAGTTGCTGATCGCTCCCAAAAAATCGGGATTGGGCTCGTATTTGTTATCATCCCTGCCGAGACCGAGCCACAGGGAAATGCCCACCACTAACACAAGGCTTGCGGCAACGGCAATAGCTCTTATTGGTATTCTTTTTCTTCCCTTGGGACGTGCCGCCTCGAGAAACTCCTCGTCAACGGCGTCAAGGGCAAGAAGTAATTTCTTTTCTTTCATATTTCAATCCCCCTTTCAGTAAGATAATTGCGAAGCTCATTTCTGACCCTATGTAGGTGGGACTTGACCGTTCCCTCGCTCATATCCATCTCCGTCGATATGTCCTTGATGCTCGCCATATAGAAATATCGCATCAGAAACATATTTCGCTTGGTTGGGTCAAGGCCCCTGACGAAGCCTTTTATGGCATCACGCAGGTCCAGCTCCTCGCTCAGCTCGCCGCGCGCATCGGGTATAATCTCGGAGATCTCGTCGAGAATAACCGTCATCCCGAGAGGGCGTCCCCTTCTCTCGTCGCGCAGGCGGTTTATTGCAAGGTTGCGGATAATTTTAGAAAGATAGGCGCAAAGGGAGATTGGGCGCACGGGAGGTATGCTGTTCCACGCCTTGTAGTAGGTGTCGTTTTCGCATTCCTCGGCAGCTCCTCTTTTACCCAGTATCTTCAGGGCGAGAGAGGAGAGGTGGCGTCCGTATTTTTCCTTGGTCAGCTCGATTGCCTGCTCATCACGGGCAAAGAAAAGCTCTATTATTCTTTTGTCATCCATAGGCTTCACCTCGCTAGTCAGATTTTACCTCGCTACCATATAAGACACCAAAAAGTTGCTTGAGGTTGCAAATTTTGGAATTTTTTTCATTATATCACATCGCGGAGCAAAAGAAAAGGGGCAGCCTAATAAAAGCAGCCCCTTTGAGGTATTTTAGTTTATCTTCTCGACAAAGAGATCTTGGTCGGTTGTGAGGTAGAGGTAGCCGTCATAGTAGGCAGCCCTTACGTAGTTAGGATCGGCGAAATACAAGGGGACGAGTCTTACATTTAGGCTTTCGCCCTCAATGGTCAGGAGAACATAGCAGTGTTTGGGGTCCATTATATGGCCGTTTTCCCGAACCTCATAATAATAAGCAACTGCGAAGCCGAATAGGTTGTTCTCACGGTTTACAAGGTATGCCTTGTAGTCGGTAGAGTAGATTCCGGCGAATTTGAATTCATCCACGCCGAGGACACCGCCGTCTTCAAGCTCGGTATATATCTCAACCTTGCTGTATTCCCTATCCTCACGGCCGATGCCAAGGAGAATGCCGTCGCCGTAGTTGATGAGCGAGTCGGAGTAGCCATCGATAATGCCCGTGTCGGTGTAGGTGATATTGTCGTAGTCTGAGAGGTCGAAGAAGAACACGGGGTCGGTGAAGCTGACTACAACAGCCGTGCAAACGTAGCACTTGTCACCGTCAAAGCGTACTGCCGTAGCCTCCTCGCCCTCGGGAGCAAAGTTCTCAACTCTTGCAACAGTCTCGCCACTTTCGAGATTGATAACGTAGAGGCTGGCACTGCTTGTTCGCTTGAAGCCGATGTTGTTTCCGTTTTCAATCGTAGTACGCCCGTTGGTGGAGGTGACGACTCTCAGGTGACCGTCCAGCTCGTCAAAGCTGTACTGATCCTTGGTGTGACCGGGAACGGTTATAACCTTGTTCATAACAAGACCGTCGTCGCCGTAGGAAATTATTGCAATATCCGACATATCTTTGTAGTACAGATTTCTGTCGTTGTCGGTGTATTCGTGAGAAATATATATGTTATTTTCCGAAATGTATATATCAGATGTAAAGTTTAGTAGGGCTTTTTCGCCTAAAATTTCGAGATTTTCGTTATCTAACAGGACGACGACAGAGTAATTTGTGCTGTCAACCTTGGCAGGGAACAGCAGGTTTTGGAGTGAAATGCACCGCTTTTCGTTACCGCTATTGATGGTCGGAACGAAGGTTTCGGGGGTTGCATAATCCATCTTGTTGCGATCGAAGCTGAAGTTGGTGACAAGCAGTAGCCTGCCATCAACCATACGGCTGGTTGCATGAACACCGCCTATGGCAACGCGCCCTTTTTCGGTAATGCTGTTAACATCGGAGACGTCGAGGGAAATAACTCCGACCTTATCTCTGTATTTTAGGAGAAGGGTTATAGTGTTTCCGTCGGGGGACAGATACATTTCCATAAAGCTTCCATATTGCTTGGCACCGTCAAAACCGTCTATTGTATATTCGCACACGAGGGCGGAGTCTTCCTTTTCTATTGAATATACGCGCAGGACATTATTACCTAGGCGGAAGATGTATTTGTCGGTCATCTTCATAAGGTCGGCTTCGATTACTCCTTCTACCTGGTTGTCGGTGTTTTCAATATAGTTTCCGTTGCCCGCCACACCATTTTCGCCGAAGTTGCCACCGTCGGGACCTGACTGGGGGGGCGCTGCGTCCATATTGTTTCCGGGAGTCATAGCACCGCCTTTATGTGTGAAAGCCCCGCCGATCACCGATATGAGCTTTTCAAAATTATTGCTAAATTTCGGTGCGTTCAGGAGCTGGCTGTATGCCTCAAGCTTCTCGATAACGGGGAAGTAGGACGAGTTCTCGTACTCGCTGAGATTGGCTTTCGGTGTTCCGTAGGGAAGGAACAGGTAGAGCGACAGTGCAACAAGTATGGCAAGACTTGCCGCAATGCTTAAAATTCTTTTTCTGCCTGACATGGGATTTGGTTCTGCCTCCTTTACGTATTTGTCATTGATATCGCCAAGGGCAAGAAGCAATCTTTCCTTTTTATTCATATTACGATTCCTCTTTCAGAAAGAAACTCACGAAGTCTCTTTCTCGTTCTTGACAAGCCGACCTTAACCGCACCCTCGCTGACGCCCATTTCACGGGAGATCTCCCGAATGGAGCGCATATAGAAGTAGCGTGAGACGAACATACGGCGGCGTGTCTTATCAAGGTCTGCAAGAAAATCGTTCAGCGCATCACGGAGCTCAATATCCTCGCAGGGGTCGCCCGAGACGTCGGGTATTGCCTCGGCAATCTCCTCGTAGACCAGCTCTGCTTCGAGCCGCCTTCTTCCGTCGCGGAGACGGTTAAGGGCGAGATTTCTCGTGATCTTGGTGAGAAATGCCGAGAGGATCTCGGGAATGGTGGGAGGGATGGCATTCCAGGCACGGAGATATGTATCGCTCTCACACTCCTCGCTGTCGGGGGAGCTGTGGAGAATGTTCATCGCCACCGAGAGCAGTAGCCTGCCGTATTTGGTCTGCGTCTCGGCAATAGCCTGCTCGTCACGTGCGAAGTACAGGTCTATTATTTTCTTGTCATCCACCGGGATCACCTCTTTTGTCTGAAATTTGAAAATGCTTCGTTGTCGGCGGTCATCTTATATGACACCAAATTTTTGTAAAGGTAACAGAAATTTCAAAATAATTTTATAGCGAAGGGTCGGCGTGTGCCGACCCTTCATTTTCACTATATATAAGTTTTATTTTTCGGGCACGATAAGTCCGTAGCTGCCTGCTTTTCTCTTATATACAACGCAGGTTTCGCCGCTTTCGGAATCCGTAAATGCGTAGAAGGCGTGACCGATAAGGTTCATCTGCAGAATTGCCTCCTCGGGAGTCATGGGCTTGAAGGGGAAGGTCTTGACTCTGATCTCGAACTCATCCTCCTCAACGTACTCGTCATCATCGTATTCGCCGATGAACACGGGGCTGTGCTTAACCATTCTCTCAACGCGGGTCTTGTTCTTTCTGATCTGTCTTTCAAGTCCTTCGACAGCTCTGTCAAGGGCGGTGATGAAGGTCTCGTTCTCTTCTTCGCAGCGGAAGGTGGTACCGCCGTAATTTACGGTGATCTCGATGATCTTTACTCCTTTGCGAACCTTGCAGGTGACGAATGCCTCGGTATCCTCACCGAAGAACTTGTCGAATTTTGCCAGCTTCTTCTCAACAGCGTCCTTGAGGCTGTCGCGTACTGTCATCTGCTTGCCGTAAATAGTAATTCTCATACTCTTACCGCTCTCTTTCGAGAGCACCCCACGTGGGGTATCCTTTCGTTGGGTTTCGCGGAGCGGAGTATTTCCCCTCCGCACTTATATTATAGCACATATTTTGTGAAAAATAAACAGTTTTTCAAAAATTTCTCAAAATTTTTTAACAAAGATGAACAAAATGTAAAAATGAAAAAATCTCTTGACAGTAGCTTTTGTTTGTGGTAGAATTAAAAAAGTGAGCAGATTCAAAAAAAGCGCTTTTGTTATACAGAAGCGCTTTTTTTATGATGAAGCCTTCGGCTAATGATGACGGCAAAGCCGAATGATGATGCCGTCGCAAATGATGTATGGCTGCGCCATAATGGATAGGAGACGAAAATGAGTGAAAATAAGCTTGTGGAACAGTCGATGGACTTTTCTGTTGACATTATAAATTTAGTCAGACGCCTAAAGGCAAATCACGAGCATATTATTTCTAATCAAATTGGCAGAAGCGGAACATCGATTGGCGCTAATATACGTGAGGCACAATATGCCCAGGGCAAGAAGGATTTTGTTTCCAAGCTTGAAATTGCTTTGAAAGAGGCCAGCGAAACAGGGTATTGGCTTGAATTGTTGAATAGAACCGGATATATTGGTCGTGACGAATATAAAAGACTGTCTTCCAAATGTGCTGGATTGCGTATTATGTTGATCGCATCGTGCAAGACTGTAAAGGAAAACATGAACAATCAATGATGCTTGCCAAAGGCAAGTATCGCATCATTGCAAGGGTTCCCTTGCAGCATCATTGTGAGTTCTACGAATAACATCATTTCGACCTTTGGTCGAACATCATAAAAAAAAACAGGCTCGTTTTGAGCCTGTTTTTTTATACGTAGACTTCTATAGCTATATTCATTTTGCCTTTTCGTGTCAGCGACTGGGGACCCAGGTAGATAAATCTGCCGTGACCTCGGACGCTGATCTTTTCGTTTGGCTTCGGGATATAGGACGTGGAGTCGATCTGTCTGCCGTTTGCAAAGACCAGGCGCTTTTTGAAGAGTGATTGTGCGTCCTCTCGGGAGAGTGAAAACACCTTTGCCACAAGGGCGTCAAGTCGTTCGCCGTTTGCCTGCACGCTCCGTCTCTCGGTGCGGTAAAGCTCGCCCTCGGGAAGGTCGGCTGTGACGCTTGTCTTAACGTCGGTGCGGCGCACCTTGGTAAGACTCTCGGCAAGGTAGGCGGCGATATCCTCCTTTGCGAAAAGATATCCCACGTTGTCGATAATGACAATGTCGCCGAGGGTGTCACGCTCGATGCCGAGGTTCATTATTGCGCCGAGAAAATCTCGGTGAGTGAGCTTTTCGGCATACTTTTGGCTCAGGGGCTCGATTTTCAGGGTGGAGATAGGGTAGGGCTGGGAGTAGCCAAGCTCCTCCTCGGAGCCGAAGCGTATCATCACACGCTCAGCCCCCTCCGCACCGCCGAAGGCAGTGTAGGGAATGCCCGAGATCTCACGGCTCACCTCGGAAAACGCCGACTGCTCGGCAAGACCCAGAAAGTCGGTGAAGGTGAAGATGCCCGAGTTGTAGGACCGTCGGGCAAGCTCGACCATTCGACGCTTTAACAGCTCGTATTCGTCACTCATACAAGGTCAACGGGGTAGAGGATCTTCAGCTGGTTGATCTTGGATTCGTATGCCTTCTGACGCTTCTGCTGAAGGAGTGCCTCCTTGATCTCGGGGGCAAGCTCTGCGAAGGGCATAAGCTCAGAGGGCTTCTTGGAGTTAAGCTTGATAAGGTGGTAGCCGAACTGGGTCTGTACGGGCTTATCGGAGATTTCTCCCTCAGCCATGGAGAAGGCTGCCTCGTCAAACTCGGGCACCATCTGACCTCTGCCGAAGTCACCGAGGTTACCGCCGCGACCGCCCGAGGGGCAGGTGGAGTTGGATCTTGCCGCATCCTCGAAGGAGGTCTCGCCCGACTTGATCTCGGAAAGGATCTGAAGTGCCTTTTCCTCGGAGTCGACGAGAATGTGGCTTGCGTTCACGGTTTCCTCGCTCATAAATCTTTCCTTATTTGCTTCGTAGTATTCCTCTGCCTCCTTGTCGGAAACCGATACTGCGGAGAATGCCTTTTCGGCTGCGAAGGAAACGAGAAGATTTTCCTTCACACGGTTAAGCTCTGCCTTGAACACAGGGTCTGCCTCAAGGAGATTTCTTCTTGCGTCGAGAAGAAGAAGCTTGTTGGAGATAAGCTGCTCGAGAACGGCACGCTTACCCTCGGGATTGTTGTATGCCTGACCTCTCTGGCCAAGGCCCTGGAGAAATTCGTTTACGTCGTCCTCGGTAATGGGAAAACCGCCAACGTTTGCAAGTATTTTGCTCATTTTTTGTACTTCCTTTATATTAATTATTTCTTAAACCTTTTGGGTAATGATTTTTGATTTTGCCACCGCTGATCTTTCCGCCTCCAAGAGGTACACCCTCGTAAAGCACGGCGCACCAGCCGCCGGGCAGGTCGGTGTCGATCTCCTCGCCTCTGAGATATTTCTGCACTCTTTGGTCGTCCTTTGTGAGATCCTCACGGCGGATAAACTCAGAGCCAAGGGCTGAGAAGAGCTGGTGGTGGGGGAAGAAATTGCCCTTTTTCACCTCGCCAAGCATTATACCCGGCATAAACACCGAGTAGGGCGGTATGGGCAGGTCGTGGGGAATGAGAGCAAGTTGCTCTCCCCACTTGATTATTCTGCCGCTTGGGGTGGCGGATAAATTCTCTTTTAAGAATTTTGTTACTACTGCCAATTCATCCTTTGTGGGGAGTTTTATGCTCTCTTTGTAAAGTATAGTTGGCATTTCGTCTGTATTTTCGCCTTTTTTCATCAATGCGATGAACTGACCCTCGCCCGGGGTTTTGTGGGGATAGAAGCGTCTTGCCTCCTTCATACCCATGATGCCGTCGGCTGTTGCAAAGACGAGCTCATCTTTTACGGGGTAGAGAGAAAAGTTGGGGTGATCTTTGAGGAAATCTGCCACGACACCCTCGTTTTCCTCGGGGGAATAGGTGCAGGTGGAGTATAGAAGGTAGCCGCCCTCACGGACGCTGCCTGCCAGATTATTCAGGATCTCTGTCTGCCTCTCGGCACAGAGCCTTACGTTCTCCTCGCTCCATTCCTCAACCGCCTCGTCGTACTTTCTGAACATACCCTCGCCGGAGCAGGGGGCGTCGCAGAGAACAAGGTCAAAATATGAGTCGAACATATCGCCGATTTTCGCCGTGTCAAGAGAGGTGACAACGGCATTTTTTATTCCAAGTCTCTCAAAGTTTGAGACGATGATCTTCGCCCTCTTTGGCACGTATTCGTTTGCCAGGAGAACACCATCGTCACCAATGGCGGTCGCAAGCTGAGACGCCTTGCCACCGGGGGCAGAGCAGGCGTCGAGAACTCGCCAGCCCCTCTGAATATCCAGCGCCTTGACGGTAGCCATAGCACCCGGGTCCTGAACGTAGAACATACCTGCGTGGTGCTCGGGGCTCTTACCAATACCTTCGGTATTGCTCGGGATAAAACCCTCCCTTGCGTACGGAATGGGGCTGACATCAAGCTCGGTCAGGGAAAGAAAACGCTCGACCGATATTTTCGTCTCGTTCACTCTTACGGCACGGACGTTGGGCTCGGAAAGAGCCTTTTCAAAGTCAGGGTATTCCTCGCCCAGCATTTCCGCCATTCGCTTTAAAAATCTTTCGGGAAGCATTTTTCTCTCCTTTCGGTTAAATTTACCCGTTCATTATACAACAAAATCTCTCCTTTGTCAATGCCGACTATTGACAATCGCTGTTTTTTGTGCTTTAATAATTACAAAAAGTAATGGAGGACAGTATGAAGCTTATTAAAGGAATATTAGTTGCTTTTGTAATCCTGCTTGCGCTCACCATGGCGGTAGGCTGCAGAAAGAAAAATCCCGATCCGCCCGTAGACCGTGATAGCGAGGGTCTTGTTTATACCTCCAACGGTGACGGCAGCTGCTACGTCAGCGGAATCGGCGACTGCAAGGATACCGAGATCAGAATTCCCGACAAATCTCCCGAGGGCGAGACGGTTGTTGGTATCGGCTCATCTGCATTCGAGATATGCTATGGCATCGTGTCGGTAAGACTTCCAAACAGTATTACAAGCATTGGGGATAACGCCTTTTATTGCTGCTCGTCTCTTGAAACCATAGTTCTTCCCTCCGGTGTAACAAGCATTGGTGCGAGCGCATTCTGTGGCTGTGAGGCTCTTGAAGCGATAGACATACCCGAGGGTGTGGTGAGTATTGGGTCCAACGCATTTTCCGGTTGCCTTAGTCTTGTCAGCATAACCATTCCAAGCAGCGTTAAAAACATTGGGTTTTATGCGTTTGAATATTGCCCATCCCTTGTTGAAGTCTGCTATAAGGATTTTTCAAATATCGAGATTGATGAATATTTCCTGGAGTCCGGCTTGACAAAGGACATAATGCACGTCATAAAGGATGGCTCGGAGTCCTACGTTAAGCGAGTGGGAGATTGCGTATTTTACGATGACGGAAACGAGATCCTGCTTGTAAAGTATCTTGGAAGGGAAAGAGTGGCAAATCTTCCCGACTACAACGGTAAGAGTTATAAAATAAACCGTTATGCCTTTAATAGAAACGATTACGTCGTGAGTGTAAAAATTTCTGAAAGTGTCAGTGAGATCTGCCAAGGTGCTTTTATAGAATGCCATTCGCTGATAAGCATTACCATTCCCGATAGCGTTATCGCCATTAATCAATCCAGCTCGGTAATTAATTGTTCCTCGTTGATGGAGGTTTGTAATAAGACATCCCTGCCTTGCGATTTCGGATACCGTACTATTACCGATGAGTCCGAGTCATGCCTGAAGATGGTGGGCGACTACGTATTTTATGACGACGGAACCGAGGTTTATCTTGTAAAGTATTTGGGAAAGGAATCCGAGATAAGGCTTCCCGAATATAACGGGGGAGAAAATTATAAGGTTTACCAAAGTGCATTCTATTCCTACAATGGATACGGAGATGCTTTGCCTGCTATTACAAGCATTGAAATTCCCGATTATGTTACAGAGCTCGGTCTCGGAGCCATCAGCTTCTGCACAGAGCTTGAAAAGGTTGTGATTGGCGACGGTCTTACGAGCGTAGATGATGGTATTTTCGGATGCCAGGCTGTTAAGTACGTGACACTTGGCAAAAATATTTCAAGCACAAGTGCGATCTCCGACATTCTCTTCGACAGTATTTCGCTGCTTAGCATTGAAATTGATGAGGAAAACCCAAGCTTCAAGACTATTGACGGAAATGTTTACAGCAAGGACGGAAAGACTCTTATCAGATATGCCATAGGTAAGGCAGACACGACTCTCGTTATTCCCGAGGGAGTGACGGCTATTGCGAAAAAGGCGGTGAATGGCGGCAATAATCTTACCACCGTAATTCTGCCCGAGGGAGTGACTACCATAGGAGAGAGCGCATTCGAAAGATGCGGCGGAATTACCAAGCTTGTTCTTCCGAAGAGCGTCCAGACCGTAGGTAAACATGCGTTTATCAATCTTGTACCTGAAAAGATCGACGGAAACACGGTGCATAAGGTTTATTTTACCGGTACCGAGGAGGAGTATAAGGCTCTTCGCAGAAATAACTTGAAGTACCAAAACGGACTGCCTCCTATGGCGGTTTATGATTACGTAATTGAAGAATAAATTATTGACGAGCCTGAAATATGGCTCGTCTTTTTTTGTGAAAAAACAATATTGCTCTTGCATTTTCGTTTTTTATATGATACAATTATGATGATATAATATGTTCTATGGAGGCAAAATCTATGGATTTTTACCCGAATGAAATTATAAACGAGGGAGTTGTGAAGCTTCGCATTGACGCTGTGGGCGGCGAGCTTGACAAAATCGTGGACAGATATCCTCGATCATTCCTTGATGAAATGGCAAGACAGCTGACAAAGGAGATCGAGACCTCCCTCGGCATCGAGGGTCTGGCAGACAGCACGGTTGAGCTGGTCATCCCCTTTGCACCTAATACATATCTCGAGCATATTTCGGAGAATGTGACCTACCGCCGTCTTAATCTTCTCGACAGCGTCAGCGCACCCCGTGATTTCTGGGTGAAGTGGACACGCCTTGCAGGTGACATCACCGAGTATAACGAGGAGAATATCCTCTTTGAGCTTGGCGAGGACGTTGAGCAGAAGGTTCGTGAGAGGGAGTACAGATTCCTTCTTGCAACGGGCAACGAGAAGTACCATAACTCTATGAGCCGTAAGAAGGTTACCGAGTGGCGTGAAGTTATCAGACGCGCGGCAAAGCGTGGCGAGCTTACCAAGATCGAGACCGACTTCGAGCTTGCGCCCGAGACCCTTGAGCTTGAGGAGCGCATCGCCGACCTTCTTGGCAAGCGCACCGCACAGAAGGCCGAGGAAAAGGCAGAGGTGCCTTACATCCATTCCGACGAGTCTGCCTTTGAGGCGGCGATGGCGAGAATGCGCCTCGTGGTTGAGGAGAGCGAAGCCGAGGAGGAAGAGGAGAAAATCGAGCTTATAGAGGAGAGCGAGTCTGAGGAAGAAATTACTGAGGACGACCTTCCTTGGGAGGAAAATATCGAGGAAGAGCCCGAGGAAGAGTCCGAAGAAGAGCTTGAAGAGGAGCTTGAAGAAGAAATCGAGCTTGAAGAGGACGCCGAAGAAGAATTTGAGCTCGAGGAAGAAATCGAGGAAGAACTCGAAGAAGACTATGAGGAAGAAACCCTGACTCCTCCCGAGACCGAAGAGGAAGAAATAGAGTTTGTAGAGGAAATTCCCGAGGCTGTTGAGGAAGAGCCTTTCGTTGAGCCCGAGCCAATCGTAGAGCCTGAGCCTATCGTTGAGCCCGAGCCTATCGTTGAGCCTGCTCCCGTTGAAATTCCCACACCCATAGCAGACCGTGCGGCAGATATCAGAGTGGAGATCGAGACCAAGATCCGCCTTGAGTACGAGATCCGTGCGAGAGAGAAGGCAGAGGCTGAGATCGTTGCACTTCGCCGTGAGATCGAGGAGATGCGTGAGGAGCATAGCGCCGAGGTAGAGGAGCTGGAGGCAAGAATTGCCGAGGCAAATCAGGAGGCAGACAGACTTCGCACCGAGTATCAGCGTCTTGTGGACGACACCGAGCGCACCGAGGCACAGCGACTTGCCGACGAGGCGCAGAGGCTTGCTGAGGAGCAGCAGCTTCGACAGCAGATAGAGACCCAGCTTCGTGCAGAGGCAAAGGAGCGTGAGCGACTTGCCGAGGCAGCGAGAATGGCGATCGAGGCACAGCACCGTATGGAGGCTGAGGCTGCACGTATCGCACGTCAGCGCGAAGAGGAAGAACGCCTCGAGCAGGAGAGACTGAGAAGGGAAAATGAGGAAAGAGAGCTTGAGGCCATCCGCCAGGCAGAGCTTGAGCGAATCCGCCGTGAGGATGAGGAAGCAAAGGCAAGAGCCAAGGCGGCTATGCCCGAGATGGGTGACGGCAGATACTCCTACACCACAAAGAGCGTTAAGTTCCTCTTCCGCAAGAACGTTGACCCCAACATCACCACCCGTATTCACGAGATCATCAAGGCGACCGTTGAATATTACGGCAAGGACAGGGTTTACCTGAAGATCCGTGCCACCGTTCCCGACAATCAGACGGTTGTTCTCGACTTCATCGACGTACCCCTTGAGGAGATGGAGCTTCTCGGCAATATTATCAAGATCCTTGGCAACAGCGGTCTTGGAATTGCAAAGGCGATAATAGAATAGTATTTAAAATATTTACTGCCCCGAGCAAAATCGGGGCAGTTTTTGGTGAAGATATATAAAAGAAAACCAATTAGATATCTCAAAATGTGTAAAAGTGAGAAAATTCACAAAAGCCCTTGACAAAAATATTATTTAGTGTTAAAATGTGATGTAACTGTGCGAATGGGTGAACTATGCCATTTTGCCGGTGACATATTATTTATTATTAGTGAAAGGAGGAAAATCATGCCAACCTTTAACCAGCTCGTTAAGAATGGTCGTTCCGACAAGGCTTACAAGTCTAAGGCTCCCGCGCTTCAGAAGGGCTTCAACGCTCTTAAGAACGCTCCCATCGACCAGTCCGCACCTCAGAGAAGAGGCGTTTGCACTAAGGTTACCACCACTACCCCCAAGAAGCCTAACTCGGCTCTTCGTAAGATCGCCAGAGTAAGACTTACCAACGGAATGGAGGCTACTTCCTACATTCCCGGTATCGGTCACAACCTTCAGGAGCACTCCGTTGTTCTTATCCGTGGCGGACGTGTTCGTGACCTTCCCGGTGTACGTTATCACATTATTCGTGGTACACTTGATACCCAGGGTGTTGCTAACCGTAAGCAGAGCCGCTCCAAGTACGGAGCAAAGCGTCCGAAGAAGTAATAGGGCTTTTCGGACTACATGTGCTCACGTGCTGTGATGTTAAAGCTGTTTAGATTTTCCTAAACCCATCTATATTACAAAACGAGCACTAACGAATTTAAAATTCGAGTACCTATGATATCATTTTTAAAATTTAATGAAGGAGGGAAGAACAGTGCCTAGAAGAGGTCAAATTTCCAAGAGAGACGTTTTGCCGGATCCGCTGTACAATTCCAAGCTTGTAACCAAGCTCATCAATAATATTATGTACGACGGTAAGAAGGGCGTTGCACAGAGAATCGTTTATGATGCTTTTGCAATGATCGAGGCAAAGAGTGGTGAGAATGCGCTTGACGTATTCACCGCAGCGCTTGAGAACGTTATGCCCGTTCTTGAGGTAAAGGCTCGCCGTGTTGGTGGTTCTAACTACCAGGTACCCATGGAGGTACGCCCCGAGCGTAGACAGACACTTGGCCTTCGTTGGATCATTTCTTATTCCAGAAAGCGTGGCGAAAAGACCATGGCGGAGAGACTTGCCAACGAGATTATGGATGCCAAGGCAGGCATGGGTGGTGCATTCAAGAAGAAGGAAGACACCCACAAGATGGCAGAAGCAAACAAGGCTTTTGCTCACTACAGATTCTAATCGATATAATTAAGGAGATAGGTAAATGGCAAGAGAATTTTCGCTTGAACGTACCAGAAATATCGGTATAATGGCTCACATCGATGCCGGTAAGACTACTACAACCGAGAGAATCCTTTTTTATACCGGTAAAACCCACCGTATAGGTGAGACACACGACGGTTCTGCAACAATGGACTGGATGGCGCAGGAGCAGGAGAGAGGTATCACCATTACCTCTGCAGCTACTACTTGCTTTTGGGTTCCCACCAAGTATCAGAACGATCCCGCAGCGGCAAAGAACAACAAGTACCGTATCAACATCATTGATACTCCCGGTCACGTTGACTTTACCGTTGAGGTACAGCGTTCTCTTCGTGTACTTGACGGTTCTGTAACCGTTCTTTGCGCAAAGGGCGGCGTTGAGCCTCAGACCGAGACCGTTTGGAACCAGGCAAACGAGTATAAGGTACCCAGAATGTGCTACATCAATAAGATGGACATCATGGGTGCAGATTTCTACCGCGTTGTTAAAATGATTAAGGACAGACTTCGTGCAAACGGAGTTCCTGTTCAGCTTCCTATTGGTAAGGAGTCCTCCTTCCGCGGAATCATCGACCTTATGGAGATGAAGGCCGACGTTTATTACGACGACCTTGGTAAGGACATGAGAATCGAAGAGATCCCCGAGGACATGAGAGAGCTTGCTGAAGAGTACCACGCTGCGATGGTTGAGTCCATCTGCGAGACCGATGACGCTCTTATGGACAAGTTCTTCAATGAGGAAGAAATTACTGTGGATGAGCTCAAGGCAGCTCTCCGTAAGGCTACTATTGATAACAAGATCGTACCCGTTTGCTGCGGTACATCTTACAAGAACAAGGGTGTTCAGAAGCTTCTCGATAATATTGTCGAATATATGCCCGCTCCCACCGACATTGAGGCTATCAAGGGTGTTAACCCTGAGACCGGCGAGGAAGACTGCCGTCACGCAAGTGATGACGAGCCCTTCTCCGCTCTTGCCTTCAAGATCATGACCGATCCCTTCGTTGGTAGACTCTGCTTCTTCAGAGTTTACTCCGGCTCGGTTGCAAAGGGAACTGCGGTTTACAACTCCACCAAGGATGCTGACGAGAGATTCGGCCGTATCCTTCAGATGCACGCAAACGAGAGATCTGATATCGACATTTGCTATGCAGGTGATATCGCCGCTGTTGTTGGTGTAAAGAACACCACTACCGGTGACACCTTCTGTGATGAAAAGCATCCTATCATCCTCGAGTCCATGGTATTCCCTGAGCCCGTTATCCGTCAGGCTATCGAGCCCAAGACCAAGGCTGGTCAGGAGAAGATGGGTATCGCACTCTCCAAGCTGGCAGAGGAGGACCCCACCTTCCGTACCTACACCGACGACGAGACCGGTCAGACCATCATCGCAGGTATGGGTGAGCTTCATCTTGAGATCATCGTAGACAGACTTCTTCGTGAGTTCAAGGTTGAGGCTAACATTGGTGCTCCTCAGGTTGCTTACAAGGAGACCATCAGAAAGCAGGTTTCCCAGGATACCAAGTACGCTCGTCAGTCGGGTGGTAAGGGTCAGTACGGTCACGTTAAGATCACTATCGAGCCTAACGAGACTGGCAAGGGATACGAGTTCATCAACGCTGTTACCGGTGGTGCTATTCCCAAGGAGTACATCCCCGCTGTTGATAACGGTATCCAGGGCGCAATGCAGGCAGGTGTGCTTGCAGGCTACAACGTAGTTGACGTAAAGGTTACTCTTTACGATGGTTCTTACCACGAGGTCGACTCCTCTGAAATGGCGTTCAAGATTGCCGGCTCTATGGCATTCAAGGAGGCTATGAGAAAGGCTGATCCCGTTCTCACCGAGCCTATCATGAAGGTTTCCGTAACCACTCCCGACGACTACATGGGTAGCGTAATCGGCGACGTAAGCTCTCGTCGTGGTTCTGTTGACTCCATGGAGCAGATCGCTCCCGGCGTTACCAGAGTTTACTCTCACGTTCCGCTTGCACAGATGTTCGGTTATGCAACCTCTCTTCGTTCCATGACTCAGGGCCGTGCGGTTTACGTAATGGAGCCTGATGGATTTATGGATGTTCCTAAGAATATTCAGGAAGAGATCATCAAGAACCGCGCTAAGTAATATTCTTTTTGGCGGGAAGCGCCGTTTGCTGGACTCTCGACGTAGGTTTCTACGCCTTCGGTCACAAACGACACTTCTCATCCAAAAATAATTTGCTTATCAGTTCTTAAAAATTTTTGATTCTATTCGGAAAATTCCGATTAGATATACCAGATTCAAACAAAAAACTAAAAAATATTTTTAATAAGGAGATTATTAAAATGGCAAAGCAGAAGTTTGAAAAAACCAAACCCCACGTTAACATTGGTACTATCGGTCACGTAGACCACGGTAAGACCACCCTTACTGCTGCAATCACTAAGTACCTTTCTCTTAAGAACGGTTCTGAGTTCCTTGATTACAGCCAGATCGACAACTGCCCCGAGGAGAGAGCTCGTGGTATCACAATCAACTCCAGACACGTTGAGTACGAAACTGACAAAAGACACTACGCTCACGTTGACTGCCCCGGCCACGCTGACTACGTTAAGAACATGATCACCGGTGCTGCTCAGATGGACGGCGCTATCCTCGTTGTTGCAGGTACTGACGGCCCTCTTGCACAGACCAGAGAGCACGTTCTTCTT
>JBGVPG010000028.1:0-12608 GCA_045126855.1 Eubacteriales bacterium | reverse complement strand
AAGTGAAGTTTTTGCCGGAGTTGATGAACAACTCCTACGCAAAAGTGAAGTTGCCATGCGAACCCCAAAAACTCAACTACGTTCGTTTCGGGGAACCCCATGCGCAGTGAAGTTTGTTTTCAACAAGTGAAGTTTCGCCTTAGGCGAAGTGAAAACAGTTTTACCTTCCTGAGTCTATTTTAAAAGAAAAGCCCGAGTTTGTAAGTATACCTGCCTTCCAAAATATCCTGTCGAATAATGCGAACTCTTGTGCATAGTATACAAAAAACCGCCCCTTTTCAGGAGCGGCCAAAAAATCAGGAATTTTTAATTTGTTCTTTTTTGAACTGAAGCATATAGAGATCGTAATATCTGCCCCTCTGCTTCAGAAGCTCGTCGTGATTGCCCATCTCCACGATCTCGCCGTGGGAGAGGACGATTATCTTATCGGCGTGCTGAATTGTGGAGAGACGGTGGGCAACGATAAGCATCGTGCCGATGTTCATCATCTTCTCCAGCGAGTCCTGGATAAGAAGCTCGGTTTCGGTATCGATATTCGCCGTTGCCTCGTCGAGGATCATTACGGCAGGCTTATGCACGATAGTTCTCGCAAAGGAGAGAAGCTGGCGCTGACCTGCGGAGAAGTTGTTACCCCTCTCTCTTACCTCCTCGTCAAGACCGCCCGAAAGCTTATTGATAAAGTGGCTGGCGTTGACGTAGTCGCAGGTCTTCATAACCTCCTCGTCGGTGATAGACTCGTCACGAAGGACGATATTGGAGCGGATCGTTCCCGAGAAGAGGAAGACGTCCTGGAGCATCTGACCGAAGTGACGGCGGAGGGAGGATATCTTAATCTTCCTTATATTAATACCGTCAATGAGTATCTCGCCCTTCTGAATATCGTAGTTACGGCAGATGAGCGACAGAATTGTGGTCTTGCCCGAGCCGGTCGAGCCGACGAAGGCAACCGTCTCACGTGCGTTTACCTTAAAGGACACGTCACGAAGCACCCACTCGCCCTCGTTGTAGGCGAACCACACGTTCTTGAACTCAATATTTCCGTCAATGTGATCAAGCTCGATTGCGTCGGGCTCGTCAACGATCTCGGGCTTCATATCAAGAATGGTAAAGATCTTCTCCGCAGAGGCAAATGCCGACTGCATCCAGTTGAACTGCTCGGCAAGGTTCTGAATGGGGTTGAAGAACCTGGAAATGAACATATAGAAGGATACGAGCACGCCCGAGGAAATTGTCTGGCCGAGGAACTCCCTGTCCTCAATATAGCCTGTTGCCGAAAGGTAGAACAGAGCCATAACCGAGGATACGTAGAGCATATAAACCATAGGACGGAATATGCCGAAAACGAAGATCTGCTTATGCTTTGCACTGCCGAGGCGCTGATTTTTCTCCTCGAACTCCTCTGCCTTTCTGTCCTCACGGTTAAACACCTGGATGATCTTCATACCCGAGAGGTTCTCGGAGAGGAAGGTGTTGATATCGGTGGTTGCGTCCTTAACACGGCGGTATGCCTTGCGGGAGAACTTACGGAAGATCACCGTGAAGAGAATGATGAAGGGAACGAAGCAAAGGACCATCAGGGTGAGCAGGTAGTTGAGGCAAAGCATCGCCACGAACACGCCCACGATGATAAAGCAGTTTTTGATAAGGTTGACCAGAAGGTGGGTGAACATTCTGGAGATCGCGCCGGTGTCGTTGCAAACTCGGGTCACAAGCTTGCCGACGGGCATGGAGTTCAGCTGTCCGTGGGACAAACTCTCAATGTGAGTGAAGGTGTCAAGGCGAAGGTCGGAGAGTATCTTCTGACCGATCTTCTGCAAAATAAGCGACTGAAGATAGGTGGCAACCAGCGAGAGAATAAGAATGCTGGCATATACGATAATGTATGCCACAAGGTCACTCATCTCGAATTTACCCGAGAGGGTCTCCTCGATCCGACCGATAAGCAGGGGGGAGACGATGTCGTAGGCAATAGAGACGAGCATAATAAAGCCAACCAGCAAAAACTGTGGCAAATAGGGCTTTGCATAGCGGAGCAGACGGACGATGATCTCGCTGTCCTTCATATGTCTATCAAAGCCGATAGCCTCCTTTTTGTTCTTCATGGTAGCGTACGCCACGATGAAGATTATGGAGAACATACCGATTATTCCGCCGAGAACAAGAAGGGGATAAATATTATAAAGGTTAGGCATTATGCGTTACCCCCTTTCTCCTCGTCAAGCTTCTGAAGCTCGACGGTGCGTCTGTATTCCTCGGAGGAGCTAAGAAGCTCCTCGTGAGAGCCGACGGCAAGAATTTTTCCGTCGTCAACGAAGATGATCTTGTCCATCTTCTCAACGGTGGAGACACGGTGGGCAATAAGAATGGTGGTCTTGCCCTTCCTTGCTTCACGGAGATTGTTAATGATGGTGCGCTCGGTCTCTGTGTCAACCGCCGAAACCGAGTCGTCGAGAATGAGGATCGAAGCACCCTTCATCAGGGCACGGGCGATAGAAATTCTCTGCTTCTGTCCACCCGAAACGGTGACGCCACGCTCGCCGAGAATGGTCTGGTAGCCCTCGGAGAACTCGGCAATATTGCCGTGAACGTCGCTCATCTCGGCAAATTTCTTCACGTCGTCGGCGTCGTAATTCTCAAGGCCGAAGGCGATATTGTGCTCGATTGTGTCGGAGAAAAGGAAGTTGTCCTGGGGAACGTACGCCATATTCTGACGGAGACTGCGTATGGTAAGCTGGTTAACGTCACGGCCGTCGATAAACACTTTTCCGTCGGGAACGTTGTAAATTCGAAGCAAAATGTCAACAATAGTTGTCTTTCCCGAGCCTGTTTTACCAATTATGCCCACGTTCTCGCCTGCCGAAATTTTGAAATTCGCATCGGAGAGCGAGTCGTAATCGGCGTCGGGATAGCGGAAGGTAAGCCCACGGAACTCGATGTCACCACGCACGCTGTCGATATCGACAGCACCTTCCTTGTCGGTGACGTCAATGGGTGTGTCGAGAAGCTCGGAAATGCGCTTTAAGGAAGCCTTACCGCGAGAGCCCATCTCAATAAGCTGGGAAACCGCCATAACAGGCCAAACGATAGAGTTGAAATAGCTGATGAACTCGATGAGCTGACCTGCGTTAAATCTCTCAATGTAGACGAGATAACCGCCGTAGCCGAGGATAACGCAGATAACCGACTCGACGAAAAGGGTGGTGCAAATGTGAAGGAGCACCGAGATTCTGGTGAATTCCACGTTCGCATTCTCGTTGTCCTTGTTAAGCTTCTTGAACGCCCAAAGCTCCCTTGCCTCCTTGACGAAGGCCTTGACCACCGCAATACCCGAGAAATTCTCCTGGGTGAAGTCCGAGAGTGCCGAAAACGCCTCCTGCCTTGCCTCCCACTTCTTGGTCATATACTGACCCACAAGCGTTCCCACCAAAAGGAGAAACGCCATAGGAATAAGGGTGAGGACGGTCAAAAACCAGTTCATCTTCGCCATTTTCGCCACGGCAAGACCGCCGAGAAGCAGGGCGTCGAAGAACATCAAAACACCGTCGCCAAAGCACTCCTGAATAGTCTCCAGGTCGTTGGTGTAATAGGACATCATATTTCCCACCTTGTTCTTGTGGTAGAACTGCTGGGAGAGGTGCTTCGAGTGGTTGAACATACGGGATCTCAGGTGGGTCTCCACCTTAATGCCTGCACCGAAAAGGCATACACGCCAAAGGAAACGGCAGAACACCATTGCAAGGACGATGTAAAGCATGGGTCGGCAGATCTCCTCCACCAAAAAGTGCATATCAAAGGGCAGCACCTCACCGCTCTCCATTACCACCTCGCCGCTGTCAATGCCGTTGATGATCATACGGTAAAGCTCGGGGATCTCCAGCTGAAGAAGGTCTACGAACAGAAGCGCCAGAATGCCGAGAATGAGCATGTGCGCATATTTGAAATAGTATTTGTTAACGTGTTTTCCGAAAATCAAATTCTATCGCTCCTTTCGTAAAAAATAACTTACCTACCATTGTATCACATTATGTCATTTAATGCAAGATGTTTTTTAAAATAATACACACGTATATTTATTGACAAATCCTTGACAAGCAAGACACGTGGGTGTATAATATATTTGTATAATTATGTAAAAATATATTTTTGAAAGGAAATTTCACTATGGCAAACGTAGATCCCAAGTACGAAGCCCTGTTTACCCCATGGAAAATAGGCAACGTAGAGATCAAAAACCGTATCGTTATGTGCCCTATGGGCGGAACCTCCCTTTTCGGCTGGTTTGAGCTGACGGGCTGCGGCTTTGACAAGGAGGCGGCAAAGCTTTTCCTTGAGAGAGCAGAAAATAACGTCGGTCTCATCATCCCCGGCATCGCACCCCTTCGCGACACCTTCTGGGGCAAGTGGCTGTGGCAGAATCCCAAAATGTTCGGCGAGCTCAAGGTATTTATGGACCAGATCCACAAGACCGGCGCAAAGGTATTCATTCAGCTCACCGCAGGTATGGGTCGCTCCTGGGCGATCACCGAGCTTATTGGCCCTCTCCACAAGAACAAGCTGACACGTGCTCTCGTAAAGCCCATTATCGACACCAGCCACGAGCTGGCATCTCCCTCCGCACAGCCCGCAAGATGGGCACCCGACATCATCTGTCCCGAGATGACCAAGGAGCAGATCCACGAGATCATCGAGGCATTTGCAAAGACCGCAAAGCTCTGTATGGAGGCAGGCGTTGACGGCGTTGAGGTCCACGCAGTACACGAGGGCTATCTCCTCGACCAGTTTGCCATTGAATTCTTCAACAAGCGTACCGACGAATACGGCGGCAGCTTCGAGAACAGATATCGCTTTGCCGCTGAGGTCGTAAAGGCTATCAAGGCAGAGTGCGGCGAGGACTTCCCCGTTTCCCTCCGCTACTCCGTAGAGTCCAAGATGAAGGGCTTTGCCGAGGGCGCAGTTCCCGGCGAGGAATACACCGAGGTGGGCAGAAATATGGAGGAATCCGAGAGAGCCGCAAAGTACCTTCAGGACGCAGGCTACGATATGCTTAACGCCGACAACGGTACATACGACTCCTGGTACTGGTCTCATCCCCCGATGTACATGCCCCAGAACTGCAACCTTGATGACGTAGCTCACATCAAGAAGTTCGTTGACATTCCCGTAGTATGCGCAGGCCGTATGGAGCCCGAGGTTGGTGCGAAGGCGGTTGCCGAGGGTAAGATCGACGGCGTTGGCGTTGCAAGACAGTTCCTTGCAGACGGCGAGTGGGTTACAAAGCTTATTGAGGACAGACTTGAGGACATCCGTCCCTGCATCTGCTGTCACGCAGGCTGCTTCAACTTCTCCTCCTCCAAGGGTCACTACAACACCCAGGATCTCACCGACACTATGGGTCTGGCACGCTGTGCCCTCAACCCCGAGACCATGCAGTCGAAGAAGTACTATATCAAGCCTGCAAAGAAGGCTAAGAAGGTTGCCGTAGTCGGCGGCGGTATCGGCGGTATGGAGGCTGCTATCCTCCTTGCTAAGCGTGGCCACAAGGTTACTATTTATGAGAAGACCGACAAGCTCGGCGGTGTATTCGTAGCAGCTGCAGCTCCCTCCTTCAAGGAGAAGGACCGTGAGCTTATCGCATGGTACATCCGTGAGGTGCAGAAGCTTCCCATCGAAATCAAGTTCAACTACGAGGTTAAATATCTCCACCTTCTCAACGCCGACGAGATCATCGTCGCAACAGGCGCTACCGCCAAGAAGGTTCCCATTCCCGGTGCTGACCGTGCCATCGAGGCTATCGATTACCTCCTTGACAAGAAGCCCGTTGGTGAAAACGTAGTGGTTATCGGCGGCGGCCTTACCGGCTGTGAGATCGCATACGACCTCTACCTCAAGGGCAAGAAGCCTGTTATCGTTGAGATGCAGGACGACCTTATCACCACCCCCGGCATCTGCCTTGCAAACACCTCCTACCTCCGTGACTTCTTCAAGGCTAACAAGGTTAAGGTATTCCTTGAAAGCGGCGTTCAGAAGATCAAGAGCCAGTCTGTTATCATCGCAGGCAAGGACGGCGAGACCAAGGAGATCCGTGCCGACAGCGTTATTATGTCGGTTGGCTACAACCCTGCCCCCGTGGGCAAGAAGGCAAAGAACGTTCACGTCATCGGCGACGCACAGAGCGTTGGCAACCTTCGTACCGTTATCTGGGGCGCGTGGGACGTGGCAATGAAAATTTAATTTTCATCGCAGTGATATTTGCCTTCGGCAAGTGATATTCGCCCATGGCGAGTGATATTCGCCTAGCGGCGAGTGATATGTCGCTTTGCGACGTTATTTGACAACCTAACTTTACAAAAAGGAGTAAAAATATGCAACTTACTGCTCATCAGCAGGAAATGTTAGACGGTAAGCATGGCGAAACCATGGCACGTGTTATGAAGACTCTCGTTATGTACGGCGAGACCTTCGGTGCGGAGAATATGGTTGCCGTGACAAGCGAGTACAACCACCTTGTAACCAGCTTCGGTCTCAAGGTTATGGCTCCCGTATACGACCTCATGCAGAGGCTTATCGACGAGGGCGTTGCCTCGGGTCAGAAGTTCTCCATGGACCCCAGACCCCTTGACGACAAGGTTCCCGCTAACTTCCTTCAGAATTTCGTTTTCAAAAAATTTATGTATACCAAGCAGGCGACCTATGAAAAGCAGCTTGAAAAGCTTGGCCTTATGGACAAGGACGCCTTCACCTGCACCTGCTATATGGACGAGGTGGGAAACAAGCCGAAGCTCGGCGATATCCTCTCCTGGTCTGAGTCAAGTGCGGTAGTATACGCAAACTCGGTTCTCGGTGCAAGATGCAACCGTAACTCGGGTATTATGGATATTATGGGCTCTATCGCAGGATACGTTCCCAACTTCGGCCTCCTCACCGACGAGGGCAGAAAGGCTACCTGGATCATCAAGGTTGAGACCACGAAGAAGCCCGACGCACAGCTTCTCGGCTCTGCCATCGGTATGAAGGTTATGGAGGACGTTCCCTACGTTTACGGCCTTAACCAGTACCTCGGCACAGAGCTTGACGACGCAGCCTGCACCTACCTCAAGGACTTCGGTGCGGCAACCGCATCCAACGGCGCGGTAGGTCTCTACCACATTCACGACCTTACCCCCGAGGCAAAGCTTCAGGGCGAGTCTCTCATCACCGAGGGCGCGCATGTCTACGTTATCGACGACAAGGAGCTTCAGCGTGTTAAGGACAGCTATCCCGTAATCTGGAAGAATCCCGACGCTACCCCCAAGCTCTGCTTCATGGGTTGTCCCCACATGTCTCTCGAGCAGCTCAAGAGCTGGACCGACAAGGTTGAGGCAGGACTCAAGGCAAGCGGCAAGGGTCAGGTGGTTATTCCCACCGTATTCACCGCTGCTCCCTCGGTTCTCGAGGAGTTTAAGAAGACACCTTATGCGGCTCGCCTTGAAAAGTGCGGCGTTGTCACCTCCTACATCTGTCCCCTGATGTATATGAACAACCCCCTCTGCAAGACCATGCCCGTAATCACCTCGTCAAACAAGCTCCGTACATACACCTCGGCAAAGTATCTCTCTGACGACGAGATCCTTCTCGCCATCACGAAAGGAGGCAACTGATAATGCGTAAGTTCAAAGGCAGAGTAATCACCCCCGGAACAGCGAAGGCTACCGCAGTTGTCACCCACGGCGGCTTCAACACCCTCGCATCCATGCAGATGGGTCTGCAGTTCGGCGATAAGCAGGTTAAGTGCTCCGACCAGTCCAACCCCGAGATATACAAGATGCCCCTGGCAGGTGCGGCTCTTTGCCTGCCCCAGACCATCGGCTCTACCACAGGCGGCCTCGTTCTCTACTGCGCCTGCGCTCTCGAGCGTCAGCCTGCGTGTATGCTCTTCTCCAAGTCCATCGACTCTCTCGCCGCTGCCGGCGCGATCCTCGCATCGGTTTGGCTCGACGGCATCGAGATGCCCGTAATCGATAACCTCGGCGACGAGTTCCTCGAATACGTTAAGACAGGAATGACCATCACCGTTGAGGAAGACGGAACCGTCATCGTAGAGTAATGACGGTTAACGGCACCGAATATGAAATAATACACCTTCTCGGTCACGGCAAGGGCGGATATTCCTATCTTGCCAGGGCTGAGGGGAAAGAGGTTGTCTTAAAGCAAATTCACCACGAGCCCTGCGACTATTATACCTTCGGAAACAAGATTGAGGCGGAGAGGTATGACTACGGCAGACTTTGCGATGCGGGAATACGCATACCGAGGATGCTTGATATTGATACAGAAGCCGAGCGAATCGTTAAGGAATATATTGACGGCCCCACGGTAATGGATCTGGTAGAGCAAGGCGGTGTGAGCGAGGAGCTTATTAATCAGGCAAGAGAAATGGCGGAAAATGCCAAATCTCACGGTCTTAATATCGACTACTTCCCCACTAACTTTGTTCTTCAAGACGGTCTGCTTTACTACGTGGATTACGAATGTAATGCTTACAGCGATGAGTGGAGCTTCGACAGCTGGGGAATCAAGTATTGGATGAAAAAAGAAAACTAAATACAAGAAAATCCGACCTTTTGGTCGGATTTTCTTTGTTTTATACGATTGTATTAGTTGGAGCTGTCGTTAGCCGAAGCCGCCTTGCCGCCGACGAAGCCTGCGAGGAGTGCGGAAAGGTCGATGCCTGTGGACTCCTTCATACCCTCCATAATCTGGCTGGTGCTGGTCATAACGTCAGAAACAAGCTTGGTAGAATTGCCGTCGCCGTACATAACGATCTTGTCGGTCTGAGCAAGGGGAGATGCGGCATTCTTAACAACCTCGGGAAGGGCGTTAAGGTACATTTCGAGGACGGATGCCTCACCCATCTTCTTCTGCGCCTCTGCCTTCTTCTCAATAGCCTCAGCCTCTGCAAGACCCTTGGCACGGATACCCTCAGCCTCCTGCTCCATTGCGTAACGGAGAGCGTCAGCCTCAGCCTTCTTAGCCTCGGCCTCCTTGATAGCCTCGTATGCGTGTGCGTCTGCCTCACGCTGGCGCTTAATAAGCTCAGCCTCGGCACGTCTTTCGGACTGGTACTTAAGAGCGTCTGCCTGCTTCTTGATCTCTGCCTCGAGCTCACGCTCCTTGATGGCGATCTCCTTCTCCTTCAGCTCTGCCTCCTTCTCACGGCGTGCGATATCGGCGTTGGTTCTGGCGATCTCGATGGTCTTACGCTGCTCCTCCTGCTGAATGGAGTAGGCTGCGTCTGCCTGTGCGCGCTTTGTATCTGCGCGAACCTTCATCTCCGCCTGCTGAACTGCGAGAGCAGCATCCTGCTCGGCGATCATCTTCTCGGCCTCAACCTTAACGGCATTGGCCTCCTGCTGTGCGTTAGAGGTTGCGATAGCGATATCACGCTGTGCGTTTGCCTTGGCGATCTGAGCATTCTTTCTGATCTGCTCAACGTTATCGATACCCATGTTTTCAATAGTGCCTGCGCCGTCCTTGAAGTTCTGAATATTGAAGTTTACGACCTCAATACCAAGCTTCTCCATATCGGGAACGACGTTCTCGGTGATCTTCTTAGCAACGCCCTGACGGTCCTGGACCATTTCCTTCAGTCCAACAGAGCCCACGATCTCACGCATATTACCCTCAAGAACCTGAGTAACGAGGGTTACCATCTCCTGACGGGTCTTGCCAAGGAGTGCCTCGGCAGCTCTCTTCAGAAGCTCGGGGTCAGAGGATATCTTGATGTTTGCAACGCCGTCAACGGTTACGTTGATGAACTCGTTTGTGGGAACAGCCTCGCTGGTCTTAACGTCAACCTGCATAACGCCAAGGCTGAGCTTGTCAAGACGGGTGAAGAAAGGCATTCTCCAGCCTGCCTTACCAATAAGGATCTTCTTCTTGCCGAGACCCGAAATGATGTATGCGGTGTCGGGGGGTGCCTTCAGATAGCCTGCCACCAGTACCAATACGAGGGCGGCAACGATGATCAAAATGACTTGTAATACGGGATTCATAGTTTTTCCTCCTGAATATATTTTTTTATTTTTCTTTAAATTTTATACCTTGCGAGAGCGAATTATGAAAAAAAGACTCCCAGTGCGTTACACTGAAAGTCTTGAATAATCTTTTCATGATCGCGCACATCGGGCATCTCGAGCTGCCGTTTTGACGATGTGCACTCATTGCCATTTGGCAACGTTCTACTCCCTCTCGGTACTATAATAATACCATATTTCCCCTTGATTGTCAAGGGATTAACCTTCGATTTGTATACCTGCACAATTTTGAAATACAGAATTGTATACTATACACAATTTTCAATCTGCATTCTTTTTCTTATGCTCAATATACCTGTTTCCAAGGATTATTCCGAGGACCGATATCACCGCCGTAATGGCGAAGACCACCAGGGCAAGCACCCATTTTCCGTCGGCAATGCTGTCGCCGAGAATGGTCGAGGTGATTATGGAGGGTATACGGGCAAAGGTGGCGATAAGCAGATACTTCACCGCCCCGATTGGCGCAATAGGCGCTATGTAGGTCAGGGCATCCTTAGGCGTGCCGGGAATGAAGAACAGAATAAAGACGGTGATATCCACCTTGTTCTTGTCACGGAGGAATTTGTACCTTTTCAGCTCCTCGGGGTCGACGAATCGGCTGACGAATTTCATACCGAATTTGCGTACCAGAAGGAAGATTGTCGCCGTACCGATGAAAATACCGATAAGGCAGGTTAACGTACCGAGCCAGGGCCCCCAGACGTAGCCGAGCATCAGCTCCACGGGCTCACCCGGAATCAGCGCAACGAATATCTGCAGCAGCTGAATGCCCAGGGTCACCAGCCAACCGCCAAAGCCAAGGCCGTCTACCCACACCTTGAACTCCTCCCTGCCCTCGGGCGTGGCAAGCCCCTCCACGTACGGCCAAAGAATAAGCGTCAGAATACCCATTACAGCAACAAAAACAATAACGGGCAGAGATTTTTTCAGTATATCAAAAATTCTTTTTCTATTCATCGCAAATCCTCCTTTTCTTAATCATATCACAAAAGGATAAATTTGTCAAATCGGTGTATAAAAACATTTCTTGGCGTTAAATTGGCACACTGACGGATTTAGTTTAGACAAGATGGCGGTGAAATTATCCCGAAGGCGTAGTAACCTACGTCGAGTGGTTATTTCAGCGACAAAAAGGACCCGCCGAAGCGAGTCCTTTGCTGTTGTCAAAATAAATTCGTCAGATCTTATGCAAGTTCTGCGAAGTACTTAATGGTTCTTACCATCTGGCTGGTGTAGGAGTTCTCGTTATCGTACCAAGAAACTACCTGTACCTGATAGGTCTCGTCGTCGATCTTTGCAACCATGGTCTGAGTTGCATCGAAGAGAGAACCGTAGGAGATACCGATGATATCGGAAGAAACGATCTGATCCTCGTTGTAGCCGTAGGAAGCGGTAGCAGCAGCCTTCATAGCAGCGTTGATGCCGTCCTTGGTTACGTTCTGACCCTTAACTACTGCTACAAGAATAGTAGTAGAACCGGTGCAGGTGGGAACTCTCTGAGCGGAGCCGATAAGCTTGCCGTTGAGCTCGGGGATTACGAGACCGATAGCCTTTGCAGCGCCGGTGGAGTTGGGAACGATGTTCTGTGCGCCTGCACGAGCACGGCGAAGGTCACCCTTTCTGTGAGGACCGTCAAGGATCATCTGGTCACCGGTGTATGCGTGAACGGTGGTCATGATACCGCTCTGGATAGGAGCGTAGTCGTTAAGAGCCTTTGCCATAGGAGCAAGGCAGTTGGTGGTGCAGGATGCGGCGGAGATGATCTTGTCATCAGCGGTAAGGGTGTTCTCGTTTACACTGTAAACGATGGTCTTGGTTGCCTTATCTGCGGGAGCGGAGATAACAACCTTCTTTGCGCCTGCGTTAAGGTGTGCGGAAGCCTTCTCCTTTGTGGTGTAGAAACCTGTGCACTCGAGAACAACGTCAACGTCGTGCTTAGCCCAAGGGCAGTTGTTAGCGTCCTTCTCAGCGTAGATGTTGATCTTCTTACCGTCAACAACGATGTAGTCCTCGCCTGCCTCAACAGTGTGAAGACCTTCACCCATCTTGCCGCAGTAACCGCCCTGAGCGGTATCGTACTTAAGAAGGTGAGCGAGCATCTTGGGGCTGGTGAGGTCGTTGATAGCTACGATCTCGTAACCCTCTGCTCCGAACATCTGTCTGAATGCAAGACGTCCGATACGGGCGAAGCCATTGATAGCAACCTTAACATTTGCCATTTTGAAAATCCTCCAAAATATAAATTATTTTTTATTTCTTTTTTAGGGTGTGCAGGCTTTCCCTTCCACACCATTTTATATTTTAGCACATTTTTTTCAAATATACAAGAGGATTGCCTAAAATTTATCAAATTTGTAAGTTTATTTCAAAAAACTGATATTGTCGCTTTGCTTTTTGGGCAAAATACAGGCATTTTGCTCTTGTAAATAAATATCTTGACAAAATATTTTTAATTTGTTATAATATCAAGGACTGGGCGGGGCAATCGCGCGGTATGTCGCCGAAAGGTATTACCGTGAGGAAAGTCCGGGC
>JBGVPG010000027.1:0-56220 GCA_045126855.1 Eubacteriales bacterium | reverse complement strand
ATTTTGGTTCAGGCGGCCGATGCCATTTCCGCCGCAAGACCCGGTGCGCGCCGTGAGGACGTTGAGAACTACATCAAGAGACTTCAGAAGCTTGAAGAGGTTGCAGGTGACTTCGACGGTGTTGAAAAGACCTTTGCGATCCAGGCAGGCCGTGAGGTCAGAATTATGGTTAAGCCTGAGGTTATCTCAGACGACAGCATGAAGATTCTCGCACGAGATATTGCGAAGAAGATTGAGAGTGAGCTTGACTATCCCGGACAGATTAAGGTATCTGTTATCAGAGAATCTCGCCACGTTGACTATGCTAAGTAAATTTTGCGAATTGCTTCAGAGTTTTCACGCTCGACGTAGGTTCTCGTTGCTACTCGGTCACACTCGCGGGAAAACAACACTCAGTTGTTTTCTAACACGCTCGTGCCACTTCGTTACTACGCCTATCGCGTAAAAATCTTCGCACTTCATCAAAATATGAAAAAATTAGGGGCCATCTTAACCGATAGCCCCTAAAAAAATCAATATTACGTCGGGGATAGACCCGAATAGAAAGAATATTTAATGAAAATTCTTGTTATCGGAGACGTTACCAGCCCTCAGGGTGTGGAGCATCTCAAAAGAAATCTCTGGAAATTCAGAGAGGAAAACAAAATTGACTTCTGTGTGGTGAACGGAGAAAACGCATCATTCATTACCGGCATCTCCCCCGAGCTTGCCGAGGTGCTTCTCCGAGGCGGTGCAGACTGTATTACGGGTGGAAATCACACCCTGCGCAATAAGCGTGCCTACACCTTCCTCGACGACTCGGACGCGATTTTGCGCCCTGTGAATTTTGGTGACTCTGCTCCCGGGCGGGGATATACCATTCTCGATTGCAACGGCTACCGTATGCTGATTATTAACGCTATGGGTCGTGTGCATATCGATCCGGTGCTGGATTCTCCATTTACCTATATCGACCGTGTACTTCGTGATTGTGAGGGTAGATATGATTTTGCAATTCTCGATTTTCACGCTGAGGCGACGGGCGAAAAGCTTGCCGTTGGCTATGCATACGACGGAAAAATAAATGTGATCTTCGGTACTCATACCCACGTTAAGACCGCCGACGGACAGATCTTGCCTAAGGGAACGGGATATATCAGCGACGTAGGTATGTGCGGCGAGAGTGGGGGCATACTTGGTATGGACCCTGAGGTGGTTGTTCTCAGAATGAGAAGTAGTCTTCCTCATAGCTTCAAATCCGCAAACGGACCTTGCCGTGCTGACGGAGTGATCTTCACGCTTGATACTGCTACGGGTAGGGTAACAAAGGTAGAATCTGTTGCATTTTAAAGAAAATGCAAACTAAAGTTAGAAAATTATGAAGAAAGGTTGGAAAAAATGGAGCTTAAATGTCAGGTTGCCGTTATAGGCGCAGGTCACGCAGGTATAGAAGCCGCTCTTGCATCTGCAAGAATGGGCGTATCCACCGTGCTTTTCACCACCAACCTTGATGCGGTTGGTAATATGCCCTGCAATCCCTCTATCGGCGGTAGTGCAAAGGGCCATTTAGTATTTGAGATTGACGCTCTTGGCGGTGAGATGGGTTATGCGGCAGATCTTGCCACACTTCAATCACGCACTCTTAACCTTGGAAAGGGTGCTGCCGTTCATTCAAAGCGTGTGCAGGCTGACCGTGTTTTATATAAAAACCAAATGAAAAAGACCCTGGAGAGCGAGAAAAATCTTCGCCTCGTTCAGGGGGAAATAGTAGATATTCTTACCGAGGGAGGGGACAAGCCTAAGGTAACGGGCGTTGTTACAAGTCTTGGTGAGGTTTGGGAGGCAAACCGTGTTATCATTGCCACGGGAACCTTCCTCGATAGCCAGATATTCGTTGGTGACAAGGTATTTTCCGCAGGACCCGATGGACTTATGCCTGCGGTTGGTCTTTCGGATAGTCTCAGGGGGCTTGGTCTGACCTTACAGCGCTTTAAGACGGGTACCCCTGCAAGAGTTCACCGCAGATCTGTAGACCTTTCTGTCCTTGAGCTTCAGATGGGTGAGGAAAACCCCACCCCCTACTCGGTCAGAACCGAGAAAAAGAGTGAGGACAAGGTAAACCTCGTGCCTTGCCACGTGGTTTACACCAACAAGGAGACCCACGAGACGATCCTTTCAAATCTTGAACGTTCGGCAATGTACTCGGGCAATATCACGGGCGAGGGTCCCAGGTACTGTCCCTCCATTGAGACAAAGCTTGTGCGCTTTGCAGACAAGGAGCGTCACCAGCTTTTCGTTGAGCCCTGCGGTCTTGATACCGAGGAGCTTTACATTCAGGGATTTTCCACCTCTATGCCCACTGACATTCAGTACAAAATGCTGAGGAGTCTTAAAGGCTTTGAAAATGCAGAAATAATGCGCTATGCTTACGCTATCGAGTATGACTGCGCCGATCCCACAGAGATGTATCCGACGCTGGAATTCAAGGCTGTCTCGGGTCTTTACGGTGCGGGTCAGTTTAATGGCACGTCGGGTTATGAGGAGGCTGCTGCTCAGGGCCTTGTTGCAGGCATTAACGCCGCCCTTGCCGAGCTTAGCAGGGAAGAAATGATACTTCCCAGATCCTCATCCTATATTGGAACCTTGATCGACGACCTTGTAACTAAGGGCGCACGGGAGCCTTATAGGGTTATGACCTCCCGAAGCGAATATCGTCTCCTGCTCCGCCAGGATAATGCCGATCTTCGTCTTACCGATATTGGTCACAAGGTTGGTCTTATAGACGACGAAAGATATGAGAAATTCTTAGAAAAGCGGAAGATGATCGACAGCGAGATTGCAAGGCTTGAAAAGACGGTCATTCCGCCCTCCGAGAAAAATAATTCCATTCTCCGCACTCTTGGCTCTGCTGAGATAACCACAGGAGCGAAGCTTTCCGAGCTGCTTCGTCGCCCCGAGCTTAGCTATAGCGCACTTTCGGAAATTGACGAGAACCGCCCTGAATTGCCAAGCGCAGTTATCAGAACGGCAGAGATCCAGGTGAAGTACGCAGGTTATATAAAGCGTGAGCTTGCTGAGGTTGAGAGGGTAAAGCGACTTGAGGAAAAGAAAATTCCCGAAAATATCGATTATACCAAAATTCTCGGTCTGAAGCAGGAGTCTGCCGAAAAGCTCAGCAAGATCCGCCCCGTAAATATTGGCCAGGCATCACGTATCAGCGGTGTTAATCCTGCTGATATCAGCGTTTTACTTATTTATCTGAACAAATAAAGAGGACAAAATGAAGGAACAGCATTCACGTACAGCCATGCTCATTGGTGAGAGTGGCGTGGAAAAACTGAACAGAGCTCACGTTGCCGTCTTTGGTGTCGGCGGTGTTGGCGGATACGCAGTTGAGGCTCTTGCCAGGGCAGGAATCGGCAAAATTACCTTGGTTGACTCCGACAGAGTTGCGGAATCTAATATTAACAGACAGATCATCGCCACACATAACACCGTCGGACAGTATAAGACTGAGGCTATGCGTGACCGTATATCATCTATAAATCCTGATTGTGAGGTTATCTGCCACAGCGTATTTTTTGACGAAAACACTAAGGCTGACTTTGATTTTTCCGAGTATACCTACGTGGTTGACGCCATTGATTCGCTCTCGGCAAAGCTTGAGCTTATAGCTTCAGCAAAGGAGAAAAATACCCCTATAATCTCGGCTATGGGTGCAGGTAATAAGCTTGATCCCACCGCATTTGAGGTCAGCGATATTGCAAAAACCACCGTTTGCCCCCTGGCACGTGCGGTGCGCCTGGGCCTTAGAAAAAGAGGTATAAATCACCTGAAGGTGGTTTACTCCAAGGAGGACCCCGTGGTGAAAAATAATACGGATGAAAATGGCAACCGTGTTCCTGCGAGTATTTCCTTCGTCCCCTCGGTTATGGGACTTATCATCGCAGGCGAGGTAATTAAGGATATCTCTTTAAGTGATAAATAAAAAAATAGACCCTTTTGGGTCTATTTTTTATACCTTTTCTTCTGTTTTTGCCTCTTCATTAGGCTTTCTGCTGTTCAGGTATTTATTGAACCTTGCCGCGCCGAGGAATATTCCGACGATCGCAATTGCGCACAGAGCGATAAATGCTACCCAATGCCAGATGGAGGTGAATTTCTCGAAGGGAACGATGGAGAGACCGAAGATTATGGTCACAACACCAATTCCACGACCGATAACAATGGAGGGAATAAACCACTTCAGCGACATTTTAAGAGTGCCTGCCACCATAACCAAGGCGTCATCGGGGAACATGGGGAACATCATCATGAGAGGGAAGAACACCGTACCTTTATTATTTAAAAGGTCGGATGCACGCTCGCAATCCTCCTCTCCGAGGAGCTTTTTGCACAGACCGTAGCCGCCGAATCTTCCGATAACGTACATCATAAGGCTGGAGAGCATTACGCCCGAAAATGCTACGATGAATGCAACAACAGGGTTGTCATACATGGTCTCGAGGAGCATAATGAACGCCATTGATGCGCCGGGTACGAAGGAGAGCAGGGAGGTTATGATAACCTGGATCACTATTATGGCAAGACAGCCGTACCAGCTGAATTTGAATGCATCAAAAAGCTCACGGTTAAGCTGAATTCCGTCGTCAAAATAAACTATTCCAAAAAGGCTGAGAATGACCGTGGACACCACCGACACCAGGAAGAATATCAGCAGTATCAAAAGAATTTTTACTATTTTTTCGTATTTTTTAAAAAAGCTTTTCATTATTTTCCTCTTAAATCCTTAATCCAGTATAGCAGTATATCATAAATTTGTGAACATGTCAACACCGACTCTTGACTTTATTTGTTTTTTATGTAATAATTATAACGACAATCGAAAGTCGAAATTTTAGAATTTCGACAGCAAATCTCTGATTTGCAAGCAAATTTCGCTCAGGAAATTTGACGTTTTCTGTTTCAATGATATAGATACAAAAAGCCCCTTCGGCTTTTTGTAGGGCTGATTTGTCAGCCCCGAAAAGGCTTTTGCCGCCTTTTCGCCATTATATAATCATTATATTAATAATAAAGGAAGGAAAGTGCTATGGAGAAAATTTGTCGCCTGGTGGCAAAGCGCAGAAAACTAACCTTTGTTTTGCGTGAATTCTGCCACGCTGCATCTGCCGTTGCCGTGGCAGCCTTTGCTCTCGGTTTTCGCTTTTATCTGAATATTTCTCCTGCTCGGGCGATAGAATACCTAGTTGTACTCGGTATTCCTTTTGCTATTGTAAGTCTGATGCGTAAGTATATTGGCGCACCAAGACCCTATGAGATATATGATTTTTACGAAAAAAAGCCTAAGGACAGCGAGAAAAATTCCTTCCCCAGCCGACACGCCTTTTCAATCTTTGCGATCGGTACGCTGACGGTCTTCATCTACCCTGTTTTTGGTGCGGTTCTTCTTGTGCTTGGCGTTGCTATGTGCGTCTGCCGTGTGCTTTTGGGATACCACTTTATTCGTGACGTTCTGACCGGTGGGTTGATTGGAATTGTCTCATCCTTAATAGGTATGATTTTTTTGAAATAAAAAAGAGAGCATCAGGGCTCTCTTTTGCTTATTATTGCTTTATATTCGTCGTATCCGTAGAGCAGATTCATAGCTTCCAGCAGAGCGTTGGGCGTCATATCATCAGGGAGATTACACTCACGGCAAAGCCAGGCTCTGTTTTCGCTTGCATTGTCACAACCTGTTAATTTATCCTGGAAAAAGTCAACTTTAGTTATCATTTCTGTATCTTTTTGAGTTCTTTCTCCCGAAACGAATGGAGCGATAAGACGCAAAATGACTTCCTTTTCCATTCCCTCAACGCCAAGAGTACCTTCTTTGGATGCCTTGCTCTTGCGTTTTTCCTTACCCTCGATCTTTGGGATGTACAGATTGTGTATCTTCTCCTTCGGGATAATTCCCTGAAGAAATTTTCTTATCTGCTTTCCACCGCCGTCGGAGTCGGTGAGTAAAATTATACCATTTTCTCCAATTCGGCGAATAAGCGCCTGCTTTTCCTTATCGTTGAATATGGAAAAACCGCCCGTGGTGATAATTTTTGCATCAAGATAACCCATAAGCGCGCTCTTGTCGTATCTTCCCTCGACGATAATCGGGAGATCTATTTTAATTTTTTCCATTTTCTCTTTCTCTTTTCAAACAAAGGTCGCTGAGAGGACAGCTCTCGCACATCGGTGACCTTGCTGTACAAATCTCTCTGCCGAAAATAACGATCCTATGACAGAAATCACTACCTTCTTTAAGGTCGATAAGTTCTCTCAGTATACTCTCGATCTTTGTGGGGTCCTTTTCCTTTTCGGGATACATACCGAGCCTTCCGCAGATTCGTATGCAATGGGTGTCACAAACTATTGCCTCCTTGCCGAAGACATCACCGAGAAGAAGATTGGCAATTTTTCTTCCCACACCCGGCAGCTTCAAAAGGTCTTCCATATTGTCGGGGAGCTCACCGCTAAAGTCGGTGAGCAGCATACGGCTCGCCTCTCTGATGTTGTCAGCCTTCATTCTGTAAAGACCGCAGGGCTTGACGATGTTTTCAATATCGGTAATATCACCGTTTGCCATAGCCTCGGCGTTTGGATACTTCCTGAAAAGCTCCTCGCAAACAATATTAACCCTTGCGTCGGTGCATTGTGCCGAAAGCCTGCCCATTACCAGCAGCTTCCAGGGGTCACCTCCGTAGTGCAGGGCACACTCGGCATTCGGATATATTTCCTTCAGCCTCTCCACGATTTTGGATAGGCGTTTTTTCTTTTCGGATTTAGTCATTTTCCGCCTCGTCAATGAGTTTTTTAGTAAGAGTGACAGAAAGACCTACGACTGTGTCGTAGTCACCGTCGATCTTTTCAACAAATTTTCCGCCACCACTTTGAATTCCGTAGCTTCCCGCCTTGTCCATAGGGTCACCGCTATCAATGTAAGCGTTGATCTCTTCATCGGTCATTTCTCTGAAGTACACCGCTGTAGATGCAACACCGCTGAAGCATTTTCCGTTATAGTGAACTGCTACGCCTGTATGTACGTTGTGAGCTTTTCCCGAAAGAAGCTTCAGCATTGAGAAGGCGTCTGCCTTATCCTTGGGTTTACCGAGTGCAACTCCGCCGATCTCAACTAAGGTATCTGAGGAAATTACGACAGCATCGGCGTTTTCCTTTGCTATTACCTCTCCCTTTCTTATGGCGAGTATCTCAACTCCGTCTCTCGGATGTATGCTATCGGGCAGGGTCTCGTCAACCTCTGCGGTAATGATTTCAAAGCTCTCCACAAGCTCCGAGAGTAGTTCTCTTCTTCGAGGAGATTTTGATGCAAGTATATATCTCATTTTATCACCTTTTAAAAAAGCGACTGTGTGAAAACAATCGCTTTTTCTTCATTTTGTAATGTTTAGTTTACAAAACCAATCTTCCCTCTGACCTTGGACATAGTTTTGCGAGCGTAGTAAGCTGCCTCGTCTGCTCCTGCCTTCATAATTGCTTCAAGGGCTGCCTTGTCTGCCATAAGGCGGGCAAACTCATCTCTTACGGGAGCGAGACCGTCTGCGCAGGCTTCGCCAACCGCAAGCTTGAAATCTCCGTATCCCTTGCCGTCAAACTCACGCTCGATCTCCTCAAAGGTCTTGCCCGTGAAGGCACGGTAGATGGACATAAGGTTGGAGACGCCGGGCTTGTCCTCAGAGTATCTTACGCACGCCTCGGAGTCGGTAACTGCCTTCTTGAACTTACGCATAACGTCGTCCTTGGAGTCAAGAATATATACGACCGCGTTCTGATTGGGATCGGACTTTGACATCTTTGACGTAGGCTCGGCAAGAGACATGATCTTCATAGTGTCGGTGGACATATATCCTTCGGGAACTGTGAAGGTATCGCCGTAGATCTGGTTAAAGCGCATAGCAATATCACGCGCAAGCTCGAGATGCTGCTTCTGGTCAACACCAACGGGCACCACGTCGGTCTGGTAGAGGAGAATATCCGCTGCCATAAGAGTGGGGTAGGTGAAAAGACCTGCGTTAATATTCTGGGAGTGCTTCTGGCTCTTATCCTTGAACTGCGTCATACGGGAAAGCTCGCCGAACATGGTATAACAGTCTAACATCCAGCCGAGCTCTGCGTGGGCAGGAACGTGAGACTGAACGAAAAGTGTGTTCTGCTTAGGATCGAGGCCGCACGCCATGTAGAGTGCAAGGGTCTCGTAGGTTCTTCTGCGAAGCTCTGCAGGCACCTGTCTTACTGTGATTGCATGGAGATCAACTACGCAGTAAAAGGTTTTGTAATCCTCGGAGAAGCGTGAAAAATTCTTAATCGCACCGAGGTAATTTCCTATCGTAAGGTTTCCGGAGGGCTGAACGCCTGAGAAAACGATTTTTTTATCGCCGATCATTTTATCTAATCCTTTCGGGTCTATCAATCTATAGCAAGATTATACAATCAAATCCCCGATTTGTCAAGTTAAATTCCGCTTTTTTATATTAATTATTAAAAATATAAAAATTTTTCAAAAGTAATTGCTTTTTTTGATTTTGTGTGCTATAATGATTTAGTCAACCCTGTCGAGAGGTAGGTTGACACTACCTTTGATCAATTAAATGCGCTCTCGGGCGCGGTATTGAAATAATTTATACAAGGATGAAAGACATGAAAACAAGAATTGTTGCATTAATTCTTACCGTTGTGATGTCTCTTCTTGCACTGACAAGCTGTGGCAGCTTCAACTTTGCTAAGGAAGACCTCACTTCTTACGCCACCTTCGATTACGAGGCGTTCAAGGCAGCTCTTGCCAAGATCGAGATCGAGGACGGCGATTTTACCACAGACGAGGCTACCAGAGAAAAGCTCGTTCAGTCTAAGATCTACACCACTATCGCTGACAAGATCGTTGCCGCTACCTACGAGGCAGATCGCAAGACCGAGGGCACTCTCGGCAAGGGCGACGTTCTCTACTTCGTATACTACGCAGTAGACGCTGACGGTAACGTATACTTCACCTCCGATATGAATGAGTCCTCTCTCACTACTTCCTCCACCAAGGCTAACCACGTTATCAAGCTTGGCGACGTTAACGAGAAGGCTGATCTTCAGCTCAAGCTGAAGGAGGCTCTTGAGGAAGTAACCGAGCTCAAGGATTATATCTACGATATGTCCGTAGCAGCCGACCTCACCGCTGAGGAGCTTGCTGTTAAGGAGGGTAACACCATCGTTATCTCCTACAGCCGTAAGCACACCGATGCAGAGGGCACCGTTGTTACCGAGAGCGCAGCTTATGAGACCATCGTTCTCGCTGCTGATTCTACCAATCCTCTCGTAGCTAAGTTCCTCGAGGAGGGCGCAGAGGCTAAGGTTGGTTCCAACCTCAAGGCTGTTACCGAGAAGAAGGAAGATGGCACTGTTACCACCGCTGAGAAGTTCGATATCGAGATCGACGGCACCAAGTACACCTACGAGAACGTAAAGGTTCAGTGGAGAGTTGAGTCTGAGGGCAAGGCAATCGCTACCTTTAAGTATACTCCCTACACCACCGAGAAGAAGGTTACTCCCGACAATCTCTATAACACCAAGGGCGATAAGATCGACCTCAAGGATAAGGAGCTCACCTACTACGTATATCCCGTATACGCTATCACCGCTCCCGCATTTGAGGAGATCACCGCTGCTGACATTCTTGTAAACGTATATGCATCCGCACTCAAGGAGACCTCCTTCGAGGCATTTGAGGATGAGAACTATAAGAATGGCGACAAGAAGCTTGCTGACCTTCTTAAGGACGTAGCTAACATCTACGACACTAAGACCGAGACCAACGAGGTTTACAAGGAAGGCACCGAGCTCAAGACTCTTCTTGACGCATACAACAAGGCTGTTAAGGACGGCGGTGACAAGCCCAAGGATGAGCAGCAGAAGGCTATTGACTCCACCAAGGAGGCTCTTACCAAGGCTCAGAGAGCAGCTCTCATCGAGGTTGTTGCTAAGATCGTTGAGTGTGTAAGCGGCGACAAGAAGCTTGGCACCGAGATCTACGAGGAGTATGAGGAGAACGTTTACCACTCCCTCAAGGAAGCATACGACACCGATATCACCGAGAAGGTACAGGCTGCCGTTTGGAAGCTCATCACCGACTCCGTAAAGGTTAACGCATATCCCGAGAAGCTCGTTAAGGAGTACGTAGATCACCTCTACGAGTCCTACGAGTACGAATACTACAAGGGCGATTACAGCTCTTCTGTAAAGAACATCGACAAGTACGCAAAGCTTAACGATTATCTCATCGCAACTCTTAAGATCTCCAACATCTCCGAGCTTGACGCAGCTCTTGAGAAGGAGGCTAAGGCTGAGATCGAGACTATCATCAAGATTTACGTTGTAGCAAAGGCTTGTGAGGCTGACGCAGTTAAGGTTCTTCCCGACTACGTTGAGGCTGACATCGCAGGCGGCGCATACAACGTTCACGAGGAGTCCTTCAAGGATGCTTACGGCGACAAGGCTGACGAGAAGATCGCTGAGGCTAAGAAGAACGCTGAGGAGAGCATCAAGTCCGCTCGTGAGGATGCAGACCTCTTCCTTATCGACGATGCATACATGAAGGCATATAAGAAGGAAGTTGGACGTGCTTACTACAGAAGCATTTGCGAGCAGTATGGCGAGATCAACATTCGCGCAGGTTTCCAGTTCAACAGACTCTTCTACTACCTCACCTCTACCAACATCCAGCTTAACGAGGATGGCGACCACACTGAGACCAAGTACACCGCTGACGGTAAGCTTGATTTCAGAACTGTAAGCTACACCCTCAAGGCTGATACCGAGTCTAAGGACTAATTCATTCTGCCGTCCTGCAGAATGGCGACATAAAGAAAACGGGCGATGTAATTCGCCCGTTTTCTAATAATAATTGAAATATGAAAGAAGTTAGTCTATACACAGACGGAGCCTGCAGAGGCAATCCCGGACGTGGCGGCTGGGGTGCGATACTCGTTTACGGAAGGTTTGAAAAGGAACTTTCCGGCGGCGAGGCTGAGACCACCAACAACCGTATGGAATTGACTGCGGCAATCGAGGGGCTTTCCGCCCTTAAAGAGCCCTGCAAGGTAACACTATATTCCGATTCAAAGTATCTTGTTGACGCCTTCCTTCTCGGTTGGGTTGAATCCTGGCGAGCGGCAGGCTGGAGACGAGGAAAGGATACGCTGAAAAACCCCGATCTCTGGGAGCGCCTTTACTCTCTCACCGAGATACATACAGTTGAATTTATCTGGGTTAAGGGTCACGCAGGTAATGATTACAACGAGCGTTGTGACAGGCTTGCTACCGAATTTGCAGATTCTCTATCCTAATATAATATATTAATGAAAGGTTTTCTACCACAATGAGTGAAAACAAAAACACAAACGTAACCAAAGAGGAAAAGGTTGGCAAGGTAAAAATCTCCGAAAAAAATCTTGCTATCATTATCACAGCGGCACTTCTTGCCGTAATTGCGATCGCTACTGCGATTGTATTCGTTGTTCAGGCAATAAAATCCGATGCGGGCTTTAACTATTTGAAGAGCGATCTCGACAAGTATATTGAGTTCACATCCGATTATAAGAATCTTTCCTTTGACCTTGATATTGCAAAGCCTAAGGATATTGACGCTGACGTCGCTCTTCTCAAGCTTCAGGCAGCTGCAAGAACCGGCAACGGCAAGGAAAAGGTGCTTGACGGTTATTCCTGGGAGATCGGCGCAGGTGACTCCGTAGGTATTTATTACCGCGGATATATTATCGGAGCTGACGGTGAGCAGATCGCTGTTGATGGTATGAGCAACTTTGGTGATGCTAACCCCCATACTCTTGTTATCGGATCGGGAAGCTTCGTTCCCGGCTTTGAGCTTAATATCGTTGGTCTCAAGACTGATGAAACCAACAGATTTGAGAAGATCACCACAGGCAAGCCCGGCGAAAATCAGATCGCTTACGTTAGCTATACACGTACCGATTCCAGCGATGCTAACAAGAAGGTAACCGTAACCAACGAGAGAATTGATCTCTCCCGCACAGATATTGACGAGGTGTATGGTCAGAACTTCAAGAACACCATTACTTCTACCACCATCGGAACCAAGGTTGCTCTTCTCTCTGCCCTCAACGGAAATGATTACAACTATACCGACCTTGTGGTTAATTTCGTAACCGAGTGTGAGACAAAGCACTTTACCGTTGAGTGCTACTTCCCCTACAACTATAAGAAGGAAAATCTTCGTAACGAGAGAGCATATTTCGAGGTTTACGTTAACAAATTCGATGATTTCGATGCACCCGAGCTTAATGATGAGTTCATCAAGAAGCAGATCGAGGATAAGAAGATCACCGTAACCGAGCAGGAGCTTGCAGAATACGAGGGCGAGACTCTTGTGGATAAGTATGTTGCTTACTATAACGAGCAGCTTATGGAGAACTACGAGAAGGAGTATGAGACCCTTGTTCGTGATAGAATCGTTGAGATTCTTCGCTCTATCAGCAAGGCAAAGAAGTATCCCGGCGGCAAGGTTGACGAGGTTTATGATGATTACTACAACACCGTAAACGACTCCTTCATAACAAACGAGGGTAAGATCACCAACAGCTACGGCAGCTCCAACACCTACCAAACCCTTGATACCTATGCGGTTGCATATCTCGGTCTTCAGACCGGTGCTGATTGGAAGGCGTATATTCTTGGACTTGCACAGGATTCCATAAAGGAAAGAATGATGCTCTTCTATCTTGTGCGTAATGAAAATCTCATTCCTGCAAAGGATGAGTTTAAGGATCTTGTTAATGAGACCCGTGAGAATACTATTGCCGAGTATACCGCTCAGTATCTTGCATACCTTGGTAAGACCAAGGATGAATATACCGCTGAGGCGTATGCAGAGTTTGAAGCCCAGTGCCGTAAGGAAGTTCTCAACTACTATACCGACGAGTACTTTGAGGAGACAACCTACTACGAGCTTCTTCTCAAGGAGGCTATGAATTGGGTAGACGTAAATACTCTCGATGAGAGACGTGCATACCCCATAGATAAGTAAAAAATAAAAAAGAAGGAATGGATTTCCATTCCTTCTTTTTGTTATTTGGAGATTCTCAGCATACTCTGCTTATGATACTGTCTCGGATCGCTGTATCCCTGCTCGTAAGCCTTCTTATAGAAGCGGAGAGCAATTTTTCTGTCGGGTGCGGTGGTGATACCGAACTCGTAGAGACAGCCGATAGCGTAGGTGGCATCGCCCAGACCAAGCTGCATGCAAAGCTCCAGCATATTGCGGCAGAGGTCGTATTTTTTATTGTAGTAGAGACGCATAGCCGTGGAGTAAAGACCGCGGATCATGTGTCTCTTTTTATTCTCATAAATACGGTAAAGCTCTCTGTCAGCACTGTGAGATCCCATCTCACGGGCGATGGTCAGAAGCTCGGAGGCACGCTTGAAATCAAATGCAGTTCCGATTCCACGGGCATAGCATCTGCCAAGGCTTTCGATTGCACGCTTGTCGCCTGCCTCGTATGCTGCCTTGTAGTGGGTAAATGCTGCCTTGCGGTTAACCTCAGTACCGATTCCACGCTCGTAATACCAACCAATCCTTGCGTGGGCAGGGAGATATCCTGCGTCAACAGAAAGCTTGAAGAGTGGGAACGCTTCCTCGGGAGATACACGCTCGGTCTTTGTCGCCTCGACGTAGTTTCTCTCACGCTCTTCGTTCATCATCTTCAGCTTTGACTGGCAACCCCAATCACCCTTAACAGCACCGCTCTCGTACATTTTGTATGCCGTGGTGTAGTCGGGCTCGGTAAGTGCGCCCTCGTGGAACATGTCACCAAGCGTCTCCTGAAGATCATCTCCGCCAAGGTCAGCGGCACGCTTGTAGTATTGCATTGCGAGTCTTGGATTCTTTTCGAGATGCTCGCCGTTTGCATAAAGGTCGCCGAGAAGCTTTGCACCGAGCGCAGAGCCGCCTGCCATTGCTTCTTCAAGTATCGCAATACCCTCGTCAACGTTCTTTTCAAACTCTATTCCCTCGATGTGAAGGCCTGCGAGATATACTGTTCTGTCCTTCGTGTCGCCTGCGGCATAGAGCTGGCAGAGCTTTAAAAGCACCTTGGTGTAACCAAGAGATCTTGCGCCGTTAATAAGCTTTTTGATTATCTTATTTCTATCGGTAAAGTAAAGCTTGGGAGGGCAAACTCCTGCCTCCTCAACCGCCTGAAGACGGCGGTAAAGCTTGGTAGCGTTGAGAGGGGTGCGCTCAAGCATATCGAAATACCATTTAGCGTATCTCTCATCCTGTGCTACGCCGTCACCGTAGAGGTGTCTGCGCGCCATTTCGATTATTGCGTCAACGTCGCCGTCCTCAGCGAGAAGTGAGCAGTAGTATGCGGCAATCTCCTTCTCTCTGTATTTGGAGTAGAGAGCAAAGGCATCTGCATAAGCGTCTTTACATCCCATAAGGGCAGCGTACGCCAGCCAAAAATCGCAACGGCTCTCGTTGCCTACAACCAGCTTTGCATACTTATATGCCGAATGAGCGTCTCCCTTCTTTGCCGCGGAGTAATAGTACTTCACTGCACTTTCAAGGTCACGGGGAACGAGAACGCCCCTTTCGAGAATAAGAGCAAGACCTCTCTCTCCCTCAACAACGCCTGCCTCGGCAAGGAGCTTGTGTATGTCTACAACGCGGGTAAAATCATTCATTTCAAGTCTGTCGTCAAGCTCTGAGAACAGCTCCTCAACCTCTGCCTGCGTCAGCTCCATGGGAGAAGAGCAGTTGGGACAGAGAGAGGTGTAATCCTGATTAAGTCTTCCGCACTTTTTACATTTGATCATTATATAGTTTCCTTTCGTCCGAGCCGTACTCGGATAAAACCTTTTCCATGTACAATTTTACACCAAAGGAGTGATTTTGTCAATAATATAAATATTTTTTGCCACTACGGGAAAGATATAAATAACTCTAAAAAAGGAGAAAATTTATGTTTAAGGGCAAAAAAAGTCACATAATGCGACATCCTTATCTGACACTCGCCGTTTTGGGCCTTGCCGTGACGGGCGCAGTAACCATAACCAATAGTATTCGAGGCTTTATTAACGACAAAACTCGCTGCCTCGGTAATATGGTAAAAAGCGTCAGAATGGATGATAATATGTAATCTTGGAAAACCGCGCATAGATAAAATATGCGCGATTTTTCTTTTAAATGCAAATAATTATTTACTTATAGATGCAAAACTCGGTCTTTTATCTCGCTTGTTCTGCCTTGATTCCAATACTGCGTGCCAATGTAACCGCAGGTTCTGCGAGCCACGTTCATGGTGGATTGGTCACGGTTGTGACAGTTGGGACACTCCCAAAGGAGCTTTCCGCCCTCGTCAACCACCTTGATCTCACCGTCCCAGCCGCATATCTGACAGTAGTCGCTCTTGGTATTGAGCTCTGCGTACATTATGTTGTCGTAGATGAAGCGCATAACGTCAAGCACGGCAGGAATGTTGGATTGCATATCTGGAACCTCGACGTAAGAGATGGCTCCGCCGGGGGAGAGCGCCTGGAATTTTGCCTCAAGAGCAAGCTTTGAGAAGGCGTCGATCTCCTCGGTCACGTGTACGTGGTAGGAGTTGGTTATATAGCTCTTGTCGGTTACGCCTTTTATAATTCCAAATCTCTTCTGCAGCCCCTTAGCAAATTTATAGGTAGTGCTTTCGAGGGGGGTTCCGTAAAGCGAGTAGTCGATATTCTCGGCAGCCTTCCATTTTGCGGTGTAGGAGTTGAGCATTCTCATAATTTCAAGTCCGAGAGCCTCGCCCTCAGGCTCGGTGAGCTTCTTGCCCGAAAGTGCAAGCACGCATTCCCACAGACCTGCAAATCCCAGGGAAAGGGTTGAGTATCCGCCGTAAAGGTACTTGTCGATCTTCTCACCCTTTTGAAGTCTCGTGAGAGCGCCGTGTTGCCAGAGAATGGGTGCGGCATCCGAGGGCGTTTCGAGCAATCTCTCATGGCGGAGACGGAGCGCCCTATGGCAAAGCTCCATTCTTTCCTCGAATATTTCTCTGAATTTCTCCATATCACCCTCAGCCGAAAGAGCAATATCAACGAGGTTTACCGTAACGACGCCCTGGTTGAATCTACCGTAATACTTAGGCTTTCCGTTTTCATCAACGTAGGGGGTGAGGAAGGAGCGGCAACCCATACAGGTGTAGCACTGACCGTCACCGTTTTTGTCAATTTTGTTTTGCTTCATTATCTTTTCCGAGATATAGTCGGGGACCATACGCTTTGCGGTACATCTTGCCGACAGTTCGGTGAGATAATAATATTTTGAGTCAGGATGAATATTATCCTCCTCAAGAACGTAAATAAGCTTAGGGAAGGCAGGGGTTATCCAAACGCCCTTTTCATTCTTAACACCCTTTATTCTCTGGTGAAGAACCTCCTCGATTATGAGAGCAAGGTCGTGACGCAGTTGGTCGTTCTCGGCTTCACCGAGGTACATAAACATCGTAATGAAGGGTGCCTGACCGTTGGTGGTAAGCAGGGTTACAACCTGGTACTGTATACACTGCACGCCACGGTTGATCTCCTCTTTAAGGCGCATTTCGGTGATCTTTTCAACCACCTCGTCCTTAGGCTCGATGCCAACTGCGGAAAGCTCGTCGACAACAGCTCGTCTTATCTTTTTTCTGCTCACGTCAACGAAGGGCGCAAGGTGGGTAAGGCTTATGGACTGACCGCCGTACTGGTTGGATGCAACCTGGGCGATGATCTGCGCCGCAATGTTGCAAGCTGTTGTGAAGCTCTTGGGTGTATCTATGAGGGTTCCGCTGATAACTGTGCCGTTTTCCAACATATCCTTCAGGTTTACAAGGTCGCAGTTATGCATATGCTGTGCAAAATAGTCGGCGTCGTGGAAGTGAATGATTCCCTCGTCGTGAGCCTTGACGATGTCCTCGTCAAGAAGCATTCGCCTTGTAATATCCTTTGAAACCTCGCCTGCCATATAATCACGCTGAACGCTGTTGACGGTGGGGTTTTTGTTGGAGTTTTCGGTCTTTATCTCCTCGTTGGAGCGCTCGATGAGCGACATGATGCGGTCATCGGTGGTGTTGGCACGTCTTACAAGCTCGTGAGTGTAGCGGTAGGTTATGTAGGTTTTTGCCAGGGTGAAGGCACCCTCTGACATTATCTCACGCTCAACAAGATCCTGGATATCCTCAACCCCGGGCGTGCCGGGAAGGGAAGAACAGATATTCGTAACACGTTCTGTGATGGCAGAGATCTGTTCTTCGCTGAGTCGGTCCTTGGGCTCAACCGCAAGGTTAGCCTTGGTGACGGCGTTATATATCTTCTTAGGCTCAAAGATTGCCTCTGCGCCGTTTCTCTTTATAATCTTCATCTGCTCCTCCTAAATATTTTACTCATTAGGTAAATAATATTATACCATATATTGTTTCTTTGTCAAGAGATATTAGCATATATTGATAGTATGAATATTTTAAATTTTATTGGAAACACACCTATTTTAGAGCTTTTCGACGGTATTTTTCTGAAGCTTGAGATGAGCAACCCCACAGGCTCGGTTAAGGACAGGGCAGCCTATCACATTCTGAAATCCGAAGGACTACCGAGGTGCAGCAATATAGTCGAGGCAACCAGCGGAAATTTTGGCATCAGCCTCGCAATGCTCTCGGCTGTTATGGGATATAATTTTACTGCCGTGATGCCATTTTCCGCATCCCGTGAGAGGGAGAGCTTGATCCAAGCCTACGGGGGCAACGTTGTGAGGTGCGACAGTATGGCGGATGCGGTTGCCCTTGCCGAGAAAACCGAGGGCTTCAAGCCAAGGCAATTTACGAATACAAAAAATCCCGAGGCACATTACCTGACGACGGGACCCGAAATATGGCGTGATACTAACGGTGCGGTAGATATTCTCGTTGCAGGGGTTGGCAGCGGAGGTACGCTTATGGGTACGGGGAGATTTCTTAAAGAGAAAAATCCTGCTCTCAGAATAGTTGCCGTCGAGCCTGAGGCGTCACCGATCTTATCGCTTGGTAAAGCAGGTAAGCATAGCATTGAGGGGATCGGTGCAAATTTCCTTCCGCCGCTATTCGACAGATCTCTCGTTGATGAAATAACGTTGGTGTCGGATGCAGATGCCGATCACTATGCCTTATTTCTTGCGAGAAAATATGGAATTTTCGCAGGTCCGTCCTCGGGTGCAGCCCTGTGCGCCGCCCTGAAAATCAGAGAAAAATCAGAGGGGAAGATTGCCGTAATCCTTCCTGACAACGGCTACAGATACCTCACTCGTCCCGATTTTTTGATCAAAACTTGACATAATAAAAAATATATGGTATAATTTTATGTTAAGAAATAAATCGCAAGGAGCAATATTATGAACTTCAAAATAGTATCCGACTCTTCCGCTGACCTTCGCACTCTTGCTGACGTTCCTTTTGCAAGTGCACCGCTCAAGATCAGCACGGATGTAAAAGAATACGTTGATAACGAAAATCTTAACGTTATAGAGATGCTTTCCGACCTTGCTACATATAATGGCCGTTCCCGTTCATCCTGTCCCAGCTCGGGTGAATACCTTGATGCTTTCGGCAGCACCGAGAACGTTTTCTGTATCACTATCACAAGTGGACTCTCGGGAAGCTTTAATGCAGCAAACGTTGCGGCAATTCAGTTTAAAGAAAATTATCCCGAAAATAATATTCACGTAATCGACAGCCTTTCCACAGGACCTGAGAATGCTTTGCTTATTTACAAGCTTCGCGAGCTTATCCTTGAGGGTAAGGACTTCGAGACCGTTAAGGCCGAGATAACCGAATATCACAATCACACAAGACTTATCTTTGCTCTTGAAAACATGCATAATCTTGCGAACAACGGACGCGTTAGTCCCATTGTAGCAAAAATGGCAGGTCTGCTCGGAATTCGTGCCATCGGCAGAGCAAGCGAGCAGGGTACTCTTGAGATGATCTGTAAGTCCCGTGGACCTATTAACACCGCAATCGATATTCTTAACAATATGATTGGCGACGGATATAAAGGCGGTAAGGTCAGAATCCATCACGCAAATAACGAGACGGCGGCAAATCTTCTCAGGACTAAGATCCTTGAGAAATTTCCCGGTGCACAGATTGAAATTGACGTTGCGGGCGGCCTCTGTTCCTTCTATGCGGAGCAGGGTGGACTCCTCGTTGGATTTGAGATTTAATGGCAAAAAGCAAATAAAACATTACATATTAATACAAAAAGCCTCACTTTCGGGGCTTTTTGATTTGGTTAAAGAGAAATGAAGTTGAAAAAATATATTGGCGATAAAGCCTTCTATAAAAGAGTTCTGGCAATAGCATTGCCAATGATAATACAAAACATGGTGACAAACCTTGTCAACCTCCTTGACAACCTTATGGTTGGTTCTTTGGGTACAGAGCAGATGTCGGGTGTTGCCATTGTTAACCAATTTATTTTCGTATTCAACCTTGCTGTGTTTGGTGCGGTATCGGGTGCTGGCATTTTTACCGCACAATTTAACGGCCGTGGTGACGTAAAGGGTGTGCGTGATACGATGAGAATAAAGCTGATTCTTTCAGCGGTTATCGGTGTTCTCGGTGTATCGGTTATCGGTCTTTTCGGTCACGGACTTATCAATTCCTTCCTTCACGAGGGAACTGACGGCGACCTTGCCCTTACACTTTTGTCCGGTGAAAACTATCTTTCGTTTATAATCATCGGACTTATTCCCTTCGCTATTTCGCAGGTCTATGCCTCCACCCTCCGTGAGACGGGTGAGACTGTCGTGCCTATGGTGGCGAGCGTGGTATCTATCGCAACTAATTTTGTATTCAACGCTCTGCTTATTTTCGGTCTTCTCGGACTTCCCGCCCTTGGCGTTATGGGTGCGGCTATCGCTACTTCTCTCTCAAGATTTGCCGAGCTTGCGATTCTTGTTATCTGGACTCACAAAAATAAGGAAAAGTGTCCCTTTGCGGTCGGTCTTTTCAAGAATTTCACCGTTCCCACATCTCTCGTAAAGCAGGTTGCCATCAAGGGAACTCCCATTCTTCTCAACGAGATGTTCTGGTCGCTATCTATTACTATGATGAACCAGTGCTACTCGACGAGAGGACTTGACGTTGTTGCGGCAATGAACATTTCCTTTACTTTGCAAAATCTTCTCAGCGTAGCGTACTTCGCCCTCAGCTCCTCTATTGCCATAATCGTCGGAAACCTTCTTGGCGCAGGCAAGCTTGATGAGGCACGTGATACCGACAGAAAGCTTCTTGTCTTTGCGGTATTTATGGGTTTTATTATGATGGCTGTACAGATCATTCTCTCGCCCATCTTCCCTCTCCTTTACAATACCACCGATGCGGTCAGAGAGCTTTCGGGCTACATTATGGTCTGCTTTGGCTGTACCATGCCTGCCGCTGCGCTGGCAACCTCAACCTATTACACTATCCGTTCGGGCGGTCGTGTGTTTATAACAATGCTCTTTGACAGCGTCTATGCTTGGGTTATCGTTATGCCCGTGGTCGCATCTCTGGCATACTTTACAGATCTTCCATTCAAGTACCTTCTTCCTATAGTTTTGGTGGTGGAAAATCTGAAGCTTTTACCCGGTCTTATACTCGTTAATAAGGGTATTTGGCTGAGACAGCTTAAAGTTTAAAGAAAAAAACGGGGAATCCCCCCGTTTTTTTACAAAAAACAATATTTGTTCATAATTTTAGTGTATAATATAGTAAAACAACTTACAAAGGAAAAAATTATGCTTGAACTTAGAAACATAAAGAAGGATTACGTCACCTCCTCCGAAACGGTTAACGCATTGCGTGGCGTGGATATTACCTTCCGTGACAAGGAATTCGTTTCCATTCTCGGCCCCTCAGGCTGTGGAAAGACCACCCTGCTTAATATCGTCGGCGGTCTTGATAGATACACTTCGGGTGATCTTATCATCAATGGAAAAAGCACCAAGACCTACCGTGACCGTGATTGGGACGTTTACCGTAACCACCGTGTGGGCTTCATTTTCCAGAGCTACAATCTTATTCCTCACCAGACCGTACTTGGCAACGTTGAGCTTGCGCTAACCATTGCAGGTATTGACAAGGAGGAGAGGGTAAGACGTGCTAAGGCAGCCCTTGACAAGGTTGGTCTTTCGGACCAGTATTATAAGCGACCCAACCAGCTTTCTGGCGGTCAGTGTCAGCGTGTTGCTATAGCCCGTGCACTTGTGAACGAGCCTGAGATCCTTCTTGCAGACGAGCCTACCGGTGCCCTTGACACCGTAACCAGCGTGCAGATTATGGAGCTTATCCGTGAGATTGCAGGCGAGAGACTTGTTATTATGGTCACTCACAACCCCGAGCTTGCCGAGCAGTATTCAACAAGAATAGTAAGACTTCTTGACGGTCAGATAATAGAGGACACCGATCCCGTTGTGACGGTAGATGCCGACCAGCCCTCTCCCGAAGTAAATGGCAAGAAGGAAAAGGCAAAGATGTCGGTATTCACTGCCTTTCGTCTTTCGGCGAGAAACCTTATCTCGAAGAAGGGCAGAACCGCCATGGTTGGCTTCGCAGGTTCAATAGGTATTATCGGTATTGCTCTGGTTCTTGCCTTTTCTGCAGGTATTAAGGGATATATCGCATCCATGCAGGACGATATGCTGTCGGGTAATCCCATTACTATTTCAAAGACCGCCTTTGATATGGGTGCGATCTCGGATATGATGGACACCGAGGATAAGATCGATATTATCAAGAACCCAAATCAGGTCTATATCTCCTCCGTTATCGAGCATCTTATCAAGACCCAGGATGATCTCGGCAATATCATGGTTGAGAATGAGATTACTCGTGAATACGTTGATTACGTAAAGGCTATGCCCAGCGAATATTACAACGCTCTCACTCTCGGCTACGGTATTGATCTTACTAAAACTATATTTACTGATTTCTACGAATTTGGCGGTCAGGAAAGCCGTCATATATCCATAAAGCAGCTTACCGATATCTATAAATCGGTTATTTCGGGTACCGATTACAAGGATCTTGCAGGAATGATAGAACGTCTTGCTCCCGGATTTTCTCAGGCACCCGATAATCTGGATTATGTAAACAGTCAGTATGACGTGGTTGCAGGTGAAATAGCCGATGAGAAGGATGAGATAATGCTTGTTCTCGACTCCAACGACGAGCTTACCGACCTTCTTCTGGCAAGGCTTGGCTACTATACTCAGGCAGAGATGATGGAGATCTTCCATAAGGCGTCTAACAAGGATGACAACGGAGATCCCGTATACAACGAGCAGCTTTACCGCGAATATTTCAGCTATGACGAGCTGCTTAATAAGACTCTTACCTGGTATCCCACCGACAGCATTTTCAGCACCACCGAGCTTGAGATCTCACATCCCATAACCGGAACTACAATTACCACAGCACCCGTATACACAGGCGAAATGGAAAGCCCCTCGGAGGATGGAATGACCCTCCGTGTCGTTGGTATCCTTACCCCCAAGGAGAATATTTCCTACGGTGTGATGGGCTCGGGTGTCTACTACACCAAGGCATTTACCGATTATGTGCTCTCGGCTAACGCAGAGTCGGAGTTTGTTGATTACCTTATCGGTGACGGGGAAAAGTCTGAGGAGTATCTCACATCCTTTACCTATAAGTACGACTATCTGCCCTACGAGGCATTTGATGGCGACGAGAGTAAGATCGTGCATGAGACCAACGATAAGGGAAGTGTATTCTCGTACGCAACCAGAGAGTCTATTGCAAGAAATCTCGGCGGCATCGACCTTGCTAACAGTATCAAGATCTATCCTCTCTCCTTTGATGACAAGGATCTTGTTACCGGATATCTCGATGCCTGGAACGAGGATCACGATAAGGTGACTTATACCGACAGCCTTGAGCTTGTCATCAGTATGGTTAACACCATGATCGATATCATCTCCTACGCCTTGATTGCATTTACCTCTATCTCTCTTGTTGTTTCAACGGTTATGATCGGTATCATCACCTACGTATCTGTTGTTGAGCGTATTAAGGAGATCGGTGTTATTCGTTCTCTCGGAGGTAGAAAGCGTGATGTATCCAACCTCTTTATTGCCGAGACCGCCATTATCGGTCTTCTTGCAGGACTTATCGGTGTTGGCGCAACCTACCTTATCTCGGCTGTTGTAAACGTAATTCTGAAGCCTCTTATCGGCTACTCGAATATTGCTGCGTTGCCCATCGGCAATGCGATCTTCCTCGTTTGCCTCTCTATCCTTCTGACACTTATTTCAGGTCTTGCACCTGCAAAGAGTGCGGCTAAGAAGGATCCTGTGGTGGCACTTCGCACAGAATAAGGATTCTTTTGGGGCGAGTCTTCGGACTCGCCCTTTCGTACATCCTGCACAAGTGAAAAAGAAAAAAACAAAGAGAATTTTCCCTCTCGCTATATTGACTTTAAATATTTCTTGTGATATAATAGAAAAGATAAAATAAAAAGGAGATCTTATGCTATGATGACTATGCTGCGCGGTGCTCTTGTTTATGAAAACGGTGCTTTCGTTAAGCGTGATATGCTCCTTGACGGTGCGTCTCTTACAGCTTGTGTGGGTGACGTATCCCCCTCTGTTTCCGTTATTGATAATACTGTGATTTTGCCAGGTCTTTGTGATGTTCACGTTCATCTCAGAGAGCCTGGCTTTTCTTATAAAGAGACTATTTCCTCAGGCACACTTGCGTCGGCAAGGGGCGGTTATACTGCAGTTTGCTCTATGCCAAACCTGAACCCTGCGCCGGACTCGGCAGAGAATCTCGAAAAACAACTTGAGATAATTCGCCGTGACGGAAAAATCGCCGTAATCCCCTATGGAACGATTACCAAGGGTCAGGCAGGTGCAGAGCTCTCTGAAATGGAGGCTATGGCTGATAAGGTTGCCGGCTTTTCTGACGATGGCCGAGGCGTGCAGAGCGATGATATGATGCGCTCCGCTATGCTTAAGGCAAAGAGCCTTGGCAAAATGGTGGTTGCCCATTGCGAGGACAATTCACTTCTGCGTGGTGGCTATATCCACGACGGTGATTATGCGAGGGAGCACGGACACCGTGGTATCTGTTCGGAGAGCGAATGGGGTCAGATAAAGCGTGACCTTGAGCTTGTCCGTGAGACGGGCTGTCCTTACCACGTTTGCCACATCTCAACAGCCGAGAGCGTTGAGCTTATAAGGCAGGCGAAGGCAGAGGGCCTTGACGTTACCTGCGAGACAGGCCCACATTATGTCGTCCTCGACGACTCCTACCTTCGGGAGAATGGCAGATTCAAGATGAATCCGCCCCTCAGATCCCCCTCGGACAGAGAGGCGATTCTTGAGGGTATCCTTGACGGCACAATAGATATTCTTGCCACCGATCATGCTCCTCACTCTGCTGAGGAAAAATCTCGTGGACTTGAAAAAAGCGCTATGGGAGTTGTTGGAATTGAGACCGCATTTCCAATTATGTATACTAAGCTTGTCAAAACAGGTATAATAAGCCTTGAAAAGCTTGTTCATATAGCCTGCATTCGCCCGAGAGAGAGGTTTAATATCACCTCTGACGTGGGCTTCACCGTCTTTGAGGTGGGTACGGAATATGAGATCAACCCCGACGATTTTCTATCGCAGGGTCGTGCAACACCTTTTGAGGGTGAGAGGGTATTCGGACGATGCCTTGCAACCGTCTACGACGGCAGGCTTGTCTATTCGGATTTAGATTAATTTTTGGAGGATATATAAATGGCAAAGAGAACTGACATTAAAAGGATTATGATAATCGGCTCAGGCCCCATCGTTATCGGTCAGGCAGCAGAGTTCGATTATGCAGGCACCCAGGCTTGCCTTGCTCTCAAGGAGGAGGGATACGAGGTCGTTCTGGTTAACTCCAACCCTGCTACCATTATGACCGACACCGCTATTGCGGACAAGGTATATATGGAGCCTCTGACCCTTGAGTATATTGCAAAAATTCTCCGTTTCGAGCGTCCCGACGCTATTCTTCCGGGTATCGGCGGACAGACAGGACTTAACCTTGCTATGCAGCTTGAGAAAAAGGGCATTCTCAAGGAGTGCCGTGTTGAGCTGCTCGGTACCAGCTCGGAGTCTATTGAGAGAGCAGAGGATAGAGAGATGTTTAAGGAGCTTTGCCAGTCTATTGGCGAGCCCACCATTCCCTCTGAGATCACCTATAACCTTGAGGAGGCAAAGACTGCGGCTGAGCGTATCGGCTACCCCGTAGTTCTTCGTCCTGCATTTACCCTTGGCGGTACGGGCGGCGGCTTCGCTTACAACGAGCAGGAGCTTGTTGAGATCGGTATCAACGCTTTCAAGCTTTCTCCCGTTCATCAGGTTCTTATTGAAAAGAGCGTTAAGGGATACAAGGAGATCGAGTTTGAGGTTATGCGCGACGGCGCTGACAACGCTATTACTATCTGCGGTATGGAGAACATCGATCCCGTTGGCGTACACACCGGTGACTCCATCGTCGTTGCTCCCATTATGACTCTCTCCGACCATGACAAAAAGATGCTCAACGATTCTGCGATCAAGCTTATCCGTGAGCTGAAGATAGAGGGCGGCTGCAACGTGCAGTTTGCTCTCAACCCCAACACCAGCGAGTACTATCTTATCGAGGTCAACCCCCGTGTTTCCCGTAGCTCGGCACTTGCCTCCAAGGCTTCGGGTTATCCCATCGCACGTGTTACCGCAAAGATTGCGGTTGGTATGACCCTCGACGAGATCAAGATCGCCAATACCAACGCAGCCTTCGAGCCCAGCCTTGACTATGCTATTGCAAAGCTTCCCAGATTCCCCTTCGATAAATTCACTGCCGCATCCAATACTCTCGGTACACAGATGAAGGCGACGGGTGAGATCATGGGCATTGGCTCTACTCTCGAGGAGTGTCTTCTCAAGGGCGTTCGCTCTCTGGAGATCGGCGTTTGTCACGTTCACCACCAGAAGTTTGACGGTATGACCGACGCAGATCTGCGTGAATACATTACCCAGTTCCGTGACGACAACATTTTTGCTATTGCAGAGCTTCTTCGTCGTGGCGAGAGCATTGAGTCCATTCACGAGATTACTAAGATCACAGCCTTCTTCCTTGAGGCCATCAAGAATATTGTGGATATGGAATCCACTCTTAAAGCAAATATCGGTGACACCGAGGCCCTCGTTGCCGCAAAGAAGATGGGCTTCTCGGATAAGTTCATCGCACGCCTTTGGGGCAAAAATGAGACCGACATCTTCTGCCTCAGAAAGGAAAAGGGCATTTTCCCTGTGTTCCGTATGGTTGATACCTGCCACACAGGCGCATACATTCCCTATTTCTATTCTTCCTATCACGGCGAAAACGCATCCCGTGTGACCGACAAAAAGAAGATTGTGGTTCTTGGTGCAGGTCCTATCAGAATCGGCCAGGGTGTTGAGTTTGACTACTCTACAGTTCACGCCGTTACCACTATCAAAAAGTCGGGATATGAGGCTATCATCATCAACAATAACCCTGAGACGGTCTCCACTGACTACACCACGGCGGACAAGCTCTACTTCGAGCCCCTGACCACCGAGGACGTTATGAATATTATCGAGTTTGAGAAGCCTGAGGGCGTAATCGCTTCTCTTGGCGGCCAGACCGCAATTAACCTTGCCGAGCCCCTTGATGCGCTTGGTGTTAAGATCATCGGTACAGACTGTGCTGCCATCGACAAGGCAGAGAATCGCCATGCGTTTGAGAGACTACTCAAGGAGCTTAACATTCCTCAGCCTGAGGGAAGTGCCGTTACCAAAATCGAGGATGGCGTTGCCGCCGCAGCAAGAATCGGATATCCCGTTCTCGTTCGTCCCTCCTTCGTTTTGGGTGGACGTGCAATGCAGATCGTTGCTAACGAGGAGCAGCTCCGTCACTATCTGAAGACCGCCGTTGAGATCGACGAGGACAAGCCCGTTCTCGTAGACAAGTATATCAGCGGTAAAGAGGTTGAGGTTGACGCTATCTGTGACGGCCGTGACGTATTCGTACCCGGTATTATGGAGCTTGTTGAGCGTACGGGTATTCACTCGGGCGACTCTATCAGCGTATACCCCACCTTCTCCATATCCAACAAGGTTAAGGGAACTATTCTTCAGTATGCGAAGAAGCTTGGTCTCGGAATCGGCATAGTTGGTCTTTACAATATCCAGTTCATCGTTGATAAAAACGACGAGGTTTATATCATCGAGGTTAACCCCCGTTCCTCCAGAACCGTTCCATTCCTTTCCAAGGCTACGGGCTACAGCCTGGCTGATATTGCTACCGAGTGTATTCTCGGCAAGACCTTGAAGGAGCAGGGAATCTTCGACCTTTATCCCGAGGAAAAGAAGAGATGGTACGTAAAGGTACCCGTGTTCTCCTTCAACAAGCTTCGTGGACTTGACGCATACCTCTCTCCCGAGATGAAGTCTACCGGTGAGGCGATCGGCTACGACGATAAGTACTACCGTGCGCTCTATAAGGCGCTTCAGGCATCGGGTATGCACCTTCAGAATTACGGTACTGTTATGGCTACCATTGCTGATTGCGATAAGGATGAATCCCTTCCTCTCATCCGCCGCTTCTACAACCTCGGATTTAATATCGAGGCTACCGAGGGGACTGCAAAGTTCCTCAAGGAAAACGGTATTCGTACCCACGTTCTGAAGAAGCTCTCCGACGGCTCGGAGGAGATCGCCGATTCTATCCGTCAGGGACACATTGCCTACGTTATCAACACCTCTGATGCATCCTCGTCGGGTGTAACCCGTGACGGCTTCGAGATCAGAAAATACGCCACCGAGAATAACGTGACCGTATTCACCTCTCTCGATACCGTGCGTGTACTTCTCGACGTCCTCGAGGAGACAACCCTTACGATTTCGACTATTGACGCATAATTCAACTCGCCATAGGCGAACTTCACTTTGACATTGTCAAAACTTCACTTTACGCACCACGTAAAACTTCACTTGCCCGAAGGGCAAACTTCACCCATCAAATTCGATCATACTCCTTTGAGTGAAGTTTACTACGTAAGTGAAGTTTACTACGTAAGTGAAGTTGCAAGCAGTGAAGTTTTTGCTGCGCAAAAGTGAAAGGATTATATGAAAAATACAGTATTTACAATAACAAAAAATACAAATCTGACAAGCAACGTTTACCTTATGACCCTTAAAGGTGACACCGAGGGCATAAGATGCGGTCAGTTCGTTAATATAAAACTTGACGGTCTCTATCTTCGCAGACCTATCTCGGTTTGTGACTGTGAGGGCGACGTGCTCACTATTATATACAAGGTGGTTGGTCGAGGCACGGAAAAGATGTGCGAGATGGGTGAGGAAGAGGCCCTTGACCTACTCACAGGACTCGGCAACGGCTATAACACCAGACCCTCAGGCGATAACCCCCTCCTTCTTGGTGGCGGAGTTGGTGTTCCGCCCCTCTATATGCTTTGTAAGAAGCTGATTTCGGAGGGTAAAAGACCCACCGTTATCCTCGGATTTAACAAGGCTGACGAGGTGTTCTATGAAAATGAATTCAAGGCTCTTGGCGCTGACGTTATCGTCTGCACCGCCGACGGCTCTTATGGAGTAAAGGGCTTTGTCACCACCGCTATGGAGGGTATCGATTACAGCTACTTCTACACCTGCGGTCCAGAGCCTATGCTTAAGGCGGTTTACAAGGCAACCACCACCGATGGTCAGATGTCCTTCGAGGAACGAATGGGCTGTGGCTTCGGTGCCTGTATGGGTTGCTCCTGCAAGACTATTACAGGCTATAAGCGTATCTGCAAGGAAGGTCCTGTTATGCGAAAGAGAGAAATACTATGGGAAAATTAAGTGTAAATCTTCTCGGTATAGAGCTTGATAATCCGATAATACCTGCATCGGGTACATTCGGCTTTGGCTATGAGTTTGCCGAGCTCTACGACATAAATATTCTTGGTACCTTCTCCTTTAAGGGAACTACAAAGGACCCTCGCTTCGGTAACCCAACTCCCAGAATTGCGGAGTGCGAGATGGGTATGATCAATGCGGTCGGTCTGCAAAATCCCGGTGTTGACAAGGTTATCTCCGAGGAGCTTCCTAAGCTCAAGAGGTGCTTTAATAAGCCGGTTATGGCAAACGTGTCCGGCTTCTCTGTGGAGGAGTACGTTCATACTTGTGCGCTTCTTGATAAGGAGGAGCAGGTTGGTTGGCTTGAGGTCAATATCTCCTGTCCCAACGTACACGGTGGCGGTATGGCATTTGGTACAACTCCCGAGGGAGCGAGCGAGGTCGTTCGTGCGGTTAAGGCTGTTACCACAAAGCCTGTGATTGTGAAGCTCTCGCCTAACGTTACCGATATCGTGGCTATTGCAAAGGCATGCGAGGCGGCAGGTGCCGACGGCATCAGCCTTATTAACACCATGCTTGGTATGCGAATCGACCTTCGCACCAGAAAGCCTGTTATTGCCAACAAAATGGGTGGATTTTCCGGCCCTGCCATCTTCCCGGTTGCGGTGAGAATGGTTTACCAGGTGTCCCATGCGGTGAATATTCCTGTTATCGGTATGGGAGGCGTTTCCAAGGCTGAGGACGTGATCGAGATGATGCTTGCAGGTGCTACCGCCGTTGAGGTGGGTGCACAGAACCTCGTTGATCCCTTCGCTTGCAAAAAAATCATCGAGGATCTGCCGAGAGTTATGGAAAAATACAATATTGAAAATTTGAAAGATATAATAGGAGGTATTAAGTAATGGGAAGAGACGTAATTATCGCCTGCGATTTTGACAGTGCGGAAAAGACCTTTGCATTTCTTGACAAATTCACCGGAAGAAAGCCCTTCGTAAAGATCGGTATGGAGCTTTATTATGCCGAGGGACCTGAGATCGTAAGAGAGATCAAGCGCCGCGGTCATAAGATCTTCCTCGACCTGAAGCTTCACGATATTCCCAACACTGTGAAGAAGGCTATGGCTGTTCTTTCCCGTCTTGACGTGGATATGACAAATCTCCATGCGGCAGGAACCAAGAGAATGATGAAGGATGCCATTGAGGGACTTACCAGACCTGACGGAAGCCGTCCTCTGCTTATTGCGGTAACCCAGCTTACCTCCACCGACCAGGAGTCTATGGAGAACGATCTCCTTATCAAAGAGCCTATTGATCAGGTAGTTATGCACTACGCTTCCTGTGCCAAGGAAGCAGGCCTTGACGGTGTAGTTTGCTCTCCTCTCGAGGCAGGCAAGGTACACGACAGATGCGGCAAGGACTTTGTAACCGTAACCCCCGGCGTTCGTTTTGCTGACGGTGATATCGGTGACCAGAAGAGAGTTATGACCCCTGCCGAGGCTAACAGAATCGGCTCGGACTATATCGTAGTCGGCAGACCTATTACTGCGGCTGAAGATCCCGTTGCAGCATACGAGCGTTGCTGCGCTGAATTCATTGACTAAGAGGTGCAAAATGGAACAGTACAAGAGAGAATTTATACAGTTTCTTGAGGGCGCGGGCGTTCTCAAGTTTGGTGATTTCACCGCAAAGAGCGGCAGAAAGATCCCCTATTTCATCAACGCAGGCGAGATAAAGACCGGCGACCAGATCGCAAAGCTCGGTGAGTTCTACGCAAAGGCCTACCTTGAGAAGGTTGGCAATAAGAAGTGCGTGCTTTACGGCCCTGCATACAAGGGTATTTCTATTGCAGTTTCGGCAGCTGTCGGACTTTCCAAGCAGGGTCTCGACCTTCCCTTCTTCTTCAACAGAAAGGAAGCTAAGGACCACGGCGAGGGCGGAGTTTTCGTAGGCTATAAGCCTAAGGCAGGCGAGGAGATCGTTATCGTTGAGGACGTTATCACCGCAGGCACCGCTATTCGCGAGTCTATGGAGATCCTTTCCTCTCTTGAGGGTACAAAGGTTGTTGCTACCTTCGTTATGGTTGACCGTAAGGAGAAGGGAAGAGGCGAGAAGTCTGCAATGGCAGAGGTTGGCGAGGAGTTCGGCTTCCCTGTATATTCCGTAGTTGACGTTTACGATATTATTGAGTATCTCTCTGAGGATGAGAAAAACACCGAGAACGTAGAAAGAATTAAGAATTATCTTACCGTTTACGGAGCTACTGTATGAGAAATTTAATTAATATTCTCGATTTATCCGTTGAGGAGATCGACGGTCTTGTCCGTCTTGCCTCCGATATAATCGATAATCCCGAGGTTTATGCCGACAGCTGTAAGGGCAAGATTCTCGGTGCGCTCTTCTTTGAGCCTTCCACCAGAACACGTCTTTCCTTCACTTCGGCTATGATGAGTCTCGGTGGTCAGGTGCTTGGCTTTGATCAGGCAGCCTCCTCCTCGGTTGCTAAGGGTGAGACGGTTGCCGACACCATAAGAATGGTCAGCGCATACAGCGATATCATTGCTATGCGTCACCCTAAGGAGGGTGCGCCTATCGTGGCGTCCAAGGTTGCCACCGTTCCTATCATCAACGCAGGTGACGGCGGTCACTTCCACCCAACCCAGACCCTGACAGACCTTCTTACCATACATAAGAAAAAGGGCCGCTTCGACAACCTTGTTATCGGTATCTGCGGCGACCTTAAATATGGCAGAACGGTGCATTCGCTTATTGCGGCAATGTCCCGTTACAACAACGTCAGCTTCGTGCTTATCTCTCCCGAGGAGCTTCGCATTCCCGATTACGTGAAGGACGATCACCTCTTTACGGGCGGATGCGAGTACGTTGAGACCGAAAACCTCGAGTCTGCCATTCCCTCGCTGGATATTCTCTATATGACGAGAATTCAGGCGGAGCGCTTCGATTCCCGTGAGGAGTACGAGAGATTGAAGGATTCTTATGAGCTGACTAAGGCAAAGCTTGCTATGGCAAAGGAAGACCTTTCGATCATGCATCCCCTTCCCAGAGTGACCGAGATCAACGTTGACGTTGACGACGATCCCCGTGCAGATTACTTTGACCAGGCGATGTACGGCAGATATATCCGAATGGCTCTTATCCTTATGCTTCTCGGCACAAAGGGCATTGACGATCGCCGTATGAGTGGAAAGAGGGTTGCAGGTAAGGCTTGTCAGAATCCTCATTGCATCAGCCGTACCGAGCGTGGAATTAAACGTCTCTTTGACGAGTATGGTAAGTGCATTTATTGTGATCAATACGTTGAATAACAGAAAAAAGGAACGATGAAAATCGTTCCTTTTTTAATTACAGAAGTCTTATTCCTGCCGCTTTACATCCTTCGATAGTTTCTTTATCCCAGATGGAGGACTGGACCTCGCCAATGTGGGCGCAGCCCATCATCAGCATACAGAGTCGGCTCTGACCGATACCGCCTCCGATGGTCAGAGGAAGCTCGCCTGCGAGGAGCTTGCTATGGAAGGGAAGTGTGCGTCGACTGTCACAACCACGCTCGGTAAGCTGACGGTCGAGGCTTTCGGCGTCAACTCGTATACCCATCGACGATATCTCGAGGGCGTGTCCTAACACGTCATTGTAGAACAGAATATCTCCGTTAAGCTGCCAATCGTCATAGTCGGGCGCACGTCCGTCGTGGGGCTTGCCGCTTTTCAGCTTGCCGCCGATCTGCATAAGCAGAACCGTGCCGTGCTTCTTTGTTATGGCGTCCTCACGCTCCTTGGATGTGAGGTCGGGGTACATATCCTCAAGCTCCTGGGTGGTAATTGCAAACATATTGCGATTTAAGGATACCGTGACCTCGGGAAAATCAATTTTCAGAAGCTCACTAGTGTCACAAATAACGTTTACAATGCTCTGCGCCACCTCTTTAAGGTAGTCAAGAGTTCTGTCTTCCTTGGTAATAACCCTTTCCCAGTCCCACTGGTCAACGTAGATGGAGTGAATATTGTCAAGCTCCTCGTCACGGCGGATAGCGTTCATATCGGTGTAAAGTCCGTTGCCAACGTAGAAGTGGTATTCGTGAAGGGCAAGGCGCTTCCATTTTGCCAGTGAGTGAACCACCTCTGCGCTCTCGCCGACCGCAGGAACGTCAAAGCTTACGGGTCGCTCCGTGCCGTTCAGGTTATCGTTCAGACCCGATGCTTCGGTGACGAAAAGGGGAGCGGAAACTCTCTTGAGTCTCAGTCCTTCGGCAAGTCGGGTTTGGAAGGTTTGTTTGATAAAGGAAATTGCCTTTTGGGTACGGTAAAGGTCCATTTTGGAGGCGTACCCTTTGGGAATATATAGCTTGTTCATGTTAGTCTCCGTGGTTTTGAGAGAGCTTTACTCCTCGTAGTCGATAATTTTTGCAGATTTAATTTTGATTGCGTCGCGGTCTTCTACAAATCCCATGTAGTTAATGGAGTATTTAAAGAGGTCGTTTGCGATCTTATCAACCACATCCATTCCTTCGACGACCTCGCCAAAACCGGCATAGTTACCGTCGAGGGAGCTTGCCGCACTGTCATCAAGAGTGATGAAGAACTGTGATGTTGCAGAGTTGGGATCACCGGTTCTCGCCATGGAGATAACGCCCCTCTTGTGGGTAATGTTATTAGGAATTCCGTTGCTCTGGAATTCTCCCTTTATAGGTTTAAGGGTGATGTTCTTGTCTTCTCCGCCCTGGATAACGAAGTTTCGCTGTGCTCTGAATATGGTGAGTCCGTCGTAAAACTCGCTGTATACGAGGTCAAGGAAGTTCTTTGCGGTAATGGGCGCTTCCTTGCCGTCAACCTTGATGACGACCTTGCCGTATTTGCCAAAATCCATTTCAACGTAGGCCACGTCGGGCACAGGACCGCTGTCCTGAAGGACGAATTCCTTGGGCTTGAAGAGGAAAATTGCACCAACGATCGCCGCGATAACGAGAATTGCCGCAGATGCGATAATAGCTATTTTCTTTATGCTTTCAGGGGTAGCCACGGTCTTGGTGTTCACCTCAGGCTCCTTGCCGATATTGTTTTTATAATTTGAATTTTTACCTTTGTTTTTGCTCATTTTGTAAACTCCTATTTGCAAAACTTAGAGATTTCTTGATAAAAACAGCTCTATGGCTGTGTATCCCGTGACACCGCCGTACTTAGATGCGGCATCTGCCTCGGCAAGAGTTGACAGCATATTGGAAAGCCTTTCGACTCCGTATCGCTTGGCTGCCGAGAGATATATTTTCAGCTTATATTCATTCATTCCGAGGGTGGACTGTATATCTCCGATACCAAGGCCCTCTGCCTGAAGATGCGCCACTGCAGTAAGATCGTCAAGTGTGCGAGCGATCATGCCCATTATTATAGTCGGGTCAACACGGCGAAGCTTCATATCCTCCAGGGCGAAGTATGCCTTTTGTCTGCTTCTGTCGAGTATAGCGTTTGAAAGTGCAAATGTGTCGCACTCGGGGGTGGAGGACGCTACCTCGTTTACGTCGTCGGGGGTAACGGTGTCACGTCCCCTTGCCTTGGCAAGGGCGGAGAGCTTTTCCACTTCGTTTGCAAGCACGTCCATAGATCTTCCGCTGCGGAAGACCAGAGCCTTTACCGTGGTGAGATCAACGGTGATACCGTGGGCATCAAAGTGCCTTTTCAACCAGGCGTAAAGCTGGTTTTCGGTTGATTTTTCAAATCGCAGAAGGTTCAGGGTCTTATCAAAACGCTTAACAAAGGCCGACGGCTTCTTTGGCGTACCGAAGTCCAGACCCTCGTCGCAGGCGGTGAACGCCACCACGGCGTAGTCATACTCACGACACAGCTCGATCAGCTCCTCGAGAGAGGTAAAATCTCCCTCGCGCATCGACGAAAAGTCGGCGTGCCGCCATTCGATAAGCTTTTTGTCACTCATCATGGGCGGAGATTTTATTGCTTCGGCTATTGCCGAAAAGTCAACCGTCTCACCGTCAAAGGTGGGGTTGTTGAAAACCGAAAAGGCATCGTCGGGTGCAACTGTATTTTGCAACTCAGCGAGGTAATACCGTATCAGATATTCCTCCTCGCCTGCGAATATATAGACACCCGAGAGGTTGCCGTTTTTCAGGCTTGATTTGTAGCTTTGGAGATCCATATTCTCATAATTGCCGATTTTTCGGCACCGCCAATCTTCATATTGTAAACCAGGTTGATTCTACCGCCAACGGGTTCAAGCTCTACCGTCACACGCTTTGCCGTCACTTCGGCATCAAAGCTGTAGGGCGGTATCTGATATATCGAGGCGTGTGTCTCAGCCTCCTTGAAGTAAATCTCGCTGATTATTGCACCGCGGCGTCTTACGGTAACTCCGTCGGAAAATACAAGGATTTCGGAGTCGCAGGAGCCACCGTCTGTGTTTTCTTTGTAGGTGATATGTGCGCCGTCGCCTGTGTATCTGTATACTCCGTCGAAAAGACTTTCGGTCTTCTCGCTTTCACCGTCGGAGAGGCCGGTGGAGTCAAGGTTATCTATTATGGATTGAATTTTAATTTTTACCCTGCTTATCATTTTTCCTCACTAAAAGATAAAAAACGGCAGTACAGCTACCGTTTTTTATGTCTTATCTCATTGCTTTTTTTCTCTGATTGTATGCGCTCTTGGGATTAATGAACTCGCGCCAGTCGAAACTGCCTGCCTCAAGGGCGGTGACCAAAACCTCTGCGGTAGCAATATTGGTTGCAAGGGGAATGTTGTTCATGTCGCAAAGGCGGAAGAGATCCTGCTCGGCCTCGGTTGCCTCCTTGGCGTGATCCGTGCTTCTGAAATAGAAGACAAGGTCAATTTCGTTATATGATATTCTTGAGTTGATCTGCTCAAGGCCGCCGGACGAGCCGTGCATATATGTTTCGATTTCAAGTCCCGTAGCGTCAGAAATGTATCTACCCGTGGTATGGGTAGCGCAAAGATTGTGGCGACTGAGAATTCCGCAGTACGCAATACAGAATTGCGCCATTAATTCCTTTTTGTTGTCGTCGGCGATAATTGCGATCTCCATGGTACGTCTCCTATCATAAAAATATAAACTCTAAAAATATCGAGTATATTATATCATTTCTTTATGGATTTGTCAATGATAAATACAAGTTTTTCCATAAAAGTTCATAAAATCTAACTAGTACGAGATTTTGAAATTTGTATAGTTTTAACAACTTACCCCTTAAAAACAATAAAAAAATAAATTTTTAGCGATTTGGGATTGATAATTTTAAAAAGATGTTGTATAATATCATAAGTGAAATTTAAAATCGAGGAAAGACTTAGAAATTATGGAAAACATCAAACGTATTGGCGTCCTTACATCAGGTGGTGACGCACCCGGAATGAATGCGGCTGTAAGAGCCGTTTGCCGTATCGCACTTACCCGTGGCGTGGAGGTTATGGCAATCTATCGCGGTTACTCGGGACTTATCGAGGGCGATATTCATCCCATGAACGTAAGAGACGTTTCTAACGTAATAAATAAGGGCGGTACAATTCTTTATTCCGACCGTTGCCCCGAGTTCAAGGAAAAGGAATACAGAGCAAAGGGTATTGAGAATTGTAAGAAGCTCGGCATTGAGGGTATTATATGTATCGGTGGCGACGGTACATTCCAGGGTGCGACAAGACTCACCGAGGAGGGCATTCCTTGTATTGGTATTCCCGCTACCATCGACAACGATATCACCTCTACCGATAACACCATCGGCTTCGACACCGCAATGAACACCGTAATCGAGCTTGTTGACAAGCTTCGTGACACCTGCGAGTCCCATGCAAGATGTAACGTCGTTGAGGTTATGGGCCGTGGTGCAGGTGACATTGCGCTTAACACCGCAATCGCACTTGGCGCATCTGCTGTAGTTGTTCCCGAGTTCCCCCACGATGATAATAATATCTGCAAGAGAATCAAGAAGGCAAGGAGCCTTGGCAAGCGTTCCTTCATCGTTATTGTTTCCGAGGGCGTTGGCTCCGAGTACGCTCCCGCTCTTGCGAAGAAGATCGAGGCTGAGACAGGCGTTGAGACTAAGTTTGCCCGTCTTGCTCACATCGTAAGAGGTGGCCATCCCACCCTTCGTGATAGAATTCTTGCCTCCAAGATGGGTGTTTATGCAGTTGAGGAGCTTCTCAGAGGAAATTCTAACAAGGTTATCTGTGAGAGAAACGGTGACATCTGTGCCGTTGATATTGCTTACTCCCACACCCTTGACAGAATGTATAAGGGTAAGCTGTCCGAGGGCGAGCTTGATAAGTTCAGTGCCGAGGAAGTTCAGCGCATGAAGGATGAGATCGAGGAGAAGAAGGCAGAGCTTCTCTCACTCTACACAACCGAAAACAAAATTAATCTTTAATAGAAAACACCGCATTTTGCATACCATTGGTTAGCAAAATGCGGTGTTTTCATCCTTGCATCAGTTTTTCAAAGCAGGAGTCAGGCTCCCTTGGAACGTCAAAACGGACGCCCAAAATCTTGATAAATCTTGCGTAATCGTAGTCGTAGCTTGACAGGGGCCTTGCGTAGGCGTTGTCGGTTTGTGCCGCTACCAGAAGATCCTCTCCGTCAAACCCCACGACCAGTAACGAGTGGTAATATCCCTCACCGTCGCGGGCAAGCTGAATGACGTCACCAAGCTCCAGCTCGTCTGAGGAGGCGTCTCTACCAAACGGACCGACGTCGCTGTTCTGCGTCATGAAGTTGTAGAAATATTCAACCCCCGTCCAGGATGGCGATCGGTCATCAAGAGATATGAAATACCAGCCGAAGGTTGGGCGGTAGTTCATCTCGCAGCTCCCTGCATAGATGCTTTGAGACACAAAATTTGTGCAATTTCCGCCGATACCTGCAAAATTTGCGAATAGTGAATTCTGTGAGAAGGCGTATTTTCTTGCGTACGCCACGGCGTTTTCTCGGTTATATGGCTTAATTACCAGCATTTTTCCTCCAAAATAGATGCTTCATATATCTATTTTATGGGAAAGTGCATTTTTTGTTATTTTACTGTACGTTCTGTTTTCCTTATCATCACGATCATCAAAATAAAGAAGAACAGCAGATAGATCGGCATAATTCTGAGGCTTATTCCATCGGCAATAATACCGAACAGAGGGGGTGCAAGGAGCGAACCTGTGTATGCTGACGCCATTTGTATGCCGATTATGGCGGCGGAGTTTTTCTCCCCAAAGTTGCTTGGGGTAGAGTGGATTATGGAGGGATATATCGGCGCACAACCGAGTCCGATCAGTATAAAGCCGACGATCGCCGGAAGATTGATTCTAATGGTAATAAGTCCAACGCCAATCAGGGCAACTACCGTTCCCAGACGTATCATTTTACCGTCTCCCAGCTTTTCGGTAATAAAGCCTGCAAAAAATCTGCCGACAGTCATACCGATAAAGAACAGCGAGCCCAAGGCAGCCGCCTCGTCCTTACTTAGATTCATCGCTTCCTCGAGATAGCTGCTTGCCCACAGCATGGTGGTGGACTCTGCGGCGCAGTAGGCTAAAAATCCAATGAGAAGATAGGGCACTCCCGGGATCTTCAATGCGCCCACAATACCAAGCGGCTTTGTGATTTCCTTTATTTCATCATCCTTGCCCTTTGAGTTGATTTTCCAGAGGGGCAGGGCAATAAGGAGAACGATGAAAATGCAAAGCTGGATCAGCGACACCGTACGGTAACCCGCCTGCCAGCCCGAGTGGATCAGGGCGTAGCTCATAACGTAGGGGCTTATGATAGTTCCCACGCCCCAGAAGCAGTGAAGCCAGCTCATGTGCTTTGACGAGTAGTGCAAGGCGACGTAGTTGTTAAGCGAGGCGTCTATTGCTCCTGCACCGATGCCGTAGGGAATGGCGAAAAGACAGAGCTGATAGAATTTTCCCGACAGCGAGAAGCCGAAAAGGGCAACCGAGGTGAGCAAAACGCTTACTGTGGTGACCGCCCTCGTGCCAAAGCGTGCGGTCAGCCTCTCCGAGAGGAGACTGGAGATTACCGTTCCTGCCGAGATTATTATTGAGATTATACCCATATATGAGATCGGCACACCGAATGCTACGTGTAGGGTTGGCCAGGCTGACCCGAGAAGTGAGTCTGGGAGTCCAAGGCTTATGAATGCCAGATATATGACTGCAATAAGAAGAACGTACATATTCATCCTCCTCTGTTTTTTTAGAAATTATATCACATATTCACTTGAAAAGCAAGAATTAAAACTATATTATTTCTTCTATTGACATCGGTCGTAATTTGTTGTAAAATGATATTAGTAAAAATATTTGTATTTTAAGGAGAAATTCTCATGAAGCTAACTAACAGGCTTTTAGCATTGTCACTTTCTGTGATGCTTATTCTCGGAACACTCGTGTCCTGCGATTTGGTACCTCCCCCTGCGGTTGATGCCAGGGACGTTAACGTATATACGGCAAACGTTGAGATCAGATTTGCTACCACGGATGATAAAATGAAGGACGCCATCGACGGACTTTCATCTACCGCTACGATTCTGAAAAACGGTAGTGACGTAAGTGTTCAGACTCTTTCCGAGAGCGAGAGCGCCTCGGTTTCCTCCCTTTATGTTCTTACCTCGGGTATGCTTTTCCACACCCTTTCTGTTAAGGTTGGCGAGCATGAGATCGAGGAGAATAAGACTGCATATGCTGATGAGACCGAGATGAATAAGATAATTTCCTCCATCGGTCAGGGAGCAACCATCGATAAGGATGATTTTGCAAGCGTGAATCAGGGTGACGGCAATTATAACTGCTCTGACATTCTTGACGAGTCCAGGGCTTCTCTTGAAGGTATTATGGCAAAGAAGCTTTCGGGAATCGGCGCTACCGCAGAGCTTGTCGCTGCGAGTCTTGACGTTACCTGTGACGGTGAATTCATCCTCTCCTCCATTCTCAGCTGCGACTATCTGATCAATCTTAACGGTGAGATCTACTCGGTTACAATGAGACTTTACGTTGATTATGATTATGCAAGCAATGTCGTTATCGGTATGCCCGAGAACGCAGGCGAATTTGAGCCCGTAAATCTTGATGAAATTCTTGGTTAATAGGTAAAGCGAACGGAGAAATAAAATGAGAAGATACATAAATAATCTGCTTGCCCTGCTGCTTGCATTCGTACTGTTTATTTCGGTATGTCTGCCAAGCGTTGCGGCAGGTCAGCCATCCAGCTATTCAACAAGCTCAAACTCGGGTGAGAGAGACGTGGTGTGTACCACCCTTAACGGTACCAGGGTATCGAGCTATTATACGGGAAGCTATGCATACGATAAGCTTGACGACCTTTCATCAAGCTCGCTTCTTTCCACACTTCGCACACTTTTGACAAGCACTCATACTTACACCTCTACTTACAGTGATTGCAGAAATCTTGCGACCAAGACCGACTGCGAGAACGGCAACGGCAAAGTAACTCTTCTTTACACGAGCCTTAATACTACAAGTGGCGATTGGAACCGTGAGCACGTCTGGCCGAAATCTCTCGGCGGATACGATACCTCGGGTCCCGGTGCAGACCTTCACCATATCCGTCCCAGCGATAACAGGGTAAACAGCAACCGCGGCAACCTGAAGTATGGTGAGGTTACGGGTGGTAAGACCTCTACAGGCGGCAACGCTGCCAGTGGAATCGTCGGCGGATATTATAACGGCAGCTACTTTGAGCCTCTGGATAACGTAAAGGGCGACGTGGCGAGAATTTGCCTTTATATGTACGTAAGATACGGTGCTTCACACAGTAAGTGCTCCAGCATCACCAACGTATTCCAGAGTGTGGACGTGCTTCTCGACTGGTGCGAGAGTGACCCTGTTGACACCTGGGAGATGGGTCGTAACGAGGTCGTAGCGGCAAAGCAGGGTAACCGTAACGTGTTTATCGACTATCCCGAGCTTGCCTGGCTTCTCTTTAACAGATCCATTCCCTCTGATATGACAACTCCCTCCGGCAACGCATCAAACGGTACCAGCCAGGGTGGTAATCAGGGCGGCAACCAGGGCGGAACCACCACCTGTCAGCACACAACAACAACCGTGAAAAATGCAGTTGCACCTACTTGCGGCGAGGATGGTTACAGCGGTGACACATACTGCTCATCCTGTGGAGTTAAGGTTAAGGGCGGAAATAAGATTTTGGCAACCGGCGATCACAGCTTCAGTGAGTGGGAGTTCGACTATCCCGCAGGCATCAAGAGTCGTGCTTGCGCTGCGTGCGGTGAAAAGGAAAGTGCACCTATTTCCATGGAAGGCTTTACCGCAGAGGAGCTTATCGTCTGTGTTGAAAGCGATGCCGAAAAGCTTTTGCTTTATCTCCTTCTCGGTAATTCCGAGAGCCTTTTTGTCGGTGAAATGACCGAATGATCTTCTGAGGATTAATAATGAAAATATTGACTAAACGAATACTGTCCCTTCTTCTTGCCCTTGCGCTTCTTCTGTCGGTCAGCCTTCCCGTGTTTTCTGCGGAGGGCAGGGACTATCTTGTCTATTCCGACAGCTATAACTCGGGCAAGAGAGACGATGTTTGTCTAACCCTTCTTGGCACGGGTGCGGCAGATTATTATACCGAAGGAATATATGACAGCGATACACTTGCAGAGCTTTCCTCGGAGGATCTGCTGAATAGCCTTCGCTCGCTGATGCGTGATACTCACAAGACTGTCACAACCTATGCAAATTGCCGTGATTACGCACCGAAAACCGACTGTCAGAATGCTGACGGAACCTCGGTGGTGCTAATCTATACCTCGTTCGTGGCAAGCATGAAGCTTTATACCAACAATACCTCGGGTGGTTGGAACCGTGAGCACGTCTGGCCCCAGAGCCTTGGCGGTGGCAACACCAGCGGTGGCGGTGCTGATCTTCACCACGTTCGCCCCTCGGACTCCAGCGTGAATTCCAGCCGTGGAAACAAGCCCTACGGCAACGTGATTTCTTCGAGTACTAGTATGGGTAACCCTACAACCGGAGGACTTGTTGGCGGAACCTACGACAGCGTGTACTTTGAACCAAACGATAACGTAAAGGGTGATATTGCGAGAATTTGTCTTTACGTATACGTCAGATGGGGCTCCGCCTGGGGTGCCGACAGCATTCTCGAGGTGTTCCGTGACGTAGACACCCTCCTCGAATGGTGTGAGATTGATCCTGTCGACACATGGGAGATGGGTCGTAACGAGGTAGTTGAGGCCATTCAGGGCAACCGTAACGTGTTTATCGACTATCCCGAGTATGCCTGGCTTCTCTTTGACAGAGAGGTTCCGTACGACATGACTACCCCCTCCGGTCTTGCCGAGGAGATCGGCGTAAAGCCCTGCGATCACGAGAATACCGAGCTTCGTGGCGTGGTTGATCCCTCATGCGAGAGCGACGGATATTCGGGTGACCTTTACTGTATAGATTGCGGATATAGACTTCAGACAGGCAACTCTACCCATCCTACAGGTCATAGCTTTGGTGAGTGGATTGATACTCCCGAGGGATATGAGAGGGAGTGCGTACATTGCGGAGTCAAGGAGTATATCTATATCGACAGCATTTTCGACCGTATAGACAGCGACGCAGAGAAGATTCTGCTTATGATGATGCTTGGTCTGAGTGAGGAATTATTCCTTGATTCGGTTTATGAATAAAAAATGACAGAGAACTTTGCGTTCTCTGTCATTTTTCTTTAGTTTGTCAGGTCAACGACTTCCTTCTCGTAAAGGGGAATGTATTTATCCTGGTAATAGTTCTCGTGGATTATCTCAAATCCGCCGTCGGGCGAGCAGTTGATGACCGTGCAGCCACGCTGTGAGCCCACAAGGTCAATGTCGGAGTATGCCATGTAGTCTATGGAGTATCCGTAGCTCATGATTACGCCCTTGTATTCAAGGACGATATTGTTAAGGTGATCGTGGCCAAAGAAGGTTGCCTCGGTGCTGCCGAGCCTTACTATGGTCTCAAACATCTCCTCTGCCTCCATTGAGCAGTAAACGTAAGGGTCATCCTCACCGACCTTGCCGAAATGGTATTTCAGTTCTTCGCTTTCGCCGTTTTCATTGTACTCATTGACTGCCTCACGCATTTCCATTAAGGGAATGTGGTAGAACAGCATACTCTTCACCTCACCGGCACCAAGATTGGAGTTGTGGGTGTTAAGAGTGTTTATAGTGTTCTCGTACCATTCGATCTGGTCTTCGTGAATGTTGTCGTATATCCATTTGATTCCCAGGGGATCCTCGTCGGTGTATGCATTTGTGTCAACGATGATAAATGCACGGGTGATAATGTCCTCTGTGTTTTTTATATAAATGTAGTGATTGCACTCACCGTATAATCCCTCAGGTCCACGGTCAAAGAGGCAGTATTTATGGTTCTCGCTTTTGTACATTTTCGCCACCTGGGCTCTCGTGTAGAAGTTGTATGCTTCGGAGTCGTGGTTGCCGAAGGAAACCGTCCAGTATACCCCGAGGTTTTCCATAAGGTGGGCAAACATCTCGTGGGCAAAACGGTTGTTCAGCGTGCCGATCCAGGGCACAGGGAATGAAATGTCTCCCGTTACGATAACAAGGTCGGGTTTTTCGGTGGTGATCATTGCCGCAATTGCGTTGATAGCCTTCTTGTCCTCGGCTACCGAGAGAAATCCGCCGCCAATATGTACGTCGGTTATTTGCATTACTTTGAAATCGCCATCGGTTACGAAGTATGGTGCACCGTTTTCGTCAAATTCGGGCTTCAGCTGACTTTCGTGTTCAACAGCACCAAAGCTGTCGATGTACTCGTGCATAGCTCGCTCGTTGATTCTGTTTGCCACGGCAAGGCCACCGAATATGACAACAAACGCTAAAATAACAAAAAATAGACCCTTTAGAAACTTTTTCATAATTTGCCTCCTTTGGAGTTTTGTGCTTTAATTATATCATAACGGACAAAATAATGCAACAAATAAAAAAGTTTTCGTTTTTTTGAAAAATGTATTGACAAATACAAAAATATTTGATATAATAGTCAGCGTCACGAGGAAATATCCTTGTGGTGATGCTGCTATGGCTCAGCTGGTAGAGCACATCCTTGGTAAGGATGAGGTCCCCGGTCCGAATCCGGGTAGCAGCTCCAGACAACCCCGAAGGGAAACCTTCGGGGCTTTGGTTTTTTATGGGGATTTGCTATCCTTTGTGTGCTGCCACCCGGCACGGACCGGGGAAAGACACGAATCTACTTCGTAGCTTCTTAGTCTTGAAGAGTCCACTGGACTCTTCACAGTCCGAATCGAGAAGTAACATCAAGACAACACCAAAAGAAATCTTAGGGCTTTGGTTTTTTATAAGCTTGTGATGTGCTCCTGTGGGAGCATTTTTTAATCGGGGTTGTCCGGAGCTGCTACTCTCGCTTTATAAAAGTCCCTCTGATGGTTAATCAGAGGGATGCTTTATTTTTCGTCAAGAACCTTTGCTATAGCGGTCTTGATTTTTCCTGTCAAGACAAGGTATCCTTCGTGGGTCAGATGACCACCGTCGGTGGTGTATTCGGGGTAGATTTCGTTTGTCTCCATATTTAGCAGGGGAGTGTATACGTCCACATATTCAAAATCGTATTTTTCGCTCAAGGCTTTGATTTTCACGTTGTTAAATGCGGCTATATGGTTATTCTTTCCCCAGCTGTCGCCCATGGAGGTGAGAGAGACGAGAATAATCTTGGTGTTTGGCAGGTTTTCCTTAAACGAAATCAAAATGTTCTCGTAATTTTCAAACATATTTGAGAAATTGTTTGCACCTATTAGCATTACACAGACCTTTGGTTGCACGTCGAAAACCGATACCTGAAGCCGCTTTTCAAGACCAAACGTGGTATCGCCACCTATTCCGCGGTTGAGAGTTTTGTATTCGGGATAATAAAGTGCGAGATCGCACCCGTCGGTCAGACTGTCACCCAGGAATACAACGTCGATTTCACCCGGGAGCAGATTTTCGTTTTCCTCTTCATATTGCTGAATTTTATTGTCATAATACTCAGCAAAGGCGGCGAGGAGCTCTTCTTGCTGTTGCTTTTTGGCCTCATTTTGGAAGAAAATGTAAACCAAAGATAGCAATATCGCAATAATTGTAAGCGAAATAAGAAGTTTTACAGTCTTTTTCATTTGTGAGCACCCCCTTTTTTCTTATCATATCACAAATTGCCATAAATTGCAATAGAAAGAGTATTGTCGGTTAAGGTCGATTTTATATTTTTTGTTTTTTCATAAAACCACTTGACAATTAATTATTAATTTGATAGAATAGATTAGTCCATTTATGGAGCATTAGCTCAGTTGGTTAGAGTGTAAGGCTACATAATCAAGCGTAAGCGAGTCTGTGCGGCGCACAAGCGAGCCACGCGATGATTGCTCCGTGAGCGCTTCGATCTCGAAGCAAAGCACGAAGTGCCACCATGAAATGGTGAAGCTCACGAGGAGTATAACCGGTCGGTGTCTTGATGCAAATTTAATATTTATTTCCATTTATGGAGCATTAGCTCAGTTGGTTAGAGCTACCGGCTCATAACCGGTCGGTCCAAGGTTCGAGTCCTTGATGCTCCACCAAGCTTAACGAAAATCGAACCTCGAAAGAGGATTGGTTTTCGTTTTGTTTTTTATGAGATTTGTCCCCGACGTTACTGTCGGGGCTTTTTCTTTGTTCGCATCGGTACTTTGCGGTTCGTGGCGGTGACGGCTTTATGCCGCGAAAGACTCTTGACAGGAGCAGGGAGTGTGATAGGCTGTTCTGCCAAAAGGCAACAAGAAAGCCCCTCGGGGCTTGATGTGTTGGCTATTTTATGCCTTTCACATCACACTCCCGAGAGGCTCGTGTCAAGAGTACCGTGGAATAAATCGTCAGCGTTTACCGTTATACAAGCATTTGAAGTGTTATCTTTTTAAGTTTAGTACCTCTTACGGCGTGCCTTTCTATTGGCATATTTACAACTTCCGTATAAAAAGAAAAGCCCCGATTTTCATCGGGACTCGTTCTGAGTGGGCTATTCATATAAATCTCTACTTTGTCATTATAAAGCACAATCTCTTTTATAAGCGTGTTAATAAGCTTTTCGGGGTCAAGGACTAAAGCTTTGATATAATACTTTTCGATTTGCTCTCTATCAAGAATCATTGCTTGTTTGCTTTCTTCAATGAGAATTTTACGCTCAAGCTCGGTCTGTTGTTCTTCAAGCTCATTTAATCTTCTCTGCGTAGTAGCTGTAAAGATACCTGCTTCAATGGCTTTCATAAGGTTGTTAAGAGCTGTATCTACTTGCTTTTTCTCTTTCTTAAGAATGTTCAAGGTGGGATTATCTCTAAGATATTTATCTTGCAAGCTCATAAGCGTATCGATTGCTCGTTCAATATTTTCCTTTCTCTTAAGCTCTCCTAAAATGAATTCAATTACGAATTCTTCAAGGAGTTCTTTTTTTATCGTGGTCTTGGTGCAACCATTTTTGTATTTTTTGCGACCGTGACATTTGTAATAAAACTTCTTTTCTTTTGTACGTGATGTTCCGCTTTCGGCACTAATAGGCTGTCCGCAATATCCACATTTAAGCTTGCCTCGGAGTAGATAATTCGTTTGTACGCTGCGAGATCCTGTCTTATTGGCATCAATTCTCGTTCTGACTTGTTCGTATGCTTCCTCGGTTATGATTTGAGGGTAAATATCTGTGAAAACATCGCCTTTGTATTCATAAATGCCTATGTAATTTTTATTTCGCAATATGCTGTAAATACAAGATGGCTGAAAGGGCGCACCATCGTGCATATATCCCTTTTCGGTAAGTTGTTCGATGATTTTGGAAACAGTAACGCCGTGTCCGTATTGGTCGAATATAAATCTCACAGCTTCGGCTTCTTCATCTACGATTTGAAGCTTGCGGTCAACACTAACGTATCCGTATGCAATTTGACCACCACAATGAAATCCTTTCTTGCGGTTTTCTTTCTGTCCTCTTTTGATTTTCTCGGAAAGCTCGACCGAATAATACTCGGCAAGTCCGATATATACGTTTTCAAGCAAAATGCCGTCAAGGTTTCTCGTTCCGTCAATGTTGACAGATGTTCTCTGTGTTGCGGATATGAGCGTTTTGCCGTTCTTCTGCAATCTCTGTTTATTAACAGCTACCTCGGTGGCATTTCTTCCAAATCTGTCAAGAGCGTATACAAGTACGATTTCCCATTTGGAATTCTTCTCGCTATCTGCAAGCATTTGCTGAAAGGCAGCCCTGTTGTCATTTGTTCCCGTCATTGCTCTGTCGATATAAGTTTCAACAATTTGAAGTCCGTTATCGAGAGCGTATTTTTGACAAACTGTAAGCTGTCCTTCGATTGATTGTTCTGTTTGGCTGTTACTACTGTAACGTGCATAAATTACTGCTGTTTTCATACTAAACTCCTTATTATTTTTTATTTTGTCTTTCGACAAGAGCGACCAAAACGGAAGTGCCGAGAGAGGTCAAGGGATCAGGCGAAAACATTGTAGCGATGTCCTTTGATTTTGAATTATAAGCAATATTTTCGCCCCCTTGACCTCGACGGTGCTTTCGTTTAAGCTCTGCCGAGCGAAAGATAAAATTAGTTCGTCTTTCGCATTTGTTTTATGGTTTCACGGCTGACTTCTCCAACATATACGCCTTCATCAAAGCAAGAGAAATCGTCGAATAACAGTATTTTTCTATCTTCGTTCCCGATGGTGCATACTACGTCATCGTCTATAATGTCGGATATAAAATAGGTTTTTACGCCCTTTGAATACACGATACGTTCTCCAGATTTTTCGATATATTTCATTAGATATGAAGCCGTTGTTGCTAAATCTATTGTGTCTATCTGTTCAAAATCGTTTCTGCCGAAGCGTTTTGTAAAATACGTATTTTGTAATGTTGTTTGCATACGGTGTTCCTTTGTGCTGTAATCCCGCTTTTTAACAAGCGCGCCTATCATTTTTGGTGTGTAAAAAAGTCCGTGAAAATGCAGGCGGTCATTTTTGGGGGAACGTTCATACACTCCGAGATACTCCCACCCATATCGTTGCCGCAATTTCTTAAACGTGTCCGAAAGCTTACGCCTAAAGCTTTCTTCCGTATGCTTTTTATCATCATAGGTAAAGGTGCAAAAGTAGTCCCATTCGCCGAGATCTATTTTTCTTTGTAGCCTTATTTTCCGTGCTATTCTGTTTCGTTCCATTCGTTCGGTTTCAGCCCTTACAAATTCGGCTGTCTGTTCTTCCGTTTCAAATTGCGGTCTGAATTCCGCTATCAGTTCTTTTGTTCGTTTCTTTTTGCCCTTAGCATTCGTGCCTTTGTATGCCGTTTCAAAGGCTTTTTTCTTTTCGTCTCTTTCCGTGTCCTTGTTGCCGCCGCTTTTCTTTGCGCTCGGATTGGGTTTGTAGGGGATACCTACGTAGTGATATCCGTCACGATAAATTTTGACTTCTTGATATCCCATCAGTTCGCCCCCTCTCGCTCTTGTCTGTGAAGCTCAAGAATTTGAGTAAGCATAGTGATATAAAACAAACGCTGTTCTGCTTCACTCAAGTTCTCTACGCTAACGTTTTTGTCTGTGATGACTTGAATTTCGTTCACGTTTTTACCTCCTTGTTTGTTACTATAAAAAGGTTAGCAGACATTCTGCAAATACTCAACTTATACGGCTGTCCACTTTTGACTTTCTTCTTTCACTAACTCTTACGTACTCTTACGAAAGTGTGACAGCGGTATTTTGAAACAATACCGAATGTGTACTGACCGATACAAGTATAGAGGTTGACATTGCAAATTCGCTTCACAGTAAAAAAAGAAAAAAACGCAGGGAAAAAGATCCCTGCGCTAAATATAGCAGCATAAAAAACGAGCAAAATCCTAAAAGTGCCGAGAGCGTTAATGCGACCGTCGCAGAAAGCGGATCAGCGTGCGACGGCGCATCGCTCGGCTTTGGATTTTCGTTTTTGCTTTTTCAGTTTTTCGAGGCGTGTGCTTGGCTCGGCGGAGCGAAGCGACGCCGACTTGTATCAAGACAAGCACACGCCTCGGTGCCAAAATCCATTTTTTATTCTTCAATAATACTTGCAATATTTATGAAAACATGATATAATAATCGTGCGACACAGTTGAATATTTTTCGTCCGAAGTCTATGCTTGGTAAAAACGTAGGCTTTGCTTGTCATATCTTCGGACGTGAACTGTGTCGCAACAGAAGCGAAACTATGTTTTTCGGTGCGTGGTTTCGGCTGCGCACCTTTTGCCTTTTTAGATTTTGAAATAATTTAAATAATACACAAAATAACAAAAGGAGAAAATATTATGAATTCTACAAGTTTTGTTGCATATGGTATTTACGATGAAAGACTAGCACAAATAGTACAAGAAAAGCTGTTAAGTTTTGAGGATTACATAGAAGATTCCCTTGGCTGTATTATGGTTGAGTCTAATGTTGTAACGGTAATTAGAGAACTTTTTGACGTGGATTCACGTGGAAAATATTACATAAACGATTACATAATTAACGAATATGATGAAAGATCTTCGTCTGAAATAGCATCTGACAACAAAAAAGCTTTAACCATTAATAACATTTGTGCCGCGCTCAATGGCTTCTTTGATGCTAATTTTCTAGCTCAAGAAGTTGTTGAATTGGTATCCACTTCTCTCAAAGAAGGTGGTGTGAAGTGTAGACTTTTTGTGGATTTAAAAGATTGTTTTGATACCGAAAGCTTTACCAGCGAGGCGGAATCCTTAAAGAAACGTCGAGAGTCATACAAGCCTGAAGATACTAAAAAAACAAAATCTTCTAAACCTACCACAAAAAAAGAAGAACCATCTTACAATAAAAAAGAGTTTAAAATTAAAGATGGCATATTGTTAGAATATAAGGGTAATTCTAAAGATGTAATTATTCCAGATGTTGTTAAAACTATTCAAAACGGCGCTTTTGTTTGGTGCGATTCCACGTTGGAAAGTGTTGTTATACCCGATTCAGTTGAAACAATTGGAACAAGAGCTTTTTATGAATGTTCGGCTTTAAAAACCGTAACAATGGGGCAATCTGTAAAGCGCATTGAATCAAATGCCTTTGGAAGATGTAGTTCATTAGAAACGATAATATTTTCTCCAAATCTTGAACATATTGGAGATTGTGCTTTTATAGGATGCTCTTCTCTTAAAACTGTTTCTATCCCCAATTCTGTGGTAGAAATAGGAAACCAAGCTTTTAGAGAATGTTCTTCTATGTGTAAAATTTGTATACCAGATGCGGTTGAACAAATAGGCGAGCTTGTTTTCGCAGAATGTACAGCACTCATTAACATAGAAACAGACAATAATTCTCATTTCAGAACAATAGATGGAAACTTATACAGTAAAGATGGAAGTACGATTATTTGCTACGCTCCCGGAAAACAAGATTCTGAATTCAAAATTCCTGAAGGAGTTCTTTCTATAGCAGATCAGGCATTTTGGGGTATTCCGTTATGCTCCGTTCAAATTCCAGCATCCGTGCAATATATAGGAAAAAATTCGTTTAACGGATGCACAAAACTTACAAATATTGAAATTCCTTGTTCTGTGACGACAATAGATGAATTCGCATTTTCAAAATGTACGGCTTTAACAAATATCATAATTCCTGATTCTGTAGTAAAGATAGGGATTCGAGCGTTCGCTGGATGCAGTTCCCTCCGAAATATTATCTTATCCAACCAGCTTTCAATCGTTAATAGCGGAACTTTTGAACGCTGCACTTCTCTTGTAAAAATAAATATACCAGACGCCGTAAAACGTATTGATGCATTTGCATTTGCCAACTGTTCGGCTTTGGAGGAAGTTGTTTTCGAAAATCCTTACGATTGGACAATAACGACCACAGATGTTGATAATTCTACATGGCAAGTTGTTGTAAAGACAGAAAATATCAGCGTTGAGGATATTTCTAATCCCCAAAAAGTTGCACAAAAGCTTGTTAATGAATGGAAAAAACCTATTGAGCAAAGTTCCGAGAAATAAAACGAATAGGATTTAATTATGACACATCATTCGATACCTAAAATTTTGCTTATAGGAAATGGTATAAACCGTGCATTCGGCATGGCATCTTGGGGAAATCTTTTAGGTTCAATATCACAAGCCGAAGATTTGAATCTTGACAACGTTCCATATCCTTTGCGGGCTGTCATTTTAACAAACGATAGTGTTGGTAATAAAATGAAAGAACTTGCTCCTATGCTTACAGAAATGCAAGTGTCCACCGAAGAGGAGCAGTTGTTGAGAAGTATTGTTCTTCCGTTTGATGCTGTTTTGACATCAAATTATACATATGAGCTCGAAAAAGCGCTTTGTCCAGAGTTTAAAGTTCGTATTAGTCGCCCATGTAAGTTCAGAAAATTTACTCGAAAAGACACAACGGATTTTGCAAGAAGTGCTCTGCATACATATTTTGAGTTGCCGAATATTAATAAATCAATCTGGCACATTCATGGCGAAGCGGCAAAACCTGACACAATGGTTTTAGGACATTATTATTACGGAAAATTATTAGCCGAAATGCAAAAGTACATTTCTGTTTTAATAAAAAGATATAAAGCTTATAGAACAACAGGAAATGTGTTTGAGTACAAAAGTTGGATGGACTATTTTCTCGCAGGCGATGTTACTATTGTTGGAATTGGGCTTGATTTGTCCGAAATCGATTTATGGTGGCTTATCAATGCAAAAAAGCGTCACTTTCCAGAAACTCATATAACGTTTTACAAGCCTGACATTAAAGAAGCTGAAAAACTTCTTGCAGAAGCTTATGGTATAACGGTCGTTTGTCATGAACTTGAAGATTCATTTGCGGATTATTATTACAAGCTAGCAAACGAACTACTTTCCACGCAATAGTGGTTCGACTTTCGTTGAAGATGCTCCACCAACAAAGAGAGGTAACCCTCGCGGTTATCTCTCTTTTGTTTTGGTTGCGCATTGCAGTCCTCGACCTTGTTCGTGCGCTTTGCATTGCTCTGCAAAGCTTATCAATTCTTTTTGCGCACGAAAAGGTTCGCATTTCTCGACCGAAGATCTGAAAGCTCGCTTTCAAGGCGAAGGTCGTGGAAATATTGACGCATAGCGTCAAAATCCTTGATGCCATTCTTTAAACAACTCGCAAAGAATATATTTACTTGCAATTTTCATATTGCTATGATATAATGAAAACAAAATTGCAAGGAGAAATTGCAATGAAGAAAATTAAGTTTTTATTTGCGTTCATTATTCTATCTGTGTTGGGTATGTGTTATGCCGGGTATTCCTTTGCCTGGGGGCCATTTGGCTTTCTTGACAGAGTTCGCCTTGCCAATATTCCGGGTAACGCCGATGAATATGATATGGACTCGGTAGAGCCTCTTGAGAACAGCCCTCTTGAAGGTAAGAAAGTTCTTTTTCTCGGCTCGTCCGTAACATTTGGCTCGGCGTCCCTGCAGCAAGGAATTCCCGAATATTTCGGCGTGCGATTCGATTGCGAATATACCAAGGAGGCCGTCAGCGGAACAACTCTCGTCGACAACGGTGAAAGCTCCTACGTTCAGCGAATTCTTAATAACGTAGATAAAAACGAGCATTACGATCTTGTGATATGCCAGTTATCCACAAACGATGCGACAAGAGGTCTTCCTCTCGGCGAAATTTCTCCCTCAAAGGAGCTTTCTTCCTTTGATACCTCGACCATCATCGGCGCCATTGAATATATTATCTGCTATGCCAAAGAAACCTGGGGCTGTGATGTTATGTTTTACACAGGCTCTCGTTATGAGAGTGATGCCTATAGTAAAATGGTCGAAAGTATTTTCGATATCAAGGAGAAGTGGGGTATCGGCGTCATCGACCTTTGGAGCGGTGATGACTTCAACTCTATTTCGGATAGCAACAGAGCCTTCTATATGAATGATGATATTCACCCCACAAAGGCTGGATACCGTGATTGGTGGTGCCCCGAGATGGAGCGTCAAATCCTTGATTTCTATTCCGAAAAGTAAAAAAAGTGACATAATATGAAATTTTTAAAAGTCTTGCTTATAATTTTTCTTGTTTTGACCGTTGCCTTTGCCGTAGATTTTCTTACCGGATATTCAGTACATTCGGATGAGAAATATGGTGATAAGGACGTGAACACTATGGACTTTTATCTTCCTTGTGACCTCGATGACGTGGACGGAGCTGTGCTGTTTATTCACGGCGGAAGCTGGTCGGGCGGAGATAAGGCTGAGGAGGACGTCAGGTGCAGAATTGTTGCAAACGCAGGATATCTTAGTGCAACCATGAATTACACTCTGTTAGGCGATGAGAATGCCGAGGAATACACGGTTGATGTGGTGCTTGACGAGATAGATCTCGCCATAAAGCAAATGGTGGCGTTTGCTGAAGAACGGGGAATTACCCTTGAGAGAGTTGGCGTTTCGGGCTATTCCGCAGGCGCTCACCTGGCGATGCTTTATTCCTATTCCAGAGGTGATAGCGCACCTGTGGAGATTGCATTCGTCTCCAGCATGGCAGGTCCTGCCGATATTTCGGCGGAGGTGTGGAGCGAGCATTCGGCAATGGTTATCGGTGACTGGCTCGGTGAAGGAGAGATTACTCCCGAGATGATGGAAAACGGTGAGGCTATGCCTATTCTTGCCGAGATTTCGCCTGTAACCCACGTCAGTGAAAGCAGTCCTCCCACAATGTTGATTCACGGAGGTCGGGATCAGGTAGTTCCTCTTGCAAATGCCGAAAATCTTATGGCAAAGCTCGATGAGTGCGGGGTAAAGTACGACTTTATTTTCCTACCAATCTCCGACCACAGCCTTCTTCAGAATCCCTTGGGACACCTAAGGTATTATTTGCTTTTGCTTGAATACTGTGAGACTTATTTCTAAACAAAAAACACTTGCCTGACCAGGCAAGTGCTTTTTTATTATCAGAAGAGACCCGTGATTCGTCCATCCTCGTCAACGTCGATTTTTTCGGCTGCAGGAACCTTGGGAAGACCGGGCATGGTCATAATGTTGCCTGTTAAAGCAACGATGAAGCCTGCGCCTGCGCTCACCTTAACCTTTCTTACGGTGACGGTGAAGCCCTCGGGTGCACCGAGCTTTGTAGCGTCGTCGGAAAAGCTGTACTGGGTTTTTGCCATGCAAACGGGGAGTTTGCCGTAGCCGAGAGTGGTTAGTCTATCCATTTCTTCCCGAGCTTCGGGGGTGAATACCACGCCCTCGCCTCCGTAGATCTTTTGAACGACGGCTGTGATTTTTTCTTCAATGGTGGTGTCGTCTTCGTAGCTGAAGCTGAAGTTATTTTCTTCTTCGCAGAGTCTGACAACCTCCTCTGCCAGCTCAATGCCGCCCTTGCCACCCTCTGCCCATACGTTGGAGAGGCGAACGTTTACGCCAAGCTCGCGGCATTTTTCAATAACGAGGTTTACTTCGTTATCAGTGTCGGTTGGGAAGCGGTTGACTGCAACCACGCAGGGGAGCTTGTATACGTTTTTGACGTTTGAAACGTGTCGAAGAAGGTTAGGAAGACCCTTTTCAAGAGCCGAGAGATCTTCTATAGAAAGCTCGGTTTTGTCAGCTCCGCCGTGGAGCTTCAGCGCACGGACGGTAGCAACTATGACAACCGCATCAGGTCTGAGACCTGCCATACGGCATTTGATGTCTAGGAACTTCTCAGCACCGAGATCAGCACCAAAGCCTGCCTCGGTAATGGCGTAATCGGCAAGCTTCATCGCCATTCTGGTGGCGATAACCGAGTTGCAGCCATGGGCGATATTTGCGAAGGGGCCGCCGTGAACGAAGGCGGGAGTACCCTCGAGGGTTTGAACGAGGTTAGGCTTCAGCGCATCCTTTAGCAGTGCTGCCATTGCACCAACCGCCTTCAGGTCGCCTGCGGTAACGGGCTTATCGTCATGAGTGTATGCAACGACAATCTTGGAAAGCCTTTCCTTCAGGTCGGTAATCGAGCTCGCAAGGCAGAATACTGCCATTATTTCGGATGCCACCGTGATGTCATATCCATCGTCACGGGGCGTTCCGTTCTTCTCACCACCAAGACCGTCTCTTACAAATCTGAGCTGGCGGTCGTTCATATCAACGCATCTTTTCCATGTTATCTTTTCAATGTCAATGCCGAGGGAGTTGCCCTGATGAATATGGTTATCCAGCATTGCTGCGAGCAGATTATTTGCCGCACCGATGGCGTGAAAATCGCCGGTAAAATGAAGGTTGATGTCTTCCATAGGAACGACCTGAGCGTATCCACCGCCTGCCGCACCGCCCTTGATACCGAATACGGGACCGAGAGAGGGCTCTCTGAGAGCAACGGCAACACGCTTGCCAATAAGGCTGAGACCGTCGGCAAGTCCGATGGTGGTCGTGGTCTTACCCTCGCCTGCCGCCGTGGGATTTATGGCGGTAACAAGCACCAGCTTTCCATTCTTCCGGTTGGAGTTCTTGAGAAGGCTGTAATCTACCTTCGCCTTGTATTTTCCGTAATGCTCAAGATAATCGTCGGAAATTTCAAGCTTATCTGCTATATCGCCGATGGGCTGCATTTTGCATCGCTGGGCGATTTCTATATCGGTTAAATATGCCATATCATTCTCCTTAAGTATGTTGAAATAATTATACATTATTATATCCCGAAAGTCAATATATGCACCACCTTTCTTGGATATTGACAATTATTTTTATCTGTGGTAAAATAAAAGAAAAACGGGAGAAATAATATGGTAGGCGTAATTACTTGCTTTCTTGTTGGCGTTCTCATTTGCTATTTTGCCGTGAGAAACATGAAAGGCGACATCTCAACTCTTCATTCCTATCACCGTGCACGTGTCAGCGAGGAGAACGTAAAGCCATTTGGCAAGCTTGTGGGAATTGGAACTCTTCTTTGCGGAATTTCCGTAATACAGTTTGCGATTCTGCAGCTTGTGAGTGAACTTACGAAAAACGACCTGTTCGTTATTGTTGGAACCTTCTTGCTTTTCGTTTTGCTTACTGCAGGAATGATTGTCACCTTCTGTGCGATGAAAAAATATAACGGCGGAATATTTTAAAGAATACAGAGACCTCAGGGTCTCTGTTTTTTTGTATAACGAAAACCACGCGATAGTCGCGTGGTTCAGTATAGGTTAACCGATGAAAAGAATCCTCCGTTTGTGGTATAATTAGAATTGACCTGCCAGTCGAAACTAAAAAACACAAACGGAGGATTATCTATGAAA
>JBGVPG010000026.1:0-38256 GCA_045126855.1 Eubacteriales bacterium | reverse complement strand
GCTCACGTTGACTGCCCCGGTCACGCTGACTACGTTAAGAACATGATCACCGGTGCTGCTCAGATGGACGGCGCTATCCTCGTTGTTGCAGGTACTGACGGCCCTCTTGCACAGACCAGAGAGCACGTTCTTCTTGCTCGTCAGGTAGGCGTTCCTGCACTCGTTGTATTCATGAACAAGTGCGATATCGTTGACGACGAAGAGCTCCGTGACCTCGTAGAGATGGAGATCCGTGACCTCCTTAACGAGTACGAGTTCCCCGGCGATGACATTCCGATCGTTCGTGGTTCCGCTCGTGAGGCTCTTACCTCCAACAATGGTCCCGACGCTCCCGAGTTCGCTTGCATCAAGGAGCTCATGGATGTGGTTGACTCCTACATTCCTACTCCCGACAGAAAGGCTGACCTTCCCTTCCTTATGCCCGTAGAGGACGTATTCTCCATCTCCGGCCGTGGTACTGTTGCTACCGGTAGAGTTGAGAGAGGTACTGTTAAGATGGCTGACGTTGTTGAGATCGTAGGTCTCAAGGAAGAGGCTTCTTCCACCGTTGTAACCGGTATCGAGATGTTCCATAAGCTCATGGACTACGCTGAGGCTGGTGATAACGTTGGTCTCCTTCTCCGTGGTGTTGATAAGAAGGCTATCGAGAGAGGCCAGGTTCTTTGCAAGCCCGGTTCCATCAAGCCCCACACCAAGTTCGTAGGTCAGGTTTACGTTCTTACTGAGAAGGAAGGCGGCCGTTCCAAGCCCTTCTTCTCCGGCTACAGACCTCAGTTCTACTTCAGAACTACCGACGTTACCGGCGTTATCACTCTTCCCGCTGACGTTGAGATGTGCCGTCCCGGTGACAACGTTGACATGAACGTTGAGCTTATCACTCCTATCGCTTGCGAGAAGGGTCTTCGTTTCGCTATCCGTGAGGGTGGTAGAACCGTAGGTTCCGGCGTTGTAGCTGAGATCCAGGAGTAATTTGAATTTAGAGAATTCTCTTTAATCAAATAAATAGTTTCCCCGGCGCCAATTTAGGCGTCGGGGAAATAAAAACAAAAGTCTACATATAATTATAATATATTCTTTGGGGATTGGTGCAATTCCATACCGGCAGTATAGTCTGCTAAGGGCATAGCTTTTGATGCCCTCGACGAGGTGAAATTCCTCGACCGACGGTAAAGTCCGGATGAGAAAAGAAGTGTTGCTATATTTGGGTGGGTATGTTTTCCTATCGGATATGGCTTGTGTCCTCGGAGTGTTTCCGAGGCTTTTCTTTTTCCCCTCGTTTGAGAAAGGAAAATTATGAAAAAAAGTAATTCTGTTGACGTTAAAAAGATTGCGAGCATTGCTATGCTCAGCGCACTTGCATTTCTTGCAAGATTGGTTTTTAAAATTCCCGTAAGCTTCCTTACCTTTGATATTAAGGACACCGTGATCGCCCTCGGAGGACTTGTTTTCGGTCCTGTCAGCGGCGTCATTATCGCTCTCCTCGTATCGCTTATTGAGATGATCATCAGCGAGACGGGCCCAATCGGCTTTGTGATGAATTTTATATCCTCTGCCGTTTTTGTAGGAGTAGCGTCGGTGATCTACAAGTTTAAGAGAACCTTTAACGGAGCAATTATCGGTCTGTTCTCCTCGGTTGCGGCGACAACGGCGGTGATGATGCTGATGAACGTTCTCCTTACTCCCATTTATCAGGGAGTGCCCAGAAGTGTGGTTATCTCCATGCTTCCCACCCTCTTCTTGCCCTTCAATTTCGCCAAAACCCTGCTTAATGCGGCGGTTGTGCTCTTGATCTACAAGCCTTGTGTGGTTGCACTTCGTAAGGCGAAGATTCTTGAGGGACGAGCGATGGACATTAAGTTTACAAAGCAATCTCTCGTTACGATTATCATTTCCGGCGTATCGCTTGTGGCGGCCATTGTGATTTTCGTAATACTGAACAATAGATAATATTTAAGCCCGACTGAATTTCAGTCGGGCTTTTTTAATTGTTATTCTTTAGGCTTAATGCCGAACAGATTACGGAAGAAGTTGATGATCGCCTGCCAGATTCTCTGGAAGAAGTTGAGCTGTACGGGCTCTTCAACGTCGCCGTCACCGGGTTCAACGGGGGGATCAACGGGTGCCTGCTCGGGATAGATGGTCATAGCTGCCTTCTTGTAGCCGCATACGGTACACTCGTCGTGCTTCTGACCGTTCTTGTCACCCTCCTGAGGAATGTCGATGATGGTAACGAAGTCGTGGGGAATGATCTCGCTCTTGTTTCCGCAGGTACATACGTGCCAGTGAGCAACGTTGTTCTTAGTGTACCATGCTCTGCTGAAGCTACATTCCTCGTCGGGAAGAAGTACGATATCGTAGGATGCCATACCGCCAAGCTTGCAGTTATCAACTGCCTCGGGAACGCTATCCTTAATCTCAAGGAAGCCCTTGAGGTTGATGCTGCCGTCAGCATTTCTCTCCCAACCGTCGAATACAAGGCTTACGAACATATCAGCGGTGATCTTCTGACCCTTGGTGTTTACACAGCCGTTGGTGGGATCCCAGTAGAAGGTGGTCTCGTTGTTGTAGTCAGCGCTGACCTGAGCGCCCTTACCCTTGAGATTCTCGGTAACGTCAAGGCCGTCGGTTCTGAAGGAGATGAGGCCTGTTGCCTTGAAGGCTGTGCTTGCGGCACTGTTGGTGTAGAGCGCAACGTTGCTGCCGCCGTTGTTGAAGCTTATGCAATCCTTGATAATGATATCAGGGCAGGAGTTGGAGTCGATACCCTTGAGAAGGTTGTTGAATGCGATAGAGTTCTCGATCACGTGCTTGCCGGAGATGGACTCACCGCCCATCTTGAAGCCGTTACCGTTACCGGTCTTGCTTCCAACGCCGGGAACAAAGCCGTTCTCGTATGCGATACAGTTACGGATAGTTACAGCACCGATAGCACCTGTGCCAACCTTAGCGTAAAGGTCCCAACCGTCGTCTGCGTTGTTGTATGCGATACAGCCGTCGAATACGTTGCCCTCGCCAACGGTGAGCTTAGCTGCGAAGCCGTCTGCGTCCTCAAAGCCGAGGTCGTAGTTGCGGTAGGAGGTACAGTTAAGGATAAGGTTGTAGCTGGGCCAATCGTCCTTGAGGTCTGCGCCGTTAAGACGGGTAAGCTGAATTCCTGTGTTACCGTTCTCGTAGGTGTGGATCTGGTCGAGTACGTTGTAGTTACCCGAGATCTGGAAGCCCTTCTGACCGTCCTTGGATCTCGCAACGTCGAAGCCGTAGAAGTACCAGTAATTTCCTGCGTGGGTGAAGCCGTCGTAGAGTCTCTGGAAGTCGATTACGGGTCTGGTGGTCGCCTCGGGATCAGCGATCATTCTGATGGGATTTTCGGGAGTACCGTCCATACCTCTCTGAATCTTCAGGGCGGTGTTCAGCTTATAGGTACCTTCCATAAGAATAATGGTCTGACCGGGGTATGCGTTGTTAAGTGCTGTCTGGATATCGTAGGGGAATTCCTTGGTGCCGTTTGCAGGTGCGTCGATCACGGCAGTGGGAGAAACGTAGATAGTCTTTCTGTGGTAGTTACCCTTGGTGAGGATTACGGTTACAGAGGAACGAACGGTGCCCGTGGTAGAGAGCTTGTGGAATTCGGGAAGCTCCTGATCGGGATCGGGGGTGAACTCGAGGTGGATTACGTTTTCATTCTCCTCGTAGTTGGTGAGGGAGATGGGGAATCTCTTACGAACCTCCGCCTCTACCTCAATGCCCTCGTAGATGTATCTGTCGTTATACTTAATGTTTACGGTTCCCTTAAGGTTGGGGTCAAGGATAAGGGTGTAGTTGCGGTTGTTTGCCGCAGTACCGGAGTTAACAACAAGCTGAGGAACAATGAGAGTTACGGGAGGCTCCTCTGCAGGCTTGTCATCCTCGGGAGCAATGGTGGTAAGCTCGATGTCGGAGAAGGTTGCGGTACAGGATCTTGCCGCCGCAAAGCCAACGTATACGAAGTCGGAATCAAGCTGGCTCAAAGCGTCGGGATCGTAGTGCTTGAGCTCCTCCATAAGGTTGCCCTCTGCGTCGTAGTATCTGATGAAGTAACCGGTGTTGTTCTTCTGGATCTCCATAATGTACTCGGTGACACGGAAGATCTCCTCGAAGTTGCCCTCGGGATCGGAGGTGTAATTACCGATGATGTTGTACGTACCGCCGGTGCCGGTAAGATTCATAGCGGTATAGTCAAGAGTGGAGACTACCGAGTTGAAGTACTTGTTGATGGTAGCAGTCTTAAGGTCGCCGTCGGTGGACTCAAATCCTGCAAGGTTATCCTTAGTAATACCGGTCTTTTCAATAACGCCAATACCAAGCTTCATGGTGTACTTTGTGAGTCCAAGCTCGGTGGAGCTTACGTTAATGACCTCCTCGGTATCGGGGTTGTATCTGTATTCGATCTTGGTAGAGCCTGCGAAATAGGAGTTGTTCCAGAAGTCGCCCTTGTCACCGTTAACACCGAGACGGTCGGTTACGAGAAGGCCGAAGCCCTCCTGACCGTTGGTGAGTGTCCAAGTATCAACGCTGATCTTTGCGCGGAGAGTGAAGTTCTGGCTTGTGGGAATTGCGGTGTAGTAGAATGCAAGTCCGTCAATAGAGGCAGGCTGGATCTTACCTGCGTTACCGGTAGAGTAAACAGTAACCTTGCCTTCCTCGTTTACCTCACCGCTGTATCCGTTCTTGGAGTCGCTGGTAGAGGGACCGTAGGTGGTGAAGCCCCAGGTGCGCTGTGCAGCCTCGGTGGCAACCGCACTTCTGGTCTTGGAGGTGGTGGACTCGTCGCCACGGATAGCAACAACGTGGAAGGAGTACTTTGTGCCAATGGTAAGACCGCTTGCAGTGTAGGAGGTGGAGGTGGTGTCACCAATCTTGGTGCCGTCCTGATATACCTCGTACTTTTCTGCCTCGTGAACTGCGCCCCATACGATCTCGATCTTTCCGCTACCCTTGCTGGTTACGCTGGAGATCGCAGGAGTGCCGAGGGGGTAGAGGAAGTTGGTCGTGCAGTCGTCACAGGTCTTCACGATCTCACCCTCACGGCGAAGCTCAACCTTGATGACGTAGTCGCCCGAGTTCTCGGGTTTGAAGACGATGTTGTGCTCGTTCTTCTCGTTTACAGAGCCCTTGGTCTTAACAAGCTGATTGCCGCTATAGAGGTGAACGAGGAGCTCGTCTGCGCCGTTAATGCCAACGTTTGCATTGACAGTAACGTTGATGCTGCCTGCGTCGTCTGTTACAACGTTGGTGATCGCAGGATTTGCAACCGTGGACCATGCTGCACGCTCGGGAGCGGGGAGATTCCAGCCGCTGTCGGTAACCTGGATCTGGTAGAAGTAGTTGCTGCCGCCGGTGTTACCGATGTAATATGTACCTGCAGAGGGAATCTGAAGCTCCTCAACGTAGAGGTCGTTCTTTACTGTGGCAACGTTGCTCTTTGTAACGGTGCTGCCGTTCTGATCAAATATTGTAGGATATCTGTTAACGTCGCCGCCAACCCACCAGAGTCTTACGGTAGCAGCACCGCGAGTGGTGATCTTGACTGCGTTAAGAATAGAGCTGCCAACGGTGGTCTTGTCGCCCCAGGCAATACGCTGAGTGCCTGCAAATCCGTCGGAAAAGCTCTTGTCGTTAGTCTCGATTTTAGCCTTCTGACTGTAAAAGACGGTGAAATAATTATTCGTGCCTGCCTTTTCGTAGTCGCCGTCATCCTTTGCGCCTGCGGAGAAGAGGTTAAGATCTGCAGCGTTAAGAGTGTAAACGCCGTCTTCCTCAGCCGAGCCGGATACGGTGAACACAAGCACCATGGAAACCATCATAGCGACGGTGAGAATGGTAGCAAGTATTCTCTTGGAAAATAAATTCTTCATTTTCATTCCTCCCGGAAAAAATTGTTATGCAGGATAAGTATAACATATTTGATTTTAAAAAACAATCGAAATATTTAAAAAATAAACAAAAACATAAAATATTTTAGACGGTAATGTACAAATTGTACAAAAAAGAAGGAGCAAATGCGACAAATTGCCACTTTGCTCCTGTCAAAAAATCATTTAATTATTTCTCGCTTGCAACCCTTATACGGCTTGCCGCACGGGCGAGCTTTGCCTTTGCAATACGCTCGTCACGGTCGTCCTTGGCTGCACTCAGCGCCGCCTCGGCTTTATCCTTCGCCAGCTTTGCTCTGGCAAGGTCAATATTTTCGCTGAACTCAAAGGTCACGGCGCAGAGTCTTACCTTTCCTCCCTTTACGGAGAGGAAACCGCCGCTGCAGGACGCAGTTCGTGTCTTTCCCTCCGAGATCAGTCTCGCACGTCCTGTGGAGAGTGGAGCAAGGAAGTCGGTGTGACCTGCCATGATCTCAACGTCGCCGTCCTGTGTGCGCACAAGCAGGCTTTCAGCCTCACCGCTGTAGGCGAGTCCGTCCGGAGTTACAATTTCAATTTGAAAAGCTTTCATAAATTATTCTTTTCCTTTCAAAAAACCGACGAAATGTAAACAAAAGCTGTCAAACAATGCCGATTTTAAGCAAATTTACGCTCCGAGTGCCTTTGCCTTCTCAACCGCCTCGTCAATAGTACCAACGAAGAGGAATGCAGACTCGGGAAGGGCGTCGTGCTTACCCTCGAGAATTTCACGGAAGCCGCGAATGGTCTCCTTGAGGGGAACGTAGCGACCTTCCATACCCGTGAACTGCTCAGCAACGCTGAAGGGCTGGGAGAGGAAACGCTGGATCTTTCTCGCACGCGCAACGATAAGCTTATCCTCCTCGGAAAGCTCATCCATACCCATGATTGCGATGATGTCCTGAAGCTCCTTGTATCTCTGGAGGATCTTCTGCACGTCACGGGCTACCTCGTAATGCTCGATGCCGACTACGTCGGGAGCAAGGATACGGGAGGTGGAATCAAGGGGATCAACTGCAGGGTAGATACCGAGAGATGCGATGGAACGGGAAAGAACGGTGGTCGCATCAAGGTGTGCGAAGGTGGTAGCGGGAGCAGGGTCGGTAAGGTCGTCTGCAGGAACGTATACCGCCTGAACCGAGGTGATAGAGCCACGCTTGGTAGAGGTAATTCTCTCCTGAAGTGCGCCCATCTCGGTGGCAAGGGTAGGCTGATAACCTACCGCAGAGGGCATACGGCCGAGAAGCGCCGATACCTCAGAGCCTGCCTGAGTAAATCTGTAAATATTGTCGATGAAGAGAAGCACGTCCTGACCCTCTTTGTCACGGAAATACTCCGCCATAGTAAGGCCCGAGAGACCAACTCTCATTCTTGCTCCGGGGGGCTCGTTCATCTGACCGTACACGAGGGCGGTCTTGTTAAGAACTCCCGACTCCTTCATCTCGTTATAAAGGTCGTTACCCTCACGGGTACGCTCGCCAACGCCGGTAAATACCGAAATACCGCCGTGCTGCTTAGCAACGTTGTTGATAAGCTCCATAATAAGTACGGTCTTACCAACGCCTGCACCGCCGAACAGACCGATCTTACCGCCCTTTGCATAGGGAGCGATAAGGTCTACGACCTTAATACCCGTTTCGAGTATCTCGGTTGTACCCTCCTGCTCGTCGTAAGAGGGGGGATCGCGGTGAATACACCATCTCTCCTCGGTCTCGGGCTGGGGCTGATTGTCGATAGCCTCGCCGAGAAGGTTGAAGATACGGCCGAGGGTGGCGTTACCTACGGGAACGGTGATACCTGTTCCTGTATCAACTGCATCCATACCACGGGACATACCGTCGGTACCCGACATGGCGATACATCTTACCACGTCGTCACCAAGCTGGCTTGCCACCTCACAGATGACCTTCTTGCCCTCATGCTCGATCTCGATGGCGTTAAGAAGATCGGGCAGATGACCGTTTTCAAATTTGATATCAAGTACGGGACCGATTATCTGAATAACCTTACCGATATTTTGACTCATTGGTTTGTTTTCCTTTCTAAAATGTAGAAGGTTGCCTTAGAGTGCTTCAGAGCCGCTGACGATTTCCGTAATCTCCTGAGTGATTACCGCCTGACGGGCACGGTTGTACTTCAAGACAAGGCTGTCGATGATTTCGGAGGCGTTCTTGTTAGCCGCATTCATGGCTGTACGTCTCGCCGCCGACTCGGAGGCGGTCGCCTCGCAAATAGAGGAGTAGATAACTCCGCCCACGTACTCGGGAATGATGGTGGCAAGAATTTCCTCGGGGTCACCGCCGTAAATGGGCTCGACCGAGTTGTTCTTGTTTTCACCGCTCATACCGTCGAGGGGGAGAATCTGCTCGTGGACGGTTGCCTGGGAGATCATAGAAACAAATCTGGTGTATACCAGCACCACGCTGTCGTAGTCACCCTGAAGGAAGCCACGGCAGATCTCCTCTGCCATAGCAAGCGAATCGCCAACGCTCAGCTCGGCTACGATACCGAAGGAGCGGGAAAAGATATTCGCATCACGGTGAGAGTAGTAATCGAGAGCCTTCTTACCGATGGGGAGAATAAGTGCATCCTTGCCCTCGGAAAGATAGGAAACGAGACGGAAGATATTGGCGTTATATCCGCCTGCAAGTCCTCTGTCACCTGCGATAACTACGTAAAGGGGCTTTTTGCCCTCGGTGGGGGTGGACCAGATAGATTCCTTGATCATCTCGGAGGCCTCAATACCGTCGATAGCCTCCTTAATTATGGTATGGAAGGGGCGTGAGGCTTCGATTCTCTCTCTCGCCCGACGGAGCTTGGAGGTGGCTACCAGCTCCATTGCTTTGGTTATCTGCATGGTGCCGCTGACGCTTTTTATGCGCCCTTTAATGTCATTCATTGATGCGCCTGCCATTGCTTCTCCGACCTTCCTTTCTTACTGAATTTCTGTGTTTTTGTAAACAATTCTTTGCTTATGCAAGGAATTTCGCCTTGCAGGTCTCAATAGCCTCACGAAGCTCGGCTGCATTCTCGTCGCTGAGGTTGCCCGTCTCACGAATGGAGGCGAGAAGATCACCCTTGGTTGCTACGAGATAATCCGAAAGCTCACGCTCGAATGCCTTGATGTCCTCGAGTGCGAGGTCACGAAGGAGGTTGTTAACTACCGCATAGATAATTGCAACCTGAAGCTCAACTGCGATGGGCGAATTTCTATCCTGCTTCAGCACCTCAACGATACGCTGACCCTGGTCAAGACGTGCCTTGGTATCTGCGTCAAGGTCGGAGCCGAACTGTGCAAAGCCTGCAAGCTCACGGTACTGGGAGTAAAGGAGCTTTAAGGTACCTGCAACCTTCTTCATCGCCTTGATCTGTGCGTTACCACCAACTCTCGAAACCGAGATACCGGGGTTAACCGCAGGCATAACGCCTGAGTGGAAGAGCTCGGTTTCAAGGAATATCTGACCGTCGGTAATGGAAATTACGTTGGTGGGGATATATGCCGAAACGTCGCCTGCCTGGGTCTCGATGATGGGAAGGGCAGTGAGCGAGCCTCCGCCGTACTCGGGCGCAAGTCTTGCCGCACGCTCAAGAAGTCTGGAGTGAAGATAGAATACGTCACCGGGATATGCCTCACGGCCCGGAGGACGTCTGATAAGGAGCGAAAGCGCTCTGTATGCAACCGCATGCTTGGAAAGGTCGTCGTAAACGATAAGCACGTCACGTCCCTTGTCCATAAAGTACTCACCCATAGCACAGCCCGAGTAGGGAGCGATGTACTGAAGGGGAGCAGGGTCGGATGCGGTAGCCGAAACTACGATGGTATAATCCATAGCGCCGTTTCTGTAAAGGGTGTCAACAACGTTTGTTACTGTGGACTGCTTCTGACCTATTGCAACGTAGATACAGATAACGTCCTTGCCCTTCTGGTTTATAATGGTATCGGTTGCGATAACCGTCTTACCTGTCTGTCTGTCGCCGATAATAAGCTCACGCTGACCACGGCCGATGGGAATCATGGAGTCGATAGCCTTGATACCCGTCTGAAGAGGTACGGAAACCGACTTTCTCTCGATAATACCGTACGCCTTGCGCTCGATGGGGCTATACTGGCTTGCGGTGATGGGTCCCTTGGCGTCGATGGGCTCACCGAGGGCGTTAACGACTCTGCCGATGAGGCTCTCGCCTACGGGAACAGAAACGACACGTCCGGTGCGCTTTACAACGCTGCCCTCGGTAATTCCAACGTCGCTACCGAGAAGTACTACGCTGATAAAGCTTTCCTCAAGGTTAAGTGCCATACCGAAGCTGCCGTTGGAAAACTCCAAAAGCTCGTTAGCCTTACACTTGTCAATGCCGTGAACCTTGGAAATACCGTCACCTACAGAGATAACATAGCCGACCTCATCCTGCTGGGTCTTCTTAGAGTAGTTTTTTATCTGCTCTTTGATAATCTTGCTGATATCATCTATTTTAGACTGCATTTTGTTCTTCTTTCTCTTTGCAGAAAAGCTGCAAAGTAATTTAAATTACCGTATTCTTTAAAGCGGCTTCAAATTTATCAAGCCTTGTCTTAACCGAGCCGTCAAGCTGAACACCCGAGTAGCGGAGAGTTACACCGCCGAGGGTGGATTTATCAACGGTGTTCGTAAGAATAACCGTCTTTCTGAGGCTTAGGCTAAGCTTTTTCGTCATAGCGTCGCGCTGACTGTCGGAAAGGGGGATGGCTGTCACCGCCTCAACACGCAAAATACCTCTCGACTCGTCGTAAAGGGCATAGTACTCCCTTGCCACCTTTGTAAAAAGGCGTGTGTCACGCTTTTCGATAAGTATTTTGATAAGGTTGAGTAGGTTTTGATCAATGCCCGAAAATGCCTTGTCGCAAAGGCTCACTCTCTCCTCCTTGGAAATGGCAGGGGAGTCAAGGAGCTGTACGTACTCGGGATTTTTCAGGAAAGCGCCCTCCGTGGTCTTCACGTCGGAAAGAACCTTCTCGGTCGTTCTCTCCTCCTCGGTAATCAGGAAAAGAGCCTTACCGTATTCCCTAGCGTCAATCATTGCTCGTTACCTATATTGTTGATAAAGTCGTCGATAAGATCTCTGTGCTCGCTTTCGGAGACGTCACGCTCGATGACAGCCGATGCGATACCGATTGCCATAGAGGAGACCTCGTCCTTAACCTCGTTGAGCGCACGCTTTTTCTCGAGGGCGATCTGCTCCTCTGCACGCTCAAGAACACGGGACGCCTCGTCGCTTGCTTCCTTGAGGATCTCCTCCTCCTTCAGCTGTGCACGGCGAAGAGCGTTTTTGAGAATTTCCTCGCTCTCCTCGTTTGCACGGGTAAGCTTTTCCTCATACTCACTCTTGAGCTTATTGGCGCCGTCCTTCGCATTCTCAGCGTCGGAGTACATATCGTCAATTTCCTTCTGCCTTGAGTCGATCATCTTCTTCAATGGCTTGAAGAGGAATTTCTTGAAGGCAAGGTAAAGAATGAGCAGGTTTACCCAAGCGAAGATCATTGTCCAGAAGTTAACCCCGACAAAGCTTTCGAACTTATCAAGCATACCTGTTGCTTCTAAAAGTCCCATTTGGGTTCTCCTTCTCTAATTGTTGTTTTTTGAAAATTAAAGGAAGAGAATAAGAAGCGCGATAACGAGAGAGTAGATACCGGTGGTCTCGGTAACTGCACAACCAAGGATCATGTTGGTACGAAGAGTGCCTGCTGCCTCGGGCTGGCGAGCCATACCCTCAAGTGCGTGGCTTACAGCATTACCTTCTCCAAGTGCGGGAGCGATAGAGCCAATGCCCATGCAAAGACCTGCTGCGAGATACTTCATTCCTTCTGCGATGTGTTCCATTATAAAATCCTCCTAAGATTTATTTATATTTTTTTGTGTTTGCTATCTAATTATTTGTTTTCTCTTGCGAGACGCTTTGCCTCCTTCTTCTCAAGGATCTCACGTCTTTTCTCGGGCCATTCCTCGGGGGGAGGGCAGGCGCCTGCAATGTAAACCATTGTCAGAAGCGAGAATACCAGTGCCTGTACGAAGCCTGAGAAGAGGTCGAAGTAAATCGAGAGAAGGGCAGGCAGACCTGCCTGGAAGAAGGGAATCTCACCGATAACACCGGGGATCCAGCCCAGAACTGCATTGGAGAGCAGGGCAAGAGCCGCATAGATAAGCGTGGTGAGAACTCCGCCACCTGCAACGTTACCGAAGTGACGGAAGGCAAGTGCCATGGGAGATGCTACCTCGGAGATGAGGTTCATAGGTGTCATAATAAAGATAGGCTCGGTAAAGCCCTTGAGCCAGGGGATAAGACCCTGATGCTTGATATTCTGCGCCCACACGATGCCCGACGTTACGAGAGCCCACGCCAGAGTTACCGAAAGGTCGGCTGTGGATGAACGGAATATCTGTGTCATACCGATAACGCTGCCGAAGATCGATGATGCAAAGAGCGTTCCGATGTAAGGAGCAAATCTTGCATTATGCTTGCCCATGGTATCCTCTACAAGATTGTAGAGCATGGTAACGATCTTCTCAAGCACTACCTGTACGGGACCGGGACGCTTGGTGATCTTTCTTGTCAGAAGAATTGCCGCGATTATGAGAATGATCGTAACGGCAAAAAGCGTGATAGTCGTCTGGGTTATCAGATTCTTCATAGTGAAGATAGTGCTGTCGGGTAAATCAAAGGGTAGCTCGAAATAGACCTTGGGGCCGGAAATTTGTATCTCCATTTATTCACTCTCCTTTTCTTCGTTTTCACCGTCATCCTCGTATTTAATATACTTTTCGGGATTGGGCGGTGGAAGGCGTTTTGTCTTAATAAGCTCGACTACGGTAAGTATTGGTCTGTAGGCGAGCAGGGGAATTATGGTCGCCACGGGATTAAAGAGACCCGTGAGAAATGCAACCAGCAGACAGGCTACGATAGAGAAGGTTCTCAGCACCGATGAACGGGCAACAGCCTTCTGCACACCGCTTGTGTGGGTCTTGGCAAACTCCTCCGCCTCCTCCTCGTTCATTTCCTTGTCGCCACGGAGCTCAAGATACTTTTTTATCTCAAGGTCAACCGAGACGGTGAGAATAAGGTAGTTGATAATAGTCACCAAAGCGCCGAGGATTGCACCGCTGACGATATAGGCGTTGAAGGTTATGATCCCTGCCATACCGAGGGCAAGTCCGCCGAGAGCCACGAGAAGTGCGGCGAGAATTTCTCCCAGCACAAGGGGTAGGCTCTCTTTTAAAATATTCGATTTATTCCTTTGATTCGTCAAAGTCCTTCCACCTTTCTCGCCTCTCCTCTCTTTCACGCTCCAGGTCGGTGCGTCTGTCACGGCCTCGGTCGAGATTTTCCAAGGCACGGGTGGCAGAGAGGATGTATTTTATCATCGAGTAAAGACCCGAGAACACGCCGAGGGTGAGAAGTATCGCCCATATCCATTTCGGCGCATTAAGAAATTTCGTTACAAGGAATGAGATCAGCGCCCCGATGCCTATTGGCAAAACGAGACAGTAGATCGCCTGAAAGAGTATATTCAGCATTTGAAATGCGCTAATAAACTTTTTGTACATAGTTTTTCCCTCTTTTAAGCTCCCATATCCTCAATTTAACATTTTATCACTCTGATGTCAAAAAATCAAGTTAATAAACGGCAAATTACTACATATTAATAATATACATTAAAAAATATAACAAAAATTTGATGTGAATTTTGTTCATAACGACAAAAGACTGTCCGAAGACAGTCTTTTAATGTATATCAGTTAAGTCCGGCGGTCAGCCTGATCAGAAGATCGTTATCGTCCGGAGTGTCGCCCTCAAGGGCAGCCTTGTTGCGAACTACTGCGCCACATCGCTCGCAGCGGTGGATGATTACAAATCCCTTCTTGGGGTCGGGCAGGGTCTGTATGGGGCGAAGGATTCCGCCGCAGTCATTGGCTCTGTCGCCCGGGTTAATATCCACGTGGAGCGAGCAAAGACAGTAGGGGCAGTGGTTTCGTGAGGTATAACCAAGGGGCGTTACCTCTCTTCCGCAATTTTTACAGATAAAGCCTGAGTCGTTCTTTGTAAATCTTTTCGCCATGCCTATGTGCCCCTCCTCCAGTAGTAATTGTGGTATACGTCCGTCAGGAAGGACGCGGCAGATGAGTAGTCTGAAAGGACGCTTACAGAAATCTCAAACCCACTTGAAGCATCGCTTTCACTACTATACCACCAGTAGTTGGGGTTTTCAAAAATCACCTCGGTAAGGCCCTCGCATTCGTAGAATGCCCATCTTTCAATATAGCTAACGCTCTTTGGAAGAAAGACCGACTTGAGCTTGATGCAGCCGTAAAAGGCTTTATTTCCTATTCTGTTGACAGAACTGCCTATGGTAAGGTCTTCAAGCTTTTCACAGGTGTCAAAAACGGAGTTCCCGATAATTCTGACGCCGTTACCGATCACGACCTCCCGAAGCTCAGAGCAATAGAAGAAGGCAGAACTACCGATTTCGGTCACTCCGTCGGGAATAGTGATCCTTGTAAGTGAGGTGCAGGCGTTAAATGCCGATTCACCAATCTTCTTAACTCCACCTCCGATAGAAACGGTGGCAAGAGAGCTGCAACCGCTAAAGGTCTCGGGCTCGATAACAGTCAGGGAATCGGGTATTTTGATCTCGCCAAGAGAGACGCACTCGCTGAATGCACCGGAGCCAAGCTTTGTAAGACCTGAAGGAAGCTTGACGCTAAGGAGCGAGCGACAACGTGCGAAGGCTCGTTCTCCGATGGTAGTCAGGCTCTCGGGAAGACTTATTTCTGTGATGGCAGTGCTGGAAAAGGCAAGCTCACCGATTATGCCAACCTTTTCGCCAAGGCTGACTCTTTCAAGGCTGCTGCATCCTCTGAATGCCTCGGCACCGATAAACACAACGCTCTCGGGTAGGGAGATTTCGGTGATGGAGCTACAGCCGTAAAAGGCGTAGGAATCAATGTGTGTAATTCCCTCGGGGATCTGCACGTCGGTCAGGTCGTAGATGTTTCCGAAGCCGTAGCTGAGAATACAAGTAACGGCTGTGCCGTTGATTTCTGTAGGAATAGTGAGGCTTGTAATACTTAAACCTTCCTCAGCTCTCACACCGTAGGTGTTATTCTCCAGCGGGATGAAAATTAATCCATCCTTCGCTATTTCCTCAAGGAGATCCTTATCATCCGGATTTTCGGGTATATCGGGTGTTTCAGGACCGTCAGGTGTCTCGGGTATATCGGGTGTCTCGGGAATAATACTGTCATCGGGATTTTCCTTACCGTCGGGTGTACGGTCGCAGGAGAAAAGGGTCACGCAAAGAATCAAGCATAACAAAAAATAAAACAATCGCTTCATAATGCTACCTCAAATTTATACTGTGAAAATTTCAAGTTCACCTTATTTGCCAACGCAGAACTTTGAGAAAATGTCGCTGACGATCTCCTCGCTGACAGCTCGTCCGTCAAGCTCGCTGATTGCGCCAAGGGCACGCTCAATATCGCTGGAGGCGGCGTCTTGGGAGAAGCCCATATCAAGGCTCTCGATGGCAAGATTAAGGAAATCAAGCCCACGCTGAAGTGCGGCGTGCTGACGGGCGGAGGAGATGACCGCATCCTCGCCGATAACCAGCCTCTCATCTGTGAAAAGGGCGTTTACAAGCCCGGTGAGAGAGGATATTGCATCGCCCTCGTCCTTTTCTACCGATACCTCGATCACGTAGTCGAAGGCGTCGCCGAGGCGAGCCTTGTCAAAGGCAGGGGTAAGGTCGGACTTGTTGAGCAGGGCAATTTGGGGTACGTCGTGACGGGAAATCTCGCTGATAATCGCCTCGTCTTCCTCGTCAAATGGACGGGAAATGTCAAATATTGCAAACAATAGTTCACTTTTTGCTATCATTTCACGGCTTTTTGCCACGCCGATACGCTCCACGACGTCCATATCATCTCGCTCACGAATACCTGCTGTATCGGCAATTCTGAGCATAACTCTGCCTAGGGGAACGCTTCTTTCAAGCACGTCACGGGTGGTGCCCGGGATATCGGTCACGATTGCCGCATCCTCGCCGAGGAGGAGGTTGTAAAGCGAGCTTTTTCCTACGTTAGGCTTGCCGCAGATGACGGTTTTCACACCCTCGCTGATGGCTCTGCCCGTGCGGTAGGAGGCAAGAAGAGACTCGCAGTCTTCCTTTATATTATATAGAGAGGCACGAAGCTCACCGTCGGTAAAGTCGCCAAGATCCTCGTCGGGGTAGTCGATCCTTGCGTAGACCGAGCTCATAAGACCCACGAGGGATTGGCGAATGGAAGATATCCTCTCACCAAGGCGGCGGCGTGCCTTACTGCCTGAGAGCTTCAGCTGCTCGGTGGACTGCGCCTCAAGAAGGTCGCTTATAGCCTCTGCCTCGGTAAGGCTGAGCCTGCCGTTTATGAAGGCACGGCGTGTAAATTCACCAGCCTCGGCAAGTCGTGCGCCTGCCCTGAGAAGTGCCTCAAGGACGCATCGGGTCACAAGAATTCCTCCGTGACAGCCGATCTCCACTGTGTCCTCGCCCGTATAGGAATTTGGGGCAGGGAAGCGTGTGGCAAGAACGTCGTCAACTATCTCACCCTCCGAAACTATGTGGCCGTATACCTGCATACGAGCCTTAGCCTCGGAAAAGCTCTTGCCTGATATGGGGTGAAACACCCTCTCGGCAATTTCAAATGCGCCATGACCCGACATACGGATAATGGCAACCCCACCCTTGCCGGGTGGGGTCGAAACTGCCGCAATTACCTGCGTCAGATTATTCATTCGTTTCTTCTGCGCCTGTCTCGGGCTCGTCAAAGAGCTCCTTGGGCTTCTTGTCGGTGAGGAAGATAACGATCTTTCTGTTGTTGTCAGAGCCGATAGAGTTGGTGGAAACGCCCTCGATGGACTGGATCTCGGAGTGAATGATCCTTCTCTCGTATGCGCTCATGGGCTCAAGCATAACGCTTCTTCTGTTGCGGAGTGCCTTCTGGGCCATTCTTCTTGCAAGGGCACGGAGGGTATCCTCTCTCTTTGCTCTGTAACCCTCGATGTCAAGGGTGACACGGCTCTTATCACGCTCGCCGCGGATGTTCTTTCTCGCAGACGCAAGGTTTGCAAGATACTGAAGTGCGTCGAGGGTGTCACCGTGGTGACCGATAAGTGCGGATGCATCGTCGCCAACGATATTGATGCGTCTTGTGCCGTCCTCGCAGGCGTAAAGCTCTGCCTCGGCGTTAAGACCGATGTCGGCGATAACCGTCTTCACGAAGTCGAAGGACATATCCTCGCCCTCGGAAACGCTGCGGCGCTCCATCTTCAGCTCGGTCTCGGGAATAACCTCGCTCTTGGGCTGAGACTTCTTTTCCTCAGCACGCTTTTCGGGCTTCTTGTTCTTATTCTGCTGATTTTCCTTTTTCTGCTGGGGCTTCTTTTCGCCCTGGGGCTTTTCACGGCGGGGACGCTCGTGACGGGGCTTTCTTTCTGCGGTGTCGGGGAGCTCAACGAAGGCTCTTACCTTTGCAGGTCTGACACCGATGATGCCGAAGATACCCTTGCTTCCTGCATCAACAATTTCAAACTGAACGTCGTCAAGCTCGCCTGCGCCAAGTGCCACTCTGGCATTTTCCTTGGCCTCAAGTATGTCCTTGCCGACAGCTGTTACTTCTTTAATCATACTGTTTTTCCTTATGTGTCTTAGATTTCGGGAATGTCCATCTCGCCCTTGGGGGTCTCGGTTTTTACTCCTGCCTCGGGGAGATTGTCGTAATCGTCGTCATCGATATAGTGGAGAGAACGTACCTTGGGCGCATTCTTTGCTGCGGTTCTGGCGTTCTTCTCGGCTTCCTTCTGCGCCTTCTTCATCTCCTTGAGCTGCTCCTCCGAGTACTTGGGAAGGGGCATAGCCTTTGCGATAAGGAAGGACTGAAGAATTCCGAGTGCGGACTGGTAGATCCAGTAAATACCCATCATACCCGAGAAGGTGAATGCCATCCAAAGGGTCATAACGGGCATTACAATATCCATGGATTTCATGGAAGCGTTTGTCTGTGCGTCCTGTGCCTGGGTTGCAGGGTTAGCATTCCACTTACGGGAGAGATACATGGAGAGCCAGGTAAGTGCTGCCGCAATTACGGGAATGAAAACGATCCAGGAGAAGTCAGACTTCAGAGCATCCCACGGAACGCCGCCGAGGTTAGTGCCGAAGAGACTCATATCGGGAAGCTTAGCAAGCTGCTCCGAGAAATCTGCAAGGCCGTCGCCTGTGTAGGCGTTGATCTGAGAAACGAGCTTGATCTGGTCGATAGCCTTGATGGCTTCTACAGTCTTGTCAGGGTTAAGAAGATTATAGATCTCGATAACGCTGCTGTCTGCGATTCTACAGATGTGGCTGAGGGGGTTTCTGATAACGTTATAAAGGAAGATGATAATAGGCATCTGAAGGAGCAGGGGCAGACAACCCGAGAGGGGATTGTAGCCTTCCTTCTGCTGAAGCTCCATGATCTCCTGCTGCTGCTTCTGCATAGTAGGCTGATCGGTTCTTCCTTTGTATTTTGCCTTTATAAGCTCAATTTTTGGGGCAAGATTTGCCATTTTGATCTGATTCTTCTGCTGCTTAATAGAGAAGGGAAGAAACAGAACCTTGAAAAGAAGGGCGTAAATAAGAAGTCCGAAGACGTATTTACCCGCGAATAGGCTACTGAACCAAGAGAGCATGGTTCCGAGTAATTCGTAAAGCCAATCTAACATTTTTTAGTGTTCCTTTTCTTTTGTGGTTGTGTCGGTATGGGTCTCACACATGGTTCCCTGTGTACCACCGTAAGCCTTGAATCCTCGCTCGGGAACGGGGTCGTAGCCACCCTTCGCAAAGGGGTTACAACGCAAAATTCTCCATACCGTAAGGATCAGACCTGCGATGAAGCCGCGTTTTCTGAATGCCTCAATGGCATAGGCTGAGCAGGTCGGTGTAAACCTGCAGCAGGGCGGTTTAAGCGGTGAGATATATTTTCTGTAAAGGCCGATAAGCCATATCATTATATGCTTCATTAATCGGTCTTCGTATCGGCGTACATACCGAGCTTCGTAAACGCCACGTCAAGCTGGCGTTTGATTTCTGTGCTTTTCAGCTTTACCGATGCGCTGCGCGCGGCGATGACGATTAGAAAGCCTACCTTGAGAGTCTTTTCCTTCTCAAGCGCTCTGAGTCCCTCGCGCATTATACGTCGGCAGCGGCTCCTCGTGACCGCGCCTCCAAGCTTTGTGGACGTGGTAAGACCGATGCGGTTTACCACCTTTTTTTCGGGATTTGCCTTCGCAAGCCGCTTTGCGGCATAGTCGGGTAACACGTAAACTGCGAGAGCCGACGTCACCGCTCTCTTACCCTTTGAATACGCTTTGGAATACAGATGATTTTCCTTGATAGCGCGAAACTTCATAGCCGTATCCCCCTTGTAATTGCCTGATTATTGCAAAACCCCCGATAAAGTCTGCTATAGTGCGCTTTATCGGAGGTTTTATGTGTCGTCCGTGACGACAATCACCGTCGGTGATTTAATTAATAGGTGAGCTTAGCTCTACCCTTGGCGCGTCTTCTCTTAAGAACCTTTCTGCCGTTAGCAGTTGCCATTCTCTTTCTGAAGCCATGTTCCTTTTTTCTCTGTCTCTTCTTGGGCTGGTATGTTCTTTTCACGACTCGCACCTCCTTGTAAATTTTAGATTAACGTCCGGGAGCCAAAGCCCCCAAATTTCGCGTATTCATACGAAACCATACGAAAGCAGAATACATTATAGCGTAAAACAAGCCTTTTGTCAAGTCATTTTTGAAAAGTTTTAACATTTTGACATTATTTATAAATTACGAGTAAAAAAATATATAAAAATTGACGGTGAAGAAAGGACGCTTTCTATTGACTTTTTCACCGCTTTCTGTTAAAATAGGAATGTTAAAAACAAAATTTATAATGGGAAGGTATTTTTTGTGATGAACAATATCGTTGAAAAGGTGCTGGTTTCCGAGGAAGAGATCGCCAAGATCGTGACAGAGCTTGCCGAGAAGATCAATCAGGATTACAGCGGCGAGGGCAAAAAGCTTGTTGTTGTTTCTGTTCTCAAGGGTGCGATGCCCTTTACGTCCGACCTTTGCAAGCAGCTGAAGGTTCCTCACGAGCTTGAGGTGGTCAGAGTTTCCTCCTACGGCAATTCCACCGAGTCCTCGGGAAAGATCCGTATGAAGCTTGATTTCGACAGACCCGACTTTGACAAGTGCGATTTCCTCGTTGTTGAGGACATCGTTGACTCGGGCAACACACTTACCTATCTCGTTGCTCACCTTACACAGAAGGGTGCGAAAAGCGTTAAGACCGTCACCCTCCTTGACAAGCCCTCAAGACGTAAGGTTGAGTTTAATCCCGATTACACGGGCAAGATCATTCCCGACGAGTTCGTGTTCGGCTACGGTCTTGACCTCTTTGAGCAGTACAGACACCTGCCCTATATAGCAGTCGTAAAGCCTGACTACGTAAAGGAATATCTGGCTGAGCATGCTTAAAGTCGGTCTTTACACCCTGGGCTGTAAGGTCTCGCTCTATGAGACCGAGGCGGTGGCGGAAAGCTTTGCCGCCCTGGGGTACGAAATTTGTGATTTCAACTCGGTCTGCGACGTTTACGTTATAAACACCTGCACCGTCACGGCGGAGAGCGATGCCAAGTCACGTAAATACATACGCCGTGCTATAAGGAAAAATCCCAATGCGGTGGTTATCGTTATGGGCTGCTACAGTCAGCGTGACCCCGAGGCGGTTGCTAATATCGAAGGAGTTAGCGCAGTAATCGGCACTCAGGATAAAATGAAGTGCGTGGAAATCGCAGAGCAAATGCTGAGATCAAACTGCAAAGTGCAGAATTTTGTCACAGACCTTGAGGGCGCAAGATTTGAGCCTATGTGTGTGAAAAATGCGCCGAGGACACGTGCCTACGTGAAGATCGAGGACGGCTGCGAGTGCAAATGCACCTACTGCGCCATTTCGGGCGCACGTGGACCCGTAAGGTCGAAGCGACCCGAGGAGGTTATCTCAGAGGTTGAGGGACTTTACGAAAAGGGCACTCTCGAGATAGTTCTCACAGGCATCGAGACGGGCTCATACGGTGCGGATTTTGATGAAAAATACGACCTTGCCGACCTGATATGCGAGCTGGACAGACGTCATAGCTGTGAGCGGATCCGCCTCGGCTCTATGGCACCCGAGCTTCTGACAGGGGGCTTTATCGACCGCATTTCTGCGACGAAAATTATGGTGCCCCATATACATATTTCAATGCAATCGGGCGCTGACAACGTCCTGCGTGGAATGAAGCGCAGGTACAACCGTAAAATGGCGCTTGAAAATATACGTCATATCCGTGAGAGGATGCCGGGTGTGATGCTCACCGCCGATCTGATGGTTGGCTTCCCCGGTGAGAGCGAGGAGGATTTCCTCGACACAATGCGCTTCGTCAGCGAGGCAGGGCTCCTTGACGCCCACGTTTTCGCCTACTCAAAGAGGGCAGGGACACCTGCCGCCGACTACGACGGACAGATAGACGAGCAGACGAAGGCAGAGCGCAGCGCAAGGCTGATTGCCGAGTGCCGCCGTGTTCAGGCTGAAATTCTTGACTCTGTGGTAAAGGAGGGAAAGCCCCTTCCCACCATCCTTGAAACAAGACGGGGCATGGAGTACACAGGACACTCCGATTCCTATATCGAGGTGGTCTGTGAGAGCGAAAATGACCTCCAAGGTCGACTCGTTTTGGTGACGCCTACCCACTATGAAAATGGCAAAATTTATGGCAAAATATAAATAATTGTTTACAATAGAGGACAAAAATTATGGAAAACAGCAAAAAGACAATGGAAAAAATCGTTGCTCTCTGTAAGAACAGAGGCTTCATCTTCCCCGGCAGTGAGATCTACGGTGGACTTGCAAACTCCTGGGACTACGGCCCCCTCGGCGTTGAGTTCAAGAATAACGTAAAGCGTGCTTGGTGGAAGAAGTTCGTGCAGGAGTCCCGTTACAACGTGGGCCTTGACGCGGCAATTATTATGAACCCCGAGACCTGGGTAGCATCGGGTCACGTTGGCGGCTTCTCCGATCCCCTTATGGACTGCAAGGGCTGTAAGGCTCGTCACAGAGCAGACAAGCTTATTGAGGATTACGCCTTCCAGAACGGACTTGACGATAACCCTGCTTCCTGGACCTTCGAGGAGATGGCTTCCTACATTAAGGATAAGGGCATCGTTTGTCCTATCTGCGGCGGCACAGATTTCGCCGACATCAAGAAGTTTAACCTTATGTTCAAGACCTTCATCGGTGTAACCGAGGAGTCCAGCTCTACCGTTTACCTTCGTCCCGAGACCGCACAGGGTATTTTCGTAAACTTCCCTGCGGTACAGAGATCCACACGTAAGAAGCTTCCCTTCGGTATCTGCCAGATCGGTAAGTCCTTCCGTAACGAGATCACCCCCGGTAACTTCGTGTTCCGTACCCGTGAGTTTGAGCAGATGGAGCTTGAGTTCTTCTGCAAGCCCGGCACCGACCTTGAGTGGTTTGCATACTGGAAGAACTTCTGCCACCAGTGGCTTCTTAACCTTGGCATGAAGGACGAGAACCTCAGACTTCGTGACCACGATCCCGAGGAGCTTTGCTTCTACTCCAAGGCGACCACCGACTTCGAGTTCCTCTTCCCCTTCGGTTGGGGCGAGCTTTGGGGCATTGCCGACAGAACCGACTACGACCTTACTCAGCACGGCAACCACTCCGGCAAGGACCTCACATTCTTCGACCAGGAGACAAACGAGCACTACGTTCCCTACGTTGTTGAGCCCTCCCTTGGCGCAGACAGAGTTGCACTTGCATTCCTTGTTGATGCATACGACGAGGAGGAGATCTCCGAGGGCGACGTTCGTACCGTTCTTCACCTTCATCCCGCACTTGCACCCGTTAAGTGTGCGGTTCTTCCTCTCTCCAAGAAGCTTTCCGACAAGGCTCTCGACCTCTTCGACGAGCTTGCAAAGGAGTTCAACTGTGAGTTCGACGAGACCGGCTCTATCGGTAAGAGATACCGCCGTCAGGACGAGATCGGTACTCCCTTCTGCATCACCTACGACTTCGACACCGAGACCGACGGTTGCGTAACCGTTCGTGACCGTGACTCTATGGAGCAGGTTAGAATTCCTCTTGCAGAGGTTAAGGCTTACATTAGCGAAAAGATTAAGTTCTAAAATACACAAAGGGCGTTTCCAAATCAGAAGCGCCCTCTTTTAAAGGAAAAATTATGGAAAATATAGCAAAAATCGCCTCCTTCACCGTTGACCACGACCTCCTCACAGAGGGAATCTACGTCTCCCGTATTGACGGCGATATCACAACCTACGATCTCCGTACCAGAGTGCCAAACGCAGGCGACTACATGGATAATCTTACCATGCATTCGGTGGAGCATATGTTCGCAACCTATGTGAGAGCAAGCTCTATCGGTGACAGCGTTATCTATTTTGGACCTATGGGCTGTCAGACAGGCTTCTACCTTCTGACCCGTGGCATTGATAACGATACCGTTCTTTCTGCCGTTATTGACGTGCTTACTAAAATTGTGAACCACGACGGTGAGATGTTCGGTGCGGTGCGCCGTGAGTGCGGAAATTATAAGAATCTCGACCTTTCGGCTGCGAAAACCGAGTGCAAGAGATATCTCGATATCCTCACCTCGAAGGAAAACGACTTCCTTTATAAAGGAGAAAAAATATGAAGGTAAATATCGGTATTATCGGCGCAATGGAGCCCGAGGTCGAGGCGCTTATTGCCGCCCTCGAGGATGCTGACAGCGAGACCGTCAGCGGTGTGACCTTCCATACGGGAAAGATCGCAGGCAAGACCGTTGCTATCGCAAGATGCGGCATCGGTAAAGTCTTTGCCGCCCTCTGCGCCCAGACTATGATTATGAAATACAGCCCCGACCTGCTTGTGAACACAGGTGTTGGCGGCGGCCTTGCTCACGGTCTCTCTACCGGGGATATCGTCGTTGCCCGTGACCTTTGCCAGCACGATATGGATACCTCTGCTATCGGTGATCCCGTGGGTCTGGTGTCGGGAATCAATATGATTTACTTTGAGAGTGATGCCCGTGCCCGTGAGATTCTTCTTTCTGCGGCAAAGGGCCTTGGCCTTAATGCAACAGAGGGTAGAATAGCCTCGGGCGATAAGTTTATCGCCTCCGCCTGTGACAAGGCGAGAATTATTTCCACCTTCGCAGCCGACGCTTGCGAAATGGAGGGCTGCGCCATAGCTCAGGTAGCCTTCGTAAACGGCATTCCCTTTGCCGTTGTTCGTGCGCTTTCCGACTCTGCCGACGGCGAGGCTACGATGGATTATCCTACGTTTTTGCCTATTGCAGCACGCAACTCAACCAACCTCACCCTTGCCCTTATTAAGGCTTGGTAACAATGCCTTCCCCAAGATAGGGGAAGGCTTACTTTTTGCCGTTATCGGCAAAATAACTTTTAAAAAACTAATAAAAACGGCTTGATAATTTGCCGATAATGTGATATAATATACTTAAAGAAGATGAGGGAGGGGCGTTATGAATTATATTTCCGTGGCAGAAACGGCGAAAAAATGGGAAACGTCAGAGCGCAGCGTAAGGAATTATTGTGCCGAGGGCAGAGTTGACGGAGCCGTTCTGGTGGGCAAGACCTGGGCAATTCCCGAGGATGCGGAAAAGCCGTCGAGAAAAAAGAGGGGCAGCTCCCTGCCAAGATATCTTTTGCCCGTTCTTCGGGAAGAAAAAAGGTCGGGCATACGGGGTGGAATTTACCACAAAATACAAATCGAGCTGACCTATAATTCAAATCATATTGAGGGCAGCCGCCTGACTCAGGATCAGACAAGATATATTTACGAGACCAATACCGTTGGAATTACAGACGAAGCCGTAGGTGTTGATGATATTATCGAAACCTCAAATCATTTCCGCTGCATTGATCTTATAATAGACAAGGCAACCTCCCCTATTACAGAGAGCTTTATCAAGCAGCTTCACCGTATGCTTAAAGCAGGAACCGGCGACAGCAGGCTCGATTGGTTTAACGTAGGTGAATATAAGAGGCTTCCAAACGAGGTCGGCGGTAAGGAAACCACCCTGCCCGAAGAGGTGGCGAGTGAGATGAAAAGACTTATTTGCGACTATGAGAGCAAGGAAGAAAAAAGCTTCAGAGACCTTTTGGAGTTCCACTACCGTTTTGAATGTATTCATCCCTTCCAGGACGGTAACGGCCGTGTGGGAAGACTGATTCTCTTTAAAGAGTGCCTGAGATACGGATACGTTCCGTTCGTTATAGATGAGAAAATTAAGATGTTCTATTACCGTGGACTGTCCGAATGGCAGAGAGAGGAGGGCTACCTTACGGAAACCTGCCTTTCTGCTCAGGATAAATTTAAAGAGTGGCTAGACTATTTTAGAATAGTATATTAATATAACAAAACAAAGAAAAAGGCGGTCATCGACCGCCTTTTGTGTTTAAAAAGATTATTTCGTTATAGTACTTCCGTCTGAGTATACTATATTTCTTCACTAGAACCATCCTGATAAAACAACTTTACATGGAAATACATGGAGTATTTGTTGTTATAAGCATGCTTTACATCACGAAACACACGAAGTAGCCTTTCGTGATAGTTGTTGAAGGGAACAAGCTTTTCGATTCCGTATATTTCAATGTTTGTTATTCCGCTCAGAAGCTGATCAGTGAGGCAATCCAAAAGTGCATCAAGATTTTTACCATAATAATCCGGAAAATCAAGATCATTTTGAATTATTTCATGTATCTCTAAGTAGTTTGTTACATCGGTGAAATTAAGTGTATAGTTATATTCGTTCATTTTTCTATGTTATAACGACAAAAACAGTTATCAACTGTTTTTGTCTGCTCGCCAGAATTCCTCAATCTCTGCCCTAAGATCCCTCGCACTTCCAATAAATCTAACGCCCTCCCAGAGCTTCGGGAGGCTTTTTTTGTATATGGGGTCGTCAAAGCGGTCGTCAATCAGCACGATAACGCCACGGTCGTCCTCACGGCGGATTACTCGTCCGGCGGCCTGGAACACTCGGTTCATGCCGGGGTAGATGTAGGCGTACTGCTTGCCTTCCTCGTACTTTTCCTGATAGTACTCGGCCATGGCCTCACGCTCGTATGAGAGGGCAGGCATACCGATGCCCACGATAACTGCGCCGATCAGCGAGTCGCCCGCAAGGTCGATGCCCTCGGAGTAGATGCCACCCATAACGCAGAAGGCGATGAGGTAATTTTGGTCGTCCTTCTTGAATTCGTCAAGGAATTCTGTCTTTTCCTTTGCCGTCATATCGGGACGCTGGGAGATCACCCTGATCTTAGGGTACTTGGCAGAGAATGCCTTTGCCAAAGCCTCGGAGTAGGCGAAGGAGGGGGAGAATACCATATAATTGCCACGCTTAGCCGACACGGTAGCCGCCACAGCCTGAACAACGGCAGGGAGGGTGTCCACACGCTCGGAATATCGTGTGCTTATTCTGTCCATAATGCAGACCGAAAGCTGAGATGGGTCGAAGGGTGAATTCACCTCAAGGATCTCGTCGCTTCTGTCACCGCCAAGGATAGAGCGGTAGTAATCAAGGGGCGAGAGGGTAGCCGAGAACATCAGGGCAGAGTGACCCTTGTTAAGCCTCTCCTTAATGACGGCTGAGGTGTCAAGGCAGAAGAGACGTGTTCTGATGTCACCCTCGTCGTAGAAGATGATCAGCTTGTAGGATGAGTCGAAGCGTGCCATAATATCGGCGTACTTTTTGATCTTGTAATAGTAGTCACGGAGGTAGGCAAGCCTTGCCTCGCTCTCCGAGTCCTTTGCCGATTGGGTAAGCCTGACCTCCTCGCCCACCACCGAAACAAGCTCGTCAAAGAGCTGATAGAGTCTCGGAGGTATGTCGCAAATATGGGTCGCACCCACAAGGCGGCCTGACTTGTCACGGCGAAGCTCGTCCTTTAAGAAGGGGAGCAGGGTGTCTGAGAACACCGCCGATGCCGAGGCGGCAATTTTCTTCGTTGCCGAGAGTGGGCCGAGAATTGAGTCGGTATAGGGCTCGTAAAGCTCGTAGAGCGAAAGGTCTGCCGTATACATCTCACGGGCACGCTCGGAAAGGTTATGTGCCTCGTCAATGAGGAAGGCGAATCTGCCCCCCTCATCAAAGAAGCGTTTGATATAGACCACGGGGTCGAATAGATAATTTACGTCGCATATCACCACGTCGCATATCTCGGCGTAGCAGAGGGAAAGCTCATAGGGGCAAAGGCCGAATCTGTCGGCAACCTCCAAAATTTCCGCTCGTCCCACCACCGTCCGTCCCTCGCTCCATAGTGAGAGTGCGGCGTCGGCAAGTTTGTTGAATGCCGACCGTGGGCAGAGCCTCTTTGCTTTTCTGCATATATGCCCCATAGGGCAGATTTTTTCCTTTGCTGTGAGAATGACCGAGCGTATGACTGCGCCCTTTTCTGCCATAATGTTCAGGCAATCGGCGGCAGCCTCGGCTGTGGTGGATTTTGGTGTAAGATAGAAGACCTTGTCAACCCTTCCGTCACCCAAAACACGGATGGCGGGGTAGAGGGCGGAGACGGTCTTTCCCGTACCCGTAGGTGCGGTGGCGTAAAGAGTTCCGCCGCGTGAGAGGATACGGTAGGCACTTCTGACAAACTCGCTCTGTCCCTCACGGATGTTGTCGTAGGGGAATTTCAGAGCCTTCATGGAGGGCAGGCGGTTGGTGACCCTGTCAACCTCGGGTGCGGCAAAGAGTGCCACCGCCACAAGGCATTTGTTAAAGAACTCGGTGAGGCGGTCGGTCGTCACCGTCTCCACCTTGATATCGCTCTCGCCGCTTACCTCGTTGACGTAGAGGAAGTCAATCTTCACCGATTGAAGCTCCCTTGCCTTCGCCAGCATCAGCGCCAGGATATAGCCCTCGCCTCGGATCTCCGAAAGCTCGTTTTTCCTCGGCTTTGACGGGTTTCCCGTAATGCTTCTTGCGACGACGATAGAGTCGCCATCGCCTCCGTCTGCTCTTCCCGTTAGAATGAAGTCGTACTCTCCCTGACTGAATTCGTAGGAGAGGGGGAGCTCCTCGGCTTTGCCGAAGAATTGTACGAGGCGGCGCTTTGCCACGCCGCTCACCCTAGGCTCGTCCTCGTCACGGGAGAGGGTGGGTGAGATGCCACGCCTTGCCAGCGAGACAAATTCGCCGAGTGTTATTGATATTTTCTTTGTTTCGGCGTTGTAACGCATGGCAGCCTCCTTAGGTTTTTTCTACCATAATTTTAGCATATCAGCGTGGCAAAGTCAATATTTTACTCCTTATTTACCTTGTTTAAAATGTGGAAGATAAGCCCTCCGAGAAGGCTGAGGATCAGCTTTACAAGGCTTGGCATATCTGCGGTCTCGGTGGTGAGGCATTGGGGGTCACCCTCGCTCCCCTGACGGCGGATGCGAAGCTCCAGGGTGGAGTTGATGGCAACCAGCCTGTCACCCTCGTAGACCTTGGTGATTTCTCTGGAGACAGAGTACTTCTCCGATAGGCAGTTTTTGATTTTCTCTCTCATATCACGCCCATCCGATCTCCAGGTGATATGCCGAGTCGATCTCCTCGTAGCCCCTTCGCTCAAGCTCGCCCATCATTTTCTCGTACTCCGCCTTCAGGGCTTCAGCCATAATCGGCTTTTCGTCGTACAGATAATAGTAGGCGGTGAGCAGAGCCACGAGATGGCAGTATTCCTTTGGGATATCTATCTCGATAGCCGAGAGGTCCTCCTTCTCAAACTCCTCGCCCTCCTCCGCCTCCAGAACGTCGAACTCGTCGTAGGCGATAACTATCTCGGGTGGGAGAACTCGGTAGGTGAGGTTCACCTCCCCCCTGAAATCGGGGGGAAGCTCAAGCTTTCCGTCGTAGAGGCGACAGCCCTTGATAGTTCTGCCGTCGCTGTCCCTTGCAGGACCGAGGAAGCCGTAGAAATCACCGTAAAGAGCACGGATATCGAATATCTGATTCTGTCCACCCTCGGGCAGGTTGTCAAGCATACCCGACAGGGTCTCGGTGAATACAGACATATCGAAGACCAGGAAGGAGGACTCGCCGTAGAAGTACATATCGCCTCCGCTTGCGATTCTGCCACGCACAAGCTTTGCCTCGCCTGCGGTGTTGAACTGGGTAATGGTGGTCTTGCCGCCGTCTACTATGCGGTATATGCCCTCGCCCAGAAGACGCATACTGTACGCCTTTCCATGAAGGGGAACTCTGATGGTGTTACCGCTCTGGCAGTAGAGCTGCTTGTAGTAGAGGGCAGGGGTGAGACCTGCAGCGTAGAGCCTTACGGTGCGGAGTATCCTACGCCTGGAATAGAGGTCACGGAGGGCACGGTTTGCCGAGCCTGCCATCAGCCTTTTCGAGCCGACCGCACTCTTACGGCAGAGAGACAGAACGTCACGGGTTAGCTCTTGATAGGTCATTTTTGTACCTCGCTATCAGATCTCGATGTGCTCTGCGCCCTCAACCTCATCCTGGGAGTCAACGGCGAGAAGAATGTGCTTGTAGTTGCCGAAGCCTACACCGAAGCGGCATCTGCCGTTCCAGATATAGTTGCCGGTGTGGTTGTCCACCCAGTTGGTGATGGTAAGGGGCACACGGTTGAAGAACATGTTGCCCTGGAGGTTCTTGTTCGCCTCGGAGGACATCACCATAATTCTCTTGTCGGTGGGCTGCCAGGTGGGAAGAACTACCACGTTCCAGTTGCCGTAGTGAAGGTTGATCTCGTTGTAGTTGCCGTTTGTGGAGCCGTAGCTGCCGCAAACCTTCTTAACGATGGACTCAAGCTTGGGATTGTTGCCGGGAATGATGATGGTGTCGGCGGTGTAGCCCATAGGCTCGCCACGCTCGTCCTTCATATTACGAAGCTTGCTTGCAAGGGCGTAGAGGCTCTCCTCAAATGTCTCGCAGGAGGGAACGAAGTCGCCGTCTGCATTCTCCTTTGTGAAGATGTTGCCGAAGAAGTAGTTGGACTGTGCGCCGCTGCCATCAATGTAGCCACCGAAGCGGTGCTTGGTGGAGAAGAGAGGCTGACCGTCGGGAGCTGTGACGTCAAGGTTGGTCTCGCCCCACTTTGCGGAGTAGTCGGTGCCGCTAATGAGGGCGGTCTCGCAGATCTTGTTGATGGTCTTGTAGTAGGCACGGACGAAGTTCTCGGCTCTGTGCTTTGCATCGGCAGCAATACCGTAGTTGGCATCCTCCATCATCTCCGCCGAGATGACAAACTCCTTCATAAACTGGATGTGCTCGATGAACTTCTGATAGGTCTCGGCGGTCACGTCCAGGGGAGCTGCATCGCCCTCGGCTACTGCCTGAAAGGCGTTGAACTCGTTACCGCCGATAATAGTTTCGCCGAAGCGCTGGCTTCTCTCAACGTTAAAGAGGGAGTCGCAAATGCCGCCCTTCTTCTTGAGAAGGTCGCTTTCGTGCTCGAGAATCATTTTGATGGGGGTCTCCACCATACCAAGGGCACCACTGTGGTTGCCGCTTTCCTTAGAATAAATAATCATTTAAATTTTCTCCTTTTTTTAATTATTAATTAGTAACTTTTTTGTAGAGACGGAATATTTCACCGTCGGAAAGGTCGGGGAAAAGCTCCCTCGCCTCCCTTAGCTGTGATCTTGTCATAGCACCCTTAGGTGCAGACGCTATTTTTGGCAGACTGCTTGCCAGATGTGCGGTGGACGATGGCTCGTCGCCTTGCAGAGTAGCCTCTGCTACCTCCTCCGCATTTACGTCGGAATTCTGCGTTTCTACTCTTGAAACATAGTCGTCCTGCTCGTGAGGACACGCCTCACTCGCATCACTCCTTGTTTCTGCGCATTCGCTACGCAAAAAACAGTTATCAACTGTTTTGTTGCTGCTCACATAATTCTGCATTTCATTTGACACGCAGGTCACCTCCGACGATTTTTCTTGCCTTGGGCTCGTCTTTCGGCTTATTCTTGGCAGTAATCTTGTCAATTTTGAGAGTAGCATAGGGATTTTTTTCCTTTTTCTTATTCATTGTTTGTCTCGCTTTCTGTATTGTTTTTTTCGTTTTCCTGCCTTATGAGGTTCTGGAAATACTCCACGTTCTCACGGGCGTTGGGGAAGCTCGCCTTGTCCTGAAGCTGCCAGTAGCGGAGCAGGGTGGCGTAGCTGGTCTTGTCACCGAGAGTGCCACGCTCAAGGTTGGTGAGATTCACCTCCCACAGAGTCTCGCTCTGGTAGTCGGTCTCGGGCTGGGTCTCCACCGAGAAGAGGTAGGAGTCGTCGTAGTAATATCCTCCGTTTGCCCCTCTTTCGATAAAGTCACGGCGGTTGAACTCGGTGAAATGAGTAACGCCGAGGGTGTCGCTGTAGGTGAGGGGGCTGGGCTCGTCGCTGAATGCCAGATAGTGGCGGAAGATAAGCTCGTAGAGACGGCAGTAGGCAAGCTGCTTCATACGCTTCTTGGTCTCAAGTCGGCTGGATGAGCGTGCTATCTTCAGCTGTCTCGCATAGCCCGACTCGCTGTTTGTGGTGTCCAGACCCTGAAGTGCGTCGGATATACCGAGCACACGCTTCGCCTGGTCGTAGAGACGGTCTGCCTCCTCAATATCCTGGCTGATGTCGGGGGTGGTGTCAAGCTTTCCGAAGCTGTCCATGCTCTCGCCCGGTCGGGTCTTTATCACCTGACCGAAGATGGTGTTCGTGGGTACTATCGCCGTTCCCTCGGGGATTATGGGCGTCACTCCGGCACGGAGCAGCTTTTGCAGAATTCTCGACTCCACCTTGTTGATTGACTGCTGCTGTGGGCGTATCTTCTCACAGTCAGAGCCGCCGAAGAGCTCGTCGTCACCGATGGTATTCTTCCTTATGATAATAGGGAAGGAGTCGGGCACGTAGTAGGGTATCTCCACACGTCTGCCGTCCTCAAGGCTCACCCACTCGGTGTCAAGGTCCAGGGTGGTGACGTCGGGCGACTCGCAGGAGCATACCGACTCATCCTTGCCGCACCTCTTGCAGACTCTGCGCTTTCTATGGTAGTAGTTCGGCAGGTCAAGGAGGGCAAGCTCGCCTGAGAAGACGAATTTTCCGACCCTGCCACGCTCGTCCTTGTAGAATGCAACCACCAGGGCAACTGCATCACCCAGGGGATCGTCAAGGTTCTGGAGGAATTCGCATTCGCAAAGGCCCACCTCCTTTTCGCTGAGACCGTACTTTGTCATCAGCTCGCCACGGGTGGTGACGAAGCGGAGGAAGCAGTAGTCCATATCCTCAACCGAGGTGATAGAGGGCTGGGGAATAAAGCTTTTCGGTGAGAGCAGATGCACCCTGACACCCCTGTCTCTGTCGTCCCACTCAACGTAGAAAATGCTTGCGCCGAAGACGTAGGTGTATCTCTCGTCACGGTCGTTCAGCTCCTCGAAGGGCAGCCGTCTCCTGATTGCCGAGGTAAGCCTCTCAACGGCTCTCGCATTTTTCTCACGCTGCTGGGTGTAAAAGGCGGCGTCCACCTTTGGTGTGGGTATTTCCGCATTGATCTCGCTCTCGATAAGCTCGTAGGTGATATTTCTGACGGTGGTTGCTCGCTCGGTTGAGCCGTCAATCTCGTCAGACCCAAGATATTGGTTCATATTGGCATTCATTCTCTCTATGCCACCCTCCGCCGAGAGCAGGGCGGAGGAGTAAAGCTCCTTGAACCGTTCAAGGCGTAATTTGGTTTCATTAGAATGTTTCAATTTGGTTCTCCGTATTTCTTAATTAGATATTTTTTGCCCTCCGCATCAGCCGAGAGATAGTCCTCCCACATATCGGCGCGCCATGTGGTTTTGTGGGTCGGCAGCATTTCGGCAGGTCGGGCGTTGTAGATGGCAAAGCCACGCAGAGCGTCGGGGGCATGGGTCAGATCGTGTGGCTCTGTGGCGCAGTCGGTGGGGCGGAGCTTGTCCACCCTTAGTGCAGGCAGACACCTGATGATCTCGGGGCAGGTCCTGAAGAAATACAGCCCACCCTCATAACGGCGGAGCAGCTCCTTTATGGCAAGCCAGCCCACCTCACGGTCGTTCTGCGTCTTTGTGAAATTCAGCCCGTACTCGCTGAAGAGCGTCGCCTTCGACCGCCCACTTTCCTGACTCCTGCTCCAAAGGTCGGGCGGCGCCAGGGTTGCGTAAATCTCCTCTCCCCTCGCCGTTCTCTCAAGAATTTCGCTTGCAGATTGGCTGATTGTAAGGTTTGATTTACAAAATTCACGGTAAACGTAGTAATTTCCCTCGGGCGAGACGGCAATCCACAGACACGCCAAGCGGTCAAGACCGTAGTCGATGGACCTGAAGCGTCGCCAGGAGGGCGGTATCTCAAAGGGGTCGATTATATGCCGCCTCGGGTCAAACTCGGTAAAGTACTGCCCCTCAAAAATGTTCCAGTCACCGTTCAGCAGGGCTCTCCTCTCCCTTTCGGGCAGGGCAAGGAGGCGGTTTCCGTACTCGGGGTCACCCTTCATCAGAAATTTGTTGTCTGTGAGCAGGGAGGGAATGAAGACACGCATCAGCCCGTCATCGCCCACGAAGGGCTTACCCTCCGACCTGTCAACGAACCTTGCCTTGACCCAGCCATGACCGATGCCGCCGGGGTTTGTGGTGGACTTGACCTGCTTCGGAAAATCGTTCGCTCCCCTCACTCGGGAAATGAGGTAGAGGTACTGACTCTCGGTGAAGTGGGTCAGCTCGTCAAACCTTACCACGTCGTATTCCGCCGATTGGTACTGATAAACGTCAAGCTCTCCTGCGCAGTAGCCGAAGTCGATTATTGAGCCGTTAATAAATTTGCCACAATGACTCGACGAGTTGAAGCTGTAAATCTCCTTTGGGTACAGCGACAGGGAGAGACGGATCAGTGATTTGTCAAGCTCGGCAAAGGTGCGGCGGAGTATCAGCTGCTTTGAGCCGGGGTATCTCAGGGCAAAGATGAGTGCGTCTGCCACCTGACCGAAGGATTTGCCTCCGCCTGCCGCTCCGCCAAAGAGCACCTCGTCCTCTCTCGCATCGATAAACGCCTTTTGCTTTTTCGTCAGGGCAAGGCGCATCTTCATTCGCTCACCTCCACCACCAGGTTGAAGTCGGGGGCGTCCACCGTCTTGTCCTCGCCATCCTCAAGGATAAGCAGCTGCTTTACAAAGCTGGGGTCAAACCGCTTGTCTAAGGCTCTGTCGATGAGGTAGTCCCGTCGGATAGCACAGCACTCGCGATATGCTGCGCTGAATTTCTTTCTCGCCCTGAGCTTCATCAGGTCGGCAAGGGTCATTCCGATGCTACAGGCAAACTTGTCGAAGCTTGGCGCTCCACGGTCGTCGTAGGATATGAAGTAGAGGTACATTCTATGGCAAATTTCCTTGGTTGTAAGCTTCATTTTGCTTCTCCTTTCGGTGTGATTTTGCAAGTCCCGAGCCGTGCACTGCTCTTAACTTACAAGTCGATTATACACTATCCTTCGGGATTTGTAAGTATACTTGCCTTCCAAAGTTTGACCTCTCCAACCCTAAAAACTTGTGCAAACTATACAAAAAACGACCCCTTTTCGGGGCCTCGACAAAAATCAGGAAATTTTTTTGCAAAAAAAAACGCCTCGATTCCGAGGCATATCACTGCGCCCCACGGCGCAATATCACGCTTTGCTCTGCAAAGCATATCACTCTCCTAAAGCGCAGATGCGCTTTAGGAGAATATCACGAAAAAAGCGAGCCCAAAGACTCGCCTTTTTTCTATACTAGGTGTTTCTCAATCTTGCCTAGCCTTCCCCAAGATAGGGGAAGGGGGACCGCCGTGCGGTGGATGAGGATGACCCTATTTTCTGGGTTTTAAATCCCCATAATTAATCCCAACGTTTTTTAAAATATCGATAATAACACCATCAAAATTTTTGTTAATGTCTGTATTTGCGTATCTAAGTGTTTTTATGCCAAGAGAGAGGATGTCTTCATCTCTTTGCTTATCGGCTTCTTTTGCCTCGGATTCAAAGTGTTGTGACCCATCCAACTCAATTGCTATATTTACACTTGGTATGAAGAAGTCTAATATGTAGTTGGCGACAACGTACTGTCTCTTGACCGTCATTGGTAGATATTTCAGAAAGTCGTACCATAAACGCTTTTCCTCGGGAGTCATATTTTTTCGCAATTCTTGTGCAAACTCGGTTAAGGTCTTGTTATATGGGTACATAGTTTATTCCTTTCATCCTCATCCACCGCACAGCGGTCCCCCTTCCCCTATCTTGGGGAAGGCTTAGAGATGCTTTTCAATTTTATCAATAATCATCTCCAGCGCTACGAGGTTTTCGCCGCCAACGGGAACGATAAGGTCGGCGTATCTCTTGCTGGGCTCGACGAATGCCTCGTGCATGGGCTTAACCGTCTCAAGGTACTGGCCGATGACCGAATCAAGGCTTCTTCCTCTCTCCTTAACGTCACGGAGCAGACGACGGAGGATTCGCACGTCGGCGTCGGTGTCAACATAGATCTTCATATCCAGCTTGTCACGGAGCTCGGGGTTTTCGAGAATGAGAATACCCTCGAGAAGGACGACCTTGCTCGCCTTTACGGCTCTTGTCTCTGCCGCGCGCGTATGCTTTGTATAATCGTATGTAGGCGCAAGAATATCACGTCCCGCGCGCAGTTCATCAATATGGTAGATAAGCAGATCGGTGTCGAAGGCGTGGGGGTGGTCGTAGTTGGTCTTGACACGCTCCTCCATAGAGAGGTGATCCTGGCACTTGTAGTAGTCGTCGTGACGAAGAAGGCTGATGCGATCCTCAAAGTGACTGATGATATTCTGCGCCAGAGTGGTCTTTCCGCTACCCGATCCGCCTGCTATTCCGATAACCAGAACCTTTTTCATAATCGATCCTCTTACTTCCTGCTTTGTAAATCATTGGCAATGATCTTCTTCATCGCCTCAATGCCCACACGGATAGCGCCCGAGGTATCCTCGGTCATAGGCATAGCCATGCCAAGCTTTTCTCTCTCCTGGTTCCAAACGGCGTGGAAGCAGCTGCCGCAACGAACGTGAAGGGCGGAGGCAACCACGAAGAGGGCAGCCGACTCCATTTCGCTTGCCTTAACGCCAAGACGCTTCCAGCTCTCCCACTTCTGGAGCAGGTCGTAATATACGGGCGACCTCTCGGGGGAATGCTGACCGTAGAAGGAGTCCTTGCACTGAACGATACCCGTGTGGGTACGGAAGCCAAGCTCCTCGCCTGCGGATTTAAGAGCCGCCGCAATTCCGAAGTCCGAAACCGCAGGGAACTCAATGGGCGCATACTCAAGGGAGGTGTGCTCGAAGCGGATTGCACCCGTGGCAACTACGATGTCACCGGGGAGAACGTCAAGGTCGATGCCTCCGCAGGTACCGATACGAATGAAGGTGTCTGCACCAATGGCAGAGAGCTCCTCCATGGCGATAGAGGCGGAGGGACCGCCAATACCCGTAGAGCAAACCGACACCTTCTCGCCGAGGAGAGTGCCTGTGTATACGTTATATTCTCTGTTCATTCCGATATGAACAGGGTTGTCAAAATGCTTTGCTATTTCTTCACATCGTCCGGGATCACCGGGAAGAAAAACGTAGCGACCAACGTCACCTACGTTACAACGAATGTGAAACTGTGTTCCTATATCTTGCATGTTTATGTCCTTTCATCTAATGAGGGCTGTGCCCTCAATTCATGAAGTCGAAGACTTCAATTCATGAAAACCTGAGTTTTCAATTCATGATGCGCATAGTGCATCAATTCATGAATTCGCAAGACTTCATTTCATTATTAATTGCCTTCGGCATGAATTGTCCTTCGGACATGAATTGGCGTTGCCATGAATTGCCTTTGGCATGAATTGACGCCTGGGGCGTCATTACATTTTACTCTTATCAAACCCATCGGGCAAAATCTCGCCCAGGGTCTTCTTGGTAATCTTCTCGCCGTTGCCCCAGATAACGTAGAAATCCTTTCTGCAGAACTCGCTCATAACCTGAAGGCAAACGCCGCAGGGAGGGAAGTCTGCCTTGGGGGGCTGGTCCTTCTCGCCGCCTGCAATGGCGATGGCAACGAATTCGCTCTCACCTTCGGTCAGAGCCTTGAAGAAGGCAACACGCTCGGCGCAGACGGTGGGGGTGAAGGATGCGTTTTCAATGTTCGCACCACGGTAAACCTTGCCGTCAGCGGTCAGAAGCGCCGCACCTACGGTAATGCCCGAATAGGGGGAGTATGACATTGCCCTCGCCTCGTTTGCCATGGCGAGGAGTGCTCTCGTATTAACTACCGTACTCATAATTATACCTCGCAGATCTCGTCACCGTGACGAACGCCAAGAAGGGCTGCTGCGGTGTCGCCGATGTGATCAAAGCCAAGGAGGGTGCCGAAATTCTTAGGCTGAATAGCCTTGCCGTATATAAAGAGGGGCACCATCTCACGGGTGTGGTCGGTGCTTTCGTCACCGGGGTCGCAGCCGTGGTCGGCGGTTATCATCAGCACGTCATCTTCCTTCATCTCGCTAAGGAAGGAGGGCAGCCAGCTGTCAAAGGCGGTGAGCGCCTCGGCATAGCCGTCGATATTCTGTCTGTGACCGTAGAGCATGTCGAAGTCAACAAGGTTTGCAAAGCAAAGACCATTGAAGTCCTCCTTCACAACAGAGCTCAGCACCTCCATGCCCTCGGTGTTGTTGTGGGTGGGCAGGCTGCGCTTAATGCCTGCGCCCGAGAAGATGTCGTATATCTTGCCGACAGAGATCACCTCGAGACCGCTCTCGCCAATAGTGTCCATAGCCGTCTTCTTGGGAGGGGTGAGGGAGAAGTCGTGGCGGTTTTCTGTTCTCTTGTAGTTACCCTCGGTGCCTACGAAGGGACGGGCAATAACTCTGCCCACCGCATGCTCGCCTGTGAGCAGCTCACGGGCAATACGGCAGTATTCGTAAAGGGTCTCGGGGGGCACAAGCTCCTCGTGGGCAGCGATCTGGAACACGCTGTCGGCAGAGGTGTAGACGATGAGATCGCCCGAGTCACAGTGCGCCTTTCCGTAGTCACGGATAACGTCTGTGCCCGAGTAGGGCTTGTTACAGATAACGCCTCTGCCTACACGACGCGAAAATTCGTCAAGAATTTCCTTAGGAAATCCGTCGGGGTAGGTGGGCATAGGTTTCTTTGAGATAATACCCATCATCTCC
>JBGVPG010000025.1:0-4370 GCA_045126855.1 Eubacteriales bacterium | reverse complement strand
CCCACGGGACCCATTTATGGGTAGTAAGTAACAATTGCATGGCTGGCAGGCCAATCTAAAGCGCACTTGTGCGCCGCCAGTAGCGGTTAGGGCTATGCCCGAAAATGCAATACCCCCCGTTTTACGGGGGGATATTTATTTATGGTATTTTTTACCCGCCAGAATGGTAAACGAGCGATAGAGTGTTTCAAAAAGTATTACCCTCATCAGCTGGTGGGGGAAGGTAAGCTGCGAGAATGACAGACGGATGTCGCATTCTCTTTTAACCCTGTCCGAAAGTCCGTGGGACGAGCCGATGATGAGGGCAATTTTGCCGCTCTCATCTGCCATTCTGCCAATAAGTCGGGCAAGGGCAGGGGAATCATACTGTTTTCCTTCGACACAGAGGGCAATCTTGCCTGCACCCTTTGGAATGGCGGCAAGTATCTTGTCAGCCTCGCTCTCCAGGGCACGCTTGATCTCGCTCTGATCATCCTCGTCACGGATAGCTTCTTCCTTAATATTTATCTCCTCGACTCTCGCATACTGTGAGAGCCTTTTTTTGTACTCGGCGACCGCCTCCTTGAGGTATCCCTCCTTCAGGCTGCCCACGGTGATTACGGTTATATTTGCCATTATCTCATTCTGGATAGCTTTGCAAGGCCGCTTTTAAGGCCATCAACGAAGCCGTCCATATCCTCTCTTGTATTTCTGTGGGAGATGCTGATGCGAATAGAGCTGTCTGCCTCCCCCTCGCTCCTGCCGAATGCGGTCAGGGCAGAGGAGAAATGCCCTCCGTTTGACGAGCAGGCAGAGCCTGAGGAAACGAATATTCCCAGTGAGGAAAGATAGTGCAACATAGTCTCACTTTTGATTTTTGGTAAAGTAATGTTTACAATATGCGGTGCATTTGCCTTGGGAACAAGGATTTTCACCTCGGGAGCCTCGTCGGAAATGCGTGAAATAAGGTAGTCTCTCAGCTCGCTCATTTTTTCATATCTCTCGCTAAGCGAAGCAAATCCAAGCCTTACCGCCTCTCCGAATGCGGCAATACCCGGAACGTTCTCTGTGCCAGAGCGCATACCGCCCTCCTGACCGCCGCCAAGGGTTATGGGAGCAAGTCCCTTTGCCTTCATCACCGAGCCGTCAACCACAAGTGCGCCCACGCCCTTAGGTCCCTCGATCTTGTGTGATGAAATGGTTATCATATCCCAGCCACTCTTGATTTTCGTGAAGGGAAGCTTCAGGTAGCTTTGGGTCGCATCAAGGTGAAGGAGTGCCTCGGGTGACATCGCCTTCATCAGCTTCGCCACCGCACCCGTGTCGTAAAGAGCGCCCGTCTCGTTATTCACCATCATCATGCTGACGAGAATTACATCCTTGGTAAGCTCCCTTGAAAGAGTCTCCATATCGATCTCGCCGCCTGCTGTTGGGATCTTTACAATATTGTAGCCCATCTTTTCGAGGGCAAGGAGGGGGGAATCCACCGAAGCGTGCTCGCCCATGGTTGTGATGATCTTCGAGCCCCTCTTGTATCTCTCCTTAGACAGCGCACGGCCGAAAATGGCAAGATTGTTCGCCTCTGTGCCCGATGCGGTGAAGATGACCGTGGCGGCCTTGACTCCAAGAGAAGTGCATATCTCGTTTCTTGCGGTATTAATGATCTTCTCCGCCTCATAGCCCATTGAATGGAGCGAGGAGGGATTTCCGTAGCATTCCTTTGAGACCAGGACGTATTTTTCGAGAGCCTCGTCGCATATTTTAGTCGTCGCGCTGTTGTCGAGATAGATTTTCTTCATCTGTAATACCTTTTCTAACCAGTTTTTTAAAACATATGCCGCGTGCCTCATAGCTCGCGAACATATCGTAGCTTGCCGAGGCAGGTGAGAGCAGTAGTGCGCCCACGTTCCGTGCAAGCTTTATTCCTAAATCGGCAGCCTCGGCAAAATCCTCTGCAATATAGCAGGGGAGTGCATCGGCAATAACCGATAAAATTTCATATTTATTTTCACCGACGAGCACCGCGGCCGTTGCGTGGTCGCGAAGGGCATCCAGCATAGACGAATAGTCCAGACCCTTACTTTTGCCGCCCAGAATTATCACAAGCTTTCGGTTGAGCGAGCGCAGGGTGGTGGCCGTTCTTGATGGACTGGTGTCGATTGAGGAGTCGTAATAGTCCACGCCCCCATTTGAGAGAAATTTCTCGCATCTGTGGGCAAGCCCTGAAAAGCTGCTTGCGACTCGCATAATCTCGTCGCTCTCACAATATCCATCGCTCATTGCGATAGCCAGCATAAGATTCTTAATATTATGCTCCTCGCGTCGCAAGACCCGATCCAAGGGAAGGATCTTTTTACCGTTTTTCAGTATGTATCCGCCATCGACCGTCAGATAAAGCTCGGCGGGGTAGTCCTGCATAAGCTCGAAAAGGCTCTTTTGCATACTGACTATACCGTACGCACCCTTTATCTCGTCATTCTCGTCCGAAATTACATATTTTTCGGAGGCTTTTAATAGATCAATCTTTGTTTTCTTATAGTTTTCGTAGCTTCCGTGCCAGTCAAGGTGGTTTTCGGATAGGCTTGTAAGAGCGGCTACCTTTGCCGTGGGAGTTGCCGCCGAGAGCATAAAGCTCGACAACTCGGCAACGTAGATATTTGACGCACCGAGACTCTCGTACATGGGAATACCCATATTTCCGACCTCGGCCGCCTTGTGTCCGGCCTCTCTAAGAAGAAGGCTTACGAGCCTTGCGGTACTGCTCTTGCCGTCAGATCCGGTGACGGCAAACAGAGAGGCGTTGTTTTCCTCGAGGAAAAGCTCGTAATCCGAGGAGAGAATAACACCGCCCGAATTTTTAAACCTCTCGCGTTTAACCGAGGGTGAAAGAAAAAGAATATCCTCGCTCACGTCCTCGCAGGCGAGCGCACTGCACATTATTCTGCTCCCCGGTAGGAAATCGGGATCGATATTACCGTCGGAGCGCAGGGTAATACTGCAATTTTCAAGATGAAGTGTACGCAAAAGCGATAGGTTTGACCTACCGAGGCCAAAGAAGCCTACGTGACATCCTTGCTCTATCATAGATCTTATCAAAAACTAACACACCCTTTATTATAATATTTTTTCCTTTAGTAGTCAAGTGAATTGGAAAATTATTACTGTATTATATGTCAAAATGAATATTTTGCGAGATTGATATTGAAAAAACGAAAAAACTGTGATATAATTTACAAAGAAGGGGTAAATATCTATGAAAATATATAATCTGTTATTAATTTTGCTTATGGCGCTACTTGTTTTATGCGCCTGTAGGCAAGCGCCCGATAACACACCCGAGGACGATGAGACCGAGGATGACAAGCCGGGCATACATATACATATTGGCGACGAAGCTGTTATTGAGAATGAAATTCCCGTCAGCTGCACCGAGGACGGTAGCTACGACAAGGTGACCTATTGCAAGATCTGTGGGGAGGAGCTCTCCAGAAAAAAGAAGGTCGAGAAGAGCGAGGGACATAAGGAGTCCGAGGCCGTGAGTGAAAACGAGATTTCTCCCGATTGTTATAATGACGGTAGGTATGACTCGGTTGTTTACTGCTCGGTATGCAAGGACGAGCTTAAACGAGAGCATTTTGTGATCGAAAGCCAGGGCCATATCCCCGGCGAGGAGTTTATAAGTGACGTTGTTGACCCCCTTTGCCGTGAGGACGGAAGCTGTTATAAGATCGTGGAGTGCCAGAATTGCGATGAGATCATATCTGCAAGCACCGCCGTCATTGCTGCCGTGGGCCACAGTTGGAATGATGCAAGGCGATGCTCTGTCTGTGATGCTAAATATTCCGTCGAGGAGTGCCTGAATTTCATGCTCAGCGAGGACGGCAGCTATTATATCATCACCGGAATCGGCAGCTTTATGGATACCGAGCTCTATATGCCCTCGAGCTATAAGGGTCTGCCTGTTCGCGAGATCGCAAATTACGCGTTCCAGGATTGCACATTCGTTACAAAGGCTCATATCCCTGCCACCATCGTCAGAATCGGCTATGGCGCGGCAATGGGCTGTACCGCCCTTGAAAAGCTGGTGTTTGAGGACGTCGAGGGCTGGAATCTTATGGAGGGCTACGATGATACTGAGGGCCTCTCCATTCCTGCGTTTATGATGGTCAGCACCGGAATATATATTGAGAGACTGGTTAGCGGAGATTACTTCTGGCTGACCAAAGATCAATAAAAAAACACGAGGAAAATGAACTGACCCCATAAAAACGGACATTGAAATAAAAAGCCTCTTGTAGTAGAATAGAAATATCTACTGCAGGAGGTTTTTTGTATGGCAGGAAGAAAAGGAATGAAGCATTATCCTGAAAGTTTCAAATTACAAATTAAGC